>CAYOFE010000115.1:0-8662 GCA_964403135.1 uncultured Chromatiaceae bacterium | reverse complement strand
GCAACCCGCAGCCTTCAGGCACTGGTGCTGCTCGCCTTCTTCGGGCTGGCGCTTTACTTCCCTTACTGGTGGTTCGGCGTGGTGCCGATCGGCTCCGATAACGTCATACCGCAGGCGGAAATCGATCGGCTGCTCGCCGGCAAGGACCTGCCGGACTATTACGCCGAACCTCCGCCGGAAATCAGCGAGCAGGAGCTCGCCGCGCAGAAAGAGGCCTTTGTCTGGTGCCGGTTCTGCCACACCCTCGAGGCGGGTGGCGAGAACCGTGTTGGCCCGAACCTGCACCGCATATTCGGCAAGCCGGCCGCCGTCGTCAGCCGGTTCACCTACTCGGAAGCCTTTCTCGCGGCGCGCGAACGCGGTTTCGTGTGGACCCCGGAAACGATGGCGGCCTTCATCGAGAGCCCTGCCACCGTCATTCCTCACAACCGGATGCGCTATCCGCCGATGATCGGCTACGAGATGAGCGCTGAGCGCAATCGCCGTATCCTCGACTACCTGCTGCGGGAGACCCGCTAGACCCGCATCGGCGGGTTACGGCGCCGATCGTACCGTCACCTCGGTCTTCACCGAGTTGGCGATAAAGCAGTTGCGATGCGCGCTGTCGTGCAACCGCGAAAGTTCCTCGGCGGATATGCCGGTGTCCGGCGCAAACTGAACCTCGGGACGAAGTTCCACGCGAGTCATCGCCAGTTGGCCTGCTGCATTTTTTTCCAGCCACCCGACGGCGCTGTCCGTGTAGCTGGCGACGACCAGGCGTTTGCGCGCGGCGATGGCGAGAAAGGTCAGCATATGACAGGAGGCGAGCGCCGCTACCAGCGCCGCTTCCGGGTCCACGCGCCCGGCCCCACCCTTGAATTCGGGCGCCGCTGAGGCCGGTATCAGGTTGCCCGCCACCGACCAGGTGTGATCGCGCGGATAGCGCTCGTAGTCCATGCTTGCGCTGTCGTTCTGCCAGCGGATGGTTGCCTTGTGTTCCGACATACGGGCGATTCCTCAATCGAGATTGGATTCCAGTGGCCTCGCCTCGCCCATCTCGTTGATGGCCAGATGCAGGCGCGATGTCAGCTCGGCCTGAAGCTCGGCCGGCGCGGTTTCCGACTGGGCTGCCCAGGACTCCTGCATCGGCACCCGCTGCACCGCGGGCACGGCCGAAAACGGATTGCTTACGAGCAACAGCTCCCGTCCGCCAACCATTGGCCGGACCAGCGTTCCGCCATCGGGCAACATGCGACTGGAGATGGCATCGAGCCCGGACGACGTCACCTCCAGGGCATGCAGCCACGCGCCGGCCTGGACCAGCACACGGTGCTCGTCGATGAACCACAACCCGTCGACCGGTGCGCCAGCGGTCACGGTCCGGCGCATCGCGGCGCCGGTTTCCGGCCGCCACACCCGTACCACGCGGTCCTCGCCCGCCGTGGCGAGAAAGTCCCCCTTGGGACTGACCGCGATGCGACGCACGCCAAGCCCGGCCTCACCGAGTTCCAGCCTTGTGCCGCTGCGCCAATCCCAGCGGGTAATGCCGTCACGGTCGCCGGCGATAAAAATAGATTCTCCGTCGCGACCGGCCTCCAGCCGCGGATCTTCGGCCTGGATCTGCAGCGACCCCGCGGTTGCGCCGGTGGTTACGTCGGTCACGGCGACGGTGCGGCGGCTGGCCGCGACGACGTGCACATTTCCCGGCAGAAACACCAGGTCCCGCACCGGACCGTCGAGGTGCGCGGCGAAAAACGCGCGCGGCGCACCGCTTTCGCTGTCCCAGATGCGCACCACGCCCTCGAGTGACCCGCTGGCTACGAGTTTGCCGTCGCTGGAAAATGCCACCCGCGTAACCGCCGACAGATGCCCGATGAAAGCCGGGTCGGCCGCATCGCCGACAGTGAGCCCCTGCCCGAGCGGCGTGACACGCACGTCTCCCGAGCGCGTGCCGAGCGCAGCGAGTTGTCCGTCCGGGCTGATCGCAATGTCTTCGGTCCAGAGCGTGTGCCCGGGCAACGTCACCGCTTCCGGCGTTTCTGCGGACAACAGCGGCCTCCATAATTTCAGTGCTTTGCGACCATCGTAGGTCAGCACCAGGCCGAGCGCCGGATCGAGCAGCGGCCGCGCGGTGGGTACGCCCGGGGCGGCGCCGGCGCCGCCCATGCCGGGCTGCAGAGCCGGGCCGAGCCGGTCACCGTCCGGCAACGACCACACGCTGAAGCCGCGGCCATAATCGCCCGCCACCGCGATATCACGATCAGGCGCGAAACCGACCAGCCATGCGCCACTGCCAGGCCGCGCTAAGGCCAGCGTACACCCTGGCCCGATCGACCAGATCTGCAACCGATGGGAGGCATCCTCGACGGCCATCCACCGGCCTCGCGCATCGAAGCGAATCGATCGCGGCGGGGCATCGTGCTGACACTCGGCCACCAGCGCCTGATCGCGAACCGACCATAAGCGCACGAAACGCTCGCCATCCCCGACCGCCAGAATCCGGCCGCTGGAGTCGATCGCAATCGCGTCGGCCTCGATACCGGTGAGGAACTGGCCGAGCTGGCGCAGGTCCTTGAGGTCCCACACCACCAGCGCGCCGGCGCCGTCGCGGGTGACTGTGCGCATCACGAGGTATCGGCCGGTATCGGAAATCAACGGCTCCGCGCCGGGGCCGAGCGCAATGCGCCCGATGGGCTTCCCGGCAGCCGATTCGCGCAATTCCAGCTCGCGCTCGCCCGCGATCAGCACGGCCGAGTGCCCGAGCACGAAACGCGCTCCCGCGCTATGCGCCGGACGCGCCAGGCGTGCGGTGACCGCGCCGCTCGCCACGTCCCAGACCAGCAGGTCGCCGCGCGAAGCCGGATCCGACGGCCAGCTCAGCGCCCGCCGCCCGCCCGGCCCGAGTGCGCTGCCGATCTGGTGTGTCAGGCGCGGTTCGGGAATCGCCGCCGGCGCCGCCGCGGCTTCCGGCGGCGGTAGCGCGGCGGTGCCGTCCAGTTCCAGCTCCCAGCCGACCAGCCTGCCCGCAGCACCGATGCGCGTGTCGGCAATCCACGCCGTCCACGTGCCCGTGACGCTGTGCTCGAGCAGGGGCAGCAGCGTCCGGTTACGCGACGAGTCGAAGCGCAACTCGCCCGCGCGGACGACGCGCTGCGATTCCTCGGCGCGCAGCACAGCGCGCTGCCCCGACGGGGCCTGCAGCACGATCTCGACGTCGGTGGGCCGCGGATGTTCGAGCCGGATCACCAGGCCCAAACGCCGGGCGAAGCGGCCGCGCTGATGCACCACGCGGCGCTGCAGCGGCTGGATCTCCTCGGCGCTGAGCGTGAGCCGTTGCACGCGTTGCGCGGCAGTCTCGCCCAGCCGCCATACCGAGATTTCGCCGTTCTCATCGAGCGCCGTAAGCAGCCGGGCGCCCGTGTCCAGTTCGATAGCGCGGATTGTCGCCGGCGGACGGATCGTCGCGATAAGGTGCTTCAGATCCTCGCCCAGCAGCTCCGCGAGCCGCTGCTCGCGCTCCCGATCCGGCCGATCGAGGCTCTTCAACCGATACATGAGCGCCGCATCGCGATCGCCGCGCTGGGCCGCCAGGTTGGCGCGGCGGTCCCAGAACTGCGTCAGCAGCTCAGCGGCCCTTTCTTCCCCGCCCGGCAGCGGCTGAATGCGCTCCCCGATGCGCTGCACCTCGCTCAGGCGCACGGCGCGCTGACTTTGCCGCGTGAGGTATTCGAGGAACAGGTTGTCGGCGGTGGTGGTCAGCCCGGGGAACCGGCGCAGGCGCTGCCAGGCGTCCTGCGCCGCCACGAAATCCTTTGTCGCACCGGTAAGAATCCGCGCGTACGGTGCCGGCAGCCACTTGGCATACCAGACCGGCGCCGTCACGACGATCGCCAGTACGGCGGCCGCGGCCGCCGGCCCCGCCCAGCCAAACGGCAGGTTGCGATTGGCCCAGTGCGCGGTGAACGCCTCGGCGTAGATCCGGTTACGCACGGCAAGCCGGCCGTCCGCATCGACGACGATGCCGGCATCGAGAAGGTCGCGATGCTCGCGCCGGTTGCGATCCGTGCTGACGGCAAGGCCTTTGCGCACCCGCCCGTACGCGGACAGGCGCGCGACGCGGCGTGGCCTCCGCTCCATTATCCGTTCCGTGACGATCGACAGATGCGGCTCCTCGCGCGTGGCGTTGCGGCCGAGGAACAGCCGCGCAACGGCCTTGTCGACTGCCGCCGCAACGGGCGCAGCCGCCCGCTGCCGCGCCAGGGCCCGCAGAGTCTTTTGCGCCAGGTAGGGATGGCCGCTGGTCCAGTGCCACAGCCGGTCGGCAAGCGCGGCGGTGTCCTCCGCGGAGTAGCCAAGCCCGCGGCAAAGTTCGCGCAGCTGCTCCGGCGTGAAGTCACTGAGCTCGATCGCGCTGCTGACGGCAAACGGCGAGTTCTTGTCGGCTGGCAGCGCGCGCACCGGCCCAATCTCGCCGAGCAGCACGAAGGTGAGCCGCTGGTATTCGGGCACCGTCACGCGCGCATCGAAACAGGCGCGAATGGCATCGAGAATTTCCCAGACCGCGCGTTGATCGGCAATTGCCTCGAGGCGATCGATGAAGATGACCACGGGCTGGCGCACCTCGACCAGCACCATTTCGAGAAAGAAATCGCGCAGCCGCTGCATGATCGTCAGGCCGACACGTTCCTGCCACCAGCTGTTCATGTCGGCACGGATGCGCAATTCGCGCACGATCCGATACGCAAAGCTGTAATACCAGCGCGCCGGATCCTCGGCCGCGTGCCGGCTGCCGATGTCGACCAGGTCCAGCGTCGCCACTCGCACGCCGACTGCCTGCAGGCGTCGCGTGGCATGCGCCATGAGACTGGTCTTGCCGGTCTGTGGCGGCGCCAGCACGTGGCAATACTCGCCGTCACGCAGCCGGGCGTGCAGCTGGTGGTCGGCTTCGCGGACAACGTAGGAGGGCTGGTCCGGCTGCACCGGGCCGTCGACGACGAAAAACTTCCTGCTCGGATTGTTTGGGGTATTCATCTCGCAGCAGGCCTGGCCCGGCGCGCCGGCCGGCAGTCGGCGAGGATTGTCCCCCAAATGCCGTGCCCGGCGCCACTGCGGAAGGCAGTCGATTGCATCGCGTCGAGGGCCGTACCTATCATGCCGCCGGCAACCAGCGATGCTTCGCCCATCCACTATTCCAGTCGCCACGCAGCACGGCACGGTCGGCTGCCGGGACCTCGCCCGTGCGCCAGCCTGGTCGCGGCCGATCTGGCGCTGGCTGGCGCATCGCGAGCTTGCGGTGCTGGATCGGCTCGCCGGTGTGCGCGGCATACCGGCCTCGGTACGCGGCGATCAGGGACGCATACTGCGCAGCTGGCTGCCAGGGGCGCCCATGCAGGTTGCCCGACCTCGCGATCCCGCCTACTTCCGCAGCGCGCTGCGCCTGCTTCGGCAGGTCCACCGGCGCGGCGTTGCACACAACGACCTCGCGCGCGAGGCAAACTGGCTGGTGCTCGCCGATGGTGCAGCCGGCCTGATCGACTTCGAGATCGCCTGGTGCGATCCGCGCCGCGGGCGCGCCTTTCGCATGCTGGCCCGCGAAGACCTGCGTCACCTGCTGAAACACAAGCGCCACTATTGCCCGGGGTGGCTGACCACGCGGCAGAACCGGATGCTGGCGCAAACCTCGCTCCTGTCGCGGGCCTGGGGCAAAATCGTCAGGCCGCTGTTGCGCACGCTGGACCGGCCGGCGCAGCGGCCATGACCCGCAGAGGAAAATCCGTGAGTGACATGAACGTCGCAAATGAACACAACCTGCCGGCCGGGGGGGGCGCCGGCGAACTCCATTTCGGGATTCGCGTCAGCTTTCCGCCCGACGATCCATTCACGCGGCTGGTCGGCGCCGACTGGCAGAACGTGCTCTGGTTTGCCACCAGCGAAGAACGCGACCGGGCTCTCGCGGACATGGCATCGCGCCACCGCTTTTCGCGCATCGGCGACGTGCCGAGCATCGTACTGGAACCGATCGAGCGCTGAACGGCATCGCGCTCGCGATGATCAGGCTTGGCGCAACACTGCTGGTGTCGGCTCTGCTGCCGGGAATGCCGCCGTCTTCGGCCGCGGCGGCGCCTCTTGTCGAGGAGATCGTCGTCACCGCGGGTCGTGAACCACAGCCCTCCCTGTCGCTGATCGGCAACACGGCGCGGATCGACGAGCAACACATCCGACTCCGGGGGCATACCCACGTCTCGCAACTCGGCGCGGCTGCGACGGGTACCTGGCTGGCCCGCGGCAGCGAGCAGGAAAGCCTGCCCGCGATCCGCTCTCCGGTGCTCACCGGCCCGGGTTCCTGCGGCGCCTTCCTGATGCTCGAGGACGGCATACCCATCCGCCCGGCCGGGTTCTGCAACGTCAACCAGCTTTTCGAGGTCCCAACCGAGCTCGCCACGGCAATGGAGGTGGTGCGCGGGCCGGCCAACGCGCTGTACGGCGCCAACGGCCTGCACGGCACACTGAATTTCCTGCTGCCGGCGCCCGGCGGGCAGCCCGGCCTCGCCGCGGCCGGGGAGGTCGGCCCCGACCACTATTGGCGGACGACGCTGCGGTGGGACGGTGTCGCGGGCGATGACCCGATCGTGGCCGGCCTGCTGCTCGATCACGACAGCGATTTTCGCGCGGATGCCGGCTACGACCAGGCGAAGGGGTTTGTGAAACTGAATCACGCGATCGCCTCCGGGCTGCTGCAGTTCGGACTTTCGGCAACCGTGCTGGACCAGGAAACCGCGGGCTTTATAGAGGGATACCGCACCTACCAGGACGAGGCGATCCGCCGCTCGAATGCCAATCCCGAGGCCTACCGCGACGCCGACAGCCAGCGGTTCTACGCGCGCTGGATCCCGGCAGCGGATCACGCCTGGGCCGGAACGGATTTCCGTGCCTACCTGCACCGTTCGCAGATGGACTTCCTGCAGCACTTCCTGCCAGGCCAGCCGCGCGAGGAAAACGGCCAGTGGAGCGGTGGCCTGATGCTGAGCAATCAGCGCGACATCGGCGAGCGCTACACGCTGATGTCTGGCGTGGACGTGGAAGTAACGCGAGGCTGGCTCGAAGAGACACAGTCGCAACCGGACACCGGCGTTCCGGTTCGTCCGCAGGGCAAGCACTACGACTATGACGCCTGGAGCTACCTTGCCGCGCCATACGCGCAAGTCGGCATCGCACTGGCCGAGGACTGGACGCTGCAGCTCGGCCTGCGTGCCGAGTACATGCTCTACGACTACGACAACCGCATGCTCACCGGCAACACGCGCGAGGATGGCAGCCCGTGCGCGCCGTCGGACTGTCTTTTCAACCGGCCGGCCGACGACAGCGACGGGTTCTTCAATCTGGCGCCGAACCTGGGCCTGCTTTACCGGATTTCGCCGGAGCTGGCTGCATACGGCAACCTCACACGGGGCTTTCGCCCGCCGCAGGCGACGGAACTGTATCGGCTGCAGGCGCAGCAGACCCAGGCCGATCTCGACTCGGAGACGCTCGACAGCGCGGAGGCCGGTTTGCGCCTGCAGACCGGTACCGTGCGCATCGAGCTCGCGGCATTCATCATGAAGAAGCGCGATTTCATCTATCAGGATGCGGACCGCTTCAACACCAGCGACGGCGAGTCACGCCACCGGGGAGTCGAACTGCAGGCGGACCTGCGCCTGCCCAAGGGATTCTATACGGCGTTCGCCGGCACCTGGGCCAGGCAGACTTATGCGTTCTCGGCAGTGACCCCCGGCGGCGAACTAATCCAGTCAGGCAATGACATCGACACCGCCCCGCACACGCTGGCCGCGGCGCGCCTTGGCTGGGACGGCGGCGCGATGCTCGGCGAGCTGGAGTGGACCCATATCGGCGAGCACGAAATCGATGCGGCGAATGCCCACGAATATCGCGGGCACAACCTGCTGAACCTGCGCGGACGCTGGCGAGTTTCGCCGGACTGGTCGCTGATGGTGCGCATCAACAACGCCACCGACGAGCTGTACGCGGAACGGGCCGATTTCGCCTTCGGCAATTACCGCTACTTTCCCGGCCGGGATAGGGAAATGTACCTAGAACTGGCCTACGGCATGCGCTGAGATCGGCGCGCGAACCGGCGCGGGTTGTTCGGACGCATCAAACTGTTGATAATTGCGCCCCTTTTCAGGGAGCCCCGAATCATGGCCGAACCGACCATCACCGCCCCCGCCGGCGGCGAAAAGATCAGCATCAGGAATGGCAAGCTGCACGTTCCCGACCGGCCGATCGTGCCGTTCATCGAGGGCGACGGCACGGGCCCCGACATCTGGCGCGCCTCGGTGCGCGTGCTCGACGCCGCGGTGGAGAAGTCCTACGGCGGTAAGCGCAGGATCGCCTGGGTGGAAGTCTTCGCGGGGCAGAAGTCCTTCGACCAGTTCAACAGCTGGCTGCCGGATTCGACGGTCGCCGCCTGCCGCGAATACCTGGTTTCTATCAAGGGCCCGCTCACCACGCCGATCGGCGGCGGCATCCGCTCGCTGAACGTGGCGCTGCGCCAGCTGCTCGATCTCTACGTGTGCCTGCGCCCGGTGCGCTGGTTCAAGGGCGTGCCCTCGCCGGTGCGCAGTCCCGGCAACGTCGACATGGTGATCTTCCGCGAGAACACCGAGGACATCTACGCCGGCATCGA
>CAYOFE010000114.1:0-8691 GCA_964403135.1 uncultured Chromatiaceae bacterium | reverse complement strand
CCCTGGCCCTGGCGCGGGGCGGCGTCCATTCGCCGCCACTTCGTGCAGCCCTCGCCAGCTTCGCGGCCTAGGCAAGCCGGCTTCATGGGCTGCACAGGCACGCCTGACTGGCCGCCAACATCGGCTGTTAAGATTCGGCGCAACAGCGATCAACCGCGAGTGACGGCATGGCACACGATTACGACCTCCTTGTCATCGGCGGCGGTAGCGGCGGGATAGCCGCCGCACAGCGGGCCGCGCAATACGGTGTCCGCGTCGCGCTCGTCGAAAAGGCCCGACTCGGCGGCACTTGCGTCAACGTCGGCTGCGTGCCGAAGAAAGTCATGTGGAACGCCGCCACGCTCGGCCATGCGCTTGCCGACGCACGCGAGTACGGTTTTGCGGTGGATCCGGATGCCAGCCACGACTGGTCGCAGCTTCGCGAGAAACGCAATGCCTATGTGCGGCGGCTGAACGACATCTATGAGCGCAACCTCGCGACGAGGGATATCAAGCTGTTGCGCGGTACGGCGCGCCTCACCAGTCCAGGCACGGTAGCTGTCGGCACGAGGGTGCTGCAGGCGCGACATATCGTGATTGCCACGGGTGGTCAGCCGATGGTGCCCGACTTGCCAGGGGCGTCGCTCGGCATCACTTCGGACGGTTTTTTCGATCTGTCGGCTCGTCCTGCGCGGGTGGCCGTGGTCGGCGCCGGTTATATAGCGGTCGAACTGGCAGGTGTGCTGGCCGCGCTCGGCGCGACGGTTGCCCTGTTCGCTCGCCACGATGCGCTGTTGCGCCGGTTCGACGCGATGTTGCAGGCGTCAGTAGCAGAGGCTTTGCAGGCCGATGGCGTGGACCTGCGCTGGCGCAGTGTGCCGGCGGCGGTGGAGCAGAGCGCGGGCGGGCTGCAGTTGCGGACGGCGGCGGGCGCGACGCACGGCCCGTTCGATACCCTGATCTGGGCCATCGGTCGATATCCCGAGACTGCGGGTCTCGGACTCGAGGCGGCCGGTGTGGCCACGGACGCCTCGGGCTTCATTCCCACCGACCGGTACCAGCAGACCAACGTCGAGGGCGTGTATGCGATCGGTGACGTCACCGGGCGCGATGCACTGACGCCCGTGGCGATTGCGGCCGGCCGTCGCCTCAGCGATCGCCTGTTCGGTGGCATGTCCGAGCGGCATCTCGACTATGCAAACATTCCCTCCGTGGTATTCAGCCACCCGCCGATGGGCACCTGCGGTCTGACAGAGCAGCAGGCGCGCGAGCGCCACGGCGATGCGGTGCGGGTGTTTGCCAGCGAGTTCGTACCGCTCTACAACGGTATTACGGCGTACAAGCCGAAGGCCCGCGTAAAGCTGGTGACGGTCGGCCCCGAGCAGAAAGTCGTCGGCTGCCACGTCTTCGGCCCCGGCGCCGACGAGATGCTGCAGGGTTTCGCGGTGGCGATCCGCATGGGCGCGACGAAGCGCGATTTCGACGACACGGTCGCCATTCACCCGACGCTGGCCGAGGAGCTCGTGACGCTGCGGTAGACGTAGGTGTTACGGCAACCGCTCCCGCACCGCCTTCGTGTCCGGCCTGACGCCGCGCCAGAGCAGGAACGACTCGGCCGCCTGCTCGACCAGCATTCCCCAGCCCTGATAGGCGTGCTTCACGCCATGGGATTGCGCCCAGGACTGGAATGGCGTCGCGCCCATCGCATACGACAGGTCATAACAAATTGTATGCGGGCGCAGGATCGAGGCCGGAAACGGTGGCAACTCGCCATGCAGCCCGGCCGATGTGGCGTTGATGATCAGGCCGAAATCCCGCCCTTCCAGCTCGTCGAAGCTGCAGGTCTCGACTTTGCCCATGCTCGCGAAATGCGTGGCGAGCTCGCGGGCGCGGTCCGGGGTGCGGTTTGCGATGCACAGGTCCGTCGGGCCGCTATCGAGCAATGCCGGCACGATGCCGCGTGTGGCACCGCCGGCGCCGAGAATCAGGATCCGCGACCCGTTCAATGTCACGCCGAGGTTCATGACGAGGTCGGTGAGAAGACCCACGCCATCGGTGTTGTCGCCATCGAGTTCGCCTCCGGCCGAAACGATGATGGTGTTGACGGCATTGGCGAGTCGCGCACGCGCCGTGAGGTGATCGACGAACCGTGCCACCGCCTCTTTGTGAGGCACGGTGACGTTAAGCCCGCGGAGCCCCTCACCGACGAGCTCGCGAACCCGTTCCTGCAGCTCATCGGGCGCGATATCGAAGGCCTCGTAGCTCAAGTCCTGCGCGGTCTGTGCGGCAAACAGCCGATGAATGACCGGCGATTTGCTGTGGCCAATCGGATGTCCGATGACGCCGTACCGGTCGGTCATGGCGCGATGCTCCGCTGGAATTCCACGCGGCGCAGGCCCGGAAGGCCTCGCCGTTGCTGGCTTTTTACCTTAATACCGGCCGGGTGTCGACGTGCCCGGCCGGGCACCCGATAATCCGCGGGCCATGCCGGCACGCACTTCCAAGCCCACCGCTCGCCGCCGTTGCCCCTGGTCCGAAGGTGTCAGCGAAGCCTACCTCGCTTACCACGATCACGAATGGGGCGTGCCGGTGCGCGATGACCGCCGCCAGTTCGAGTTCCTGGTGCTGGAAGGCGCGCAGGCGGGGCTCTCCTGGTCCACGATCCTGCACCGGCGCGAGGGTTATCGGCGCGCCTTCGCCGGGTTCGATGCGGAAAAAGTCGCCCGATTCACCGCGAAACGCGTCGCTGCGCTCATGAATGACAGCGGCATTATCCGCAACCGCCTGAAGATCGAGTCGGCGATCATCAATGCGCGCGCGTTCCTGAGGCTACAGGACGAGCTCGGCAGTTTTTCCGACTACATCTGGCAGTTTGTCGACGGCCGGCCGGTGCAGAACCGCTGGCGCCGGCCGTCCGACCTGCCCGCCACCAGCCCGATTTCCGATGCGCTCAGCAAGGACCTGCGTCAGCGCGGCTTCCGCTTCGTCGGCAGCACCATCATCTATGCCCACATGCAGGCGACCGGTCTGGTCAACGATCACCTGGCCAGCTGTTTCCGCCACGCCGAGTGCCGGAAACTCGCCTACGCATCCTAGCGGACGGGAGCGCCGGGAGGGTTAGCCGCCGGGGCGGCGGCGGGCGCGTGATACGGTGGCGAGCAGTGCCGTGCCCAGCAGCCAGGCAGCACCCGGCAAGGGCACTGCGTCGATGCGGACATTGTCGATGCCCTGGATTTCGTTACCGAACAGCGCCTCGAGGCCGATGCGGATTTCAGTGACGTTGCTCAACAGCGTTGCCCAGTCATTCTCGGATTTCCCCCATGCGCTCGCCGTCAGGGGCGCCTGGTAGGTCTGCCACCCACCGGTCGGCGCTGTTGCGCCACCGGGGAGCAGATCAAGGGTTGCGGTGAGCGCGCCGTTGGAGATGCGGATGCTGCCGTAGTCAAAGTTGGTGTTGTTGTAAAACGATCCGCCCGTGCCAAGCAGCTTGCCGTCGAAGAAAATCGTTCCGCCGTTATACGCACTCAGGTCACCACGGAACTTAGCGGGCGCGAAGATGTAGGCGAGTCCCGCCTCGTTGTTGTCAAGGTAGAGATAACCGGCGGGGTTGCCATCGTCGTTGCGCCACTCGAAGGTCACGAAATTCGTGGCGGTCCAATCCTCGAGGGTGCTGTTAAACGTGCTTTCGATGGGCGCTGAGAGAACCAACGGGCTCAGTAGTGTCAGTGCAGCTGCGGTGAAGAATCGCATGGCTGGTCCTTTCGCGGCGCCGTCTTAAGTGGCGCAAATCGGCTGGTTATCGGTCAGGCACGGGTGCCGCGCCAGGCGGCGCGGGGCGATGTCCCGCGAATGCGGACGGCTTCGCAGGACGGCTAGGGCGAAAGCGGGCCTTTCCACCCCGGATAGAAGGGCGTGTACGGGTCGGTTAGCGGGTCCTGCGGAATATAGCCGGTGCAGCGCGGTATACGCGCCCTGGTGCGATGCGCGTAGTTCTGCGCGCTCGGCTCGTCCCATGGTGAAGGGAAGCGCAGGCCAATTGCGGCCGACATGCAGGCGATCACCTGGGCGCTCGCGAAAACCAGGTAGTTGTCGTACAGCGTGAGGTGCGTGAGCCCGACGACCAGGTTCGGTATGTGGCAGCCGAGCGCCTTGATCTTCTGCGTCATCGGCGTGTCGTGCTCGGGCGCGATGTAGTGGTCCCAGTAGATGCTGTGCCAGTTCGGCTGCCAGCCGGCCAGCAGGAAAAACGTCGCGAGCCAGGTGCCCCAGTCTGGCAGCCCGAGCTTGCCGACGAGCAGCCACACCGACAGGAACAGCTGGCCCGAGCTCGATCCCCACAGGAAGCCGAAAAGACCTGCAACCAGCGGGTTTTTCCGTCGCTCGAACACCGGTGTGAAGTACACCCATACACCGGGGTAAGCGGCGAAAATGAACAGGTAGACGCCCGCCGTGAACCAGCGCCACTGCGGGTCGGCAAGCTGCTCGGCCGTGAACACGGGGCTCGTCAGGAGCAGTTCCATGGCACCGCTGAAATACGACAGCAGGTAGCAGCAGCAGAAGTACATCCCGGCCCGCAGCCAGGCGAGCTTCGGGTAGTAGATGTCCCAGGGGTGATCGCGGAAGCGCGTGTTGTAGATGACCGCGAGCGCGGCCAGCGTGAGCGCGAGCAGGGCGGCGAATATGTCGAGCATCCGGTGGCGCGTCAGGGCTTCCTGAACCGCAGCGTCATGCGGTCGCTTTCGCCGATCGCGGCGTACTTTGCGCGGTCTTTGTCGCCGAGTGCGAGGTTCGGCGGCAGCGTCCACACGCCTTCCGGATGGTCGCGGTCGTCCTTCGGGTTGGCGTTGATCTCGCTGCGCGCATCGAGCTTGAAGCCGGCCCGCTCGGCCATCGCGATTACCACGTCCTCGCGCACGTAGCCGGAGGCCGCCTGCGGATCCTGCGGCCGGTTGGGGTCGCCGCGGTGCTCGACGATGCCGAGGACGCCGCCGGGCTTGAGCGCGCGGTGGAAGGCGGCGAAGGCGGCGTCCGCGGCGCTGTCCTCCATCCAGTTATGCACGTTGCGGAAGCTCACCACCAGATCGGCGCTGCCCGGCGGGGCGATGTCGGTCTTCGCCGGCGGCGCGAACACGGTGAGGATCGTGTGCCCGTACAGGTCGAGCCGCTCGGCGAGCTTGTCCTGCAGCGTGCGAGCGTTGCGCCGGTAGTAATCGACCGGCGATAGCGGATCGTAGCTTGCGGCGTAGTACGTACCGCTTGCCTTGAGGTACGGGGCGATGATCTCTGTATACCAGCCCGCACCTCCGGGGGCGATTTCCACTACAGTCATGTTGGGTTCGAGGCCGAAGAAGGTCAGCGTCTCGACGGGGTGACGGTAAACGTTGCGCGCCGCATGCCCGGCTGCGCGGTGCGTGCCCTCGGCGAGCAGCCGCAGGGCGGCCTCGTCGACCGGCGCTGCGCTGCTTCCGGCCGCGATCGTCAACAGGATCGCCAGCCCTGCCCTGGCGATCGTCCGCCCCTGCGAGGTATGGTTCACGTCGCTCTCCCGCGTCGCTGTATCGACGGTGGCGATTATAGACAGCGCAGCCGCGCTGGTACGGTGGGCGGGCCTAGCCGGCCCGAATCACTTTGCCGCTGCGTGCCTCGCGGATCTCGGTGGGGCGGGCCAGACCGCCGATCTCGCCGCTGACCACGAAGTCGATCTGCGCGCCGAACCAGCGGCGCGCCTCCAGCGCGGTGCGAGCGGGGCGCCGTCCGTGGCGGTTGGCGCTGGTCGAGATCAGCGGCGTCCCGGCGGCGCGGCATAACGCGGAGGCAACCGGGTGTTGCGTGAGCCGTACGGCAATCGTGCGCCGGCCGCCGGTCACGACCATCGAAGCGCGCCGATCCGCGGTGACGACCCAGGTGGTCGGGGCAGGCGTCGGGGCGCGCAATCGCGCTGCCTCCGCGGCACTGGGTGCAATCCATCCAGCCAGTTGCGCCCAGTCGGCAGCGATGAGAATGAAACCGGCGCCGCCGGGTCGGGCCTTGATGGACAGGATCCGGCGCAGCGCTTCATCGCAACCCGGATCGCAGCCCAGACCGAACACAGCCTCGGTGGGATAAGCGATCACCCCCCCGGCCCGCACGGCCAGCGCAGCCTGGCGTAGGGTGCCGGGTCGTAGATTCGCAGTTATTCGCAATGACATGTCGTGCAAGCAGCGCATTAAAGCACCGAATAACTGCGAATCTACGACCCGGCACCTCTTTTTTTCTCTTTGGCCTTGCGGAAAGTACCGCGTTTCTTCGCTGGCGCGGCGGCGAGCAGCTCGCGGCATTCCTCGAGGGTGAGCGACTTCGGCTCGCGGCCCTTGGGGATGCGGGCGTTGCGCTCGCGATCGGTGACGTACGGCCCGTAGCGGCCGTTCAGCACCTGGATACCGGCGTCGGCGAAATCGAGGATCAGGCGGTTGGCGTCGGCAACTTTCTTTTCGCTGATTACATCGAGGGCGCGCTCGAGCGTGATGGTGTAGGGGTCGTCCTGCTTCAACGAAACGTATTTCTTGCCGTACTGCACATAGGGTCCGAAGCGCCCGATGCTCGCCGTCACCGGCTCGCCCTCCGGCGTGTGCCCCAGCTTGCGCGGCAGCTTGAACAGCTCCAGCGCGTCTTCCATTGTGACGGTATTCATCTTCTGCCCGGGGCGCAGGCCGGCGAATTTCGGTTTCTCGGCATCGTCCTTGGTGCCAAGCTGCACGAAGGGGCCGAAGCGCCCCATGCGCACGCTCACCGGCCGCCCGCTGACAGGATCGGTGCCGAGGTCGCGCGACTGATTGACCTGGTCGCGCGTGACGCTGGCTTCCTTTTCCTTAACCAGCGCCTCGAAATCCTTCCAGAACTCGTCCATCACCGGGATCCAGTCGCGCTCGCCGCGCGAGATCTCGTCGAGTTCGTCCTCGAAATGCGCGGTGAACCCATAGTCCACGTAACGCGTGAAATGATCCGTCAGGAAGCCATTGACGATGCGCCCGACGTCGGTCGGGACGAATCGCTTGCCGTCCGTTTCGACATAGTTGCGCTGGATCAGCGTCGAGATGATTGAGGCGTACGTGGACGGCCGGCCGATGCCGTACTCCTCGAGCGCCTTGACGAGCGTGGCGTCGGTATAGCGCGGCGGCGGCTCGGTGAAATGCTGCTCGTTGCGGATCCCTGCGAGCGCGAGCAGTTCACCTTCCTTCACCGCCGGCAATTGCCGTTCGCCGTCGTCGTCGGCCGCGTCGTCGCGCCCTTCCTGGTAAACGGCGATGAAACCCGGGATGACCAGGGTGGAACCGGTGCCCCGGAACCGCGCCGCCGCGGCATCCGCGTTGGGGACGAGGTCCAGGGCGACCATGTCGAAGACGGCGGGACCCATCTGGCAGGCGATGGTGCGTTTCCAGATAAGGTCGTAAAGGCGGAACTGCTCGTCGCTGAGATGAGAACGCAGGCTGTCGGGCGAGCGGAACGCGCTGGTCGGCCGGATGCCCTCGTGCGCCTCCTGCGCGTTTTTCGCCGAGGTCTTGTAGACGCGCGCGCGCGCCGGGACGCTGTCGGCCCCGTAGCGCTGCCGGATCAGCTCGCGGATCTCGTCGATAGCGGCTGCCGCCAGGCTGACCGAGTCGGTACGCATGTAGCTGATCAGGCCGACCGGGCCCTCGCCCGTATCGACACCTTCGTACAGCTTCTGGGCCACCTGCATCGTCCTGCGCGCGTTGAAGCCGAGCTTGCGCGAGGCCTCCTGCTGCAGAGTCGAGGTCGTGAACGGCGGCGCGGGATTGCGCTTGCGCTGCTTGCGCTCGATGGCCTGCACGCGGAGCTGGCCACCCGCGGCCTTGAGCAGGTCCTCGCGCACGCCGGCCGCCTGTGTCTCGCTGACGATGCTGAACTGCTCGATTTTCTTGCCGCGATACTCGGCGAGCCGTGCCGGGAAGCCCGCCGCCTGCGCCTGCACGTCGGCCTCGATGGTCCAGTATTCCTGACTCTTGAACGCTTCTATCTCCAGCTCGCGCTCGACGATCAGGCGCAGCGCCGGGCTTTGCACGCGACCGGCAGAGAGCTTTGGCTGCACCTTCTTCCAGAGCAGCGGCGACAGGTTGAATCCCACCAGGTAATCGAGCGCGCGACGCGCCTGCTGAGCGTTGACCAGGTCGCTGGAGAGCTTGCGCGGGTTGGCCACCGCCTCCCGCACCGCGTGCTCGGTGATCTCGTAGAACGCTACACGGTGCACGGGTTTGCCGTCGAGCACGCCGCGCTCCTTGAGGATTTCGTGCAGGTGCCAGGAAATAGCCTCGCCTTCGCGGTCGGGGTCGGTGGCGAGATACACGGCGTCGGCCTTCTTTACCGCCCTGACGATGGCATCGACGTGCTTCTCGTTTTTGTCGATGACCGCGTACTTCATGGCGAAGCGGTTCTCGGGATCAACGGCGCCTTCCTTCGGCACGAGGTCGCGCACGTGCCCGTAGGAGGCCAGGATCTGGAAATCCTTGCCGAGATATTTGCCGATCGTCTTCGCCTTCGCCGGCGACTCGACGATCACCACTTTGCTAGCCATGTTTTCCCGTACCCATAAACGAACAACCGCGGCAGGGCCGCGGTCGCAGGAGAAACGAACCCCGGTTCGCGGGGCTCAGTTCACCAGGCCCGTGTTCTCCTCGAACACCAGATCCTCCATCCGCGCAAAGGCGCTGCCCTGTC
>CAYOFE010000113.1:0-9510 GCA_964403135.1 uncultured Chromatiaceae bacterium | reverse complement strand
CGCAGGGCCTGCTGCTGATGATCCCGAACATGTACAAGATCGCCGGGGAACTGACCCCGGTGGTGTTCCATGTTGCTGCGCGCTCCATCGCCACGCATGCGCTCTCGATTTTCGGCGATCACAGCGACGTCATGGCCTGCCGCGGTACGGGCTTTGCCATGCTCTGCTCGAACTCGGTGCAGGAGGTGCACGACTTCTCGCTGATCGCGCAGGCCGCCACGCTCGAGTCGCGGGTGCCGATCCTGCACTTCTTCGATGGATTTCGCACCTCGCACGAGGTGGCGAAGATCGCGCCGCTCGACGAGGCCGCGATCCGCCACATGATCTGGGACGAGTGGGTGCACGCGCACCGCGATCGCGGGCTTTCGCCCGACCGCCCGGTGATGCGCGGCACGGCGCAAAACCCCGACGTGTTCTTCCAGGGCCGCGAGGCCTCAAACCCGTACTACCAGCGCTTTCCCGAAATCCTTGCGCGCACCTTCGAGCGCTTCGCGCGCGTCACTGGCCGCCATTACGGGCTGTATGACTACGTGGGCGCCCCCGATGCCGAGCGTGTGCTGGTGCTGATGGGCTCCGGGGCGGAAGCCGCGGCGGATGTCGTCGAGCATCTCGGCAAGCGTGGCGAGAAGGTGGGCTTGCTCAAAGTGCGCCTGTTCCGGCCATTTGCCGGCGAGCGCATGGTGGCGGCGTTGCCGGCGAGCGTGCGCTCGATCGCCGTGCTCGACCGCTGCAAGGAGCCGGGCGCTTCCGGCGAGCCGCTCTACAAGGACGTGGTCACAACACTTTCCGAGCACCTGTCCGCGGGTGGCACGCACCTGAAAGTGATGCCGCGCGTGGTCGGTGGCCGCTACGGGCTTTCATCGAAGGAATTCACGCCCGGCATGATCAAGGCGGTGTTTGACGAGCTGGCGAAGCCCGCGCCGAAGAACCATTTCACGGTCGGCATCAACGACGACGTCAGCCACACCAGTCTCGACTACGACGCGCTGTTCCGGACCGATGCTGACGCCCTCGCGCGGCAGGCTGTGTTCTTTGGTCTGGGCAGCGACGGCACGGTCAGCGCCAACAAGAACTCCATCAAGATCATCGGCGAGGAGACCGAACTCTTTGCGCAGGGGCATTTCGTCTTCGACTCGAAGAAGGCCGGAGCGGTGACGGTGTCGCACCTGCGCTTCGGCCCGCGACCGATCCGCGCCACCTACATCATCGGCGACGGCCAGGCGGAATTCATCGGCTGCCACCAGGCGGTGTTCCTCGAGCGCTACGAGATGCTGGACAAAGCCGCGCAGGGCGCCACATTCCTGATCAATGCTGCCTGGGCGCCGTCCGAGGTCTGGGACCGGCTGCCGAAGCGCGTGCAGCAGGACATCCTGGCGAAGGAGCTGCGCGTCTACGTCATCGACGCTTACCGCGTGGCGAAGGAGGCGGGGCTCGGCCGGCGCATCAATACCATTATGCAGACCTGCTATTTCGCGCTCTCCGGCGTGCTGCCGCGCGAAGACGCCATCGCGCGCATCAAGACCTCGGTCAAGCGCAGCTACGGGCGCAAGGGCGGCCGTGCCATCGAGGTGAACTTCGCCGCTATCGACCGTGCGCTGGAACACCTGCACGAGGTGCCGGTGCCGGGCCGCATCTCGGCCACGCACGACCGGCGCACGCCGGTGCCGGCGCATGCGCCGGCCTTCGTGCGCGAAGTGACCGCCGCCATGCTGGCCGGCCGCGGCGATGCGCTGCCGGTGAGCCGCATGCCGGTGGATGGCACCTGGCCGCTCGGCACGGCGGAGTGCGAGAAACGCCAGCTCGCGCTGGAGATTCCGGTGCTGGAGCCTGATCTGTGCATCAACTGCGGCAAGTGCGTGTTCGTCTGCCCGCACAGCGTGATCCGGGCCAAGGTGTTCCCGCCGAAGGCGCTGGAGCGCGCGCCCGAGG
Source organism: uncultured Chromatiaceae bacterium (assembly GCA_964403135.1). Taxonomy (GTDB): domain Bacteria; phylum Pseudomonadota; class Gammaproteobacteria; order Steroidobacterales; genus QUBU01. The sequence continues at coordinate 7,581 of CAYOFE010000113.1, read as the reverse complement.
GCTTCCGCTCGATCCGCGTGCGCAGTCGCGATTTCGATGAAGGCACGCTTATCACCTACCAGGCCTCGCCCGAGGACTGCACCGGCTGCACGCTGTGCGTGGACGTGTGCCCGGGCAAAGACAAGAGCAACGCCAGCCGCAAGGCGCTCAACATGCGCCCGGTCGCGCCGATACTCGAGCGCGAGAAAGCCTACTGGGAGTTTTTCCAGACGTTGCCCGATTTCGACCGCACCAGGATCCGCTGGACGACGATTCCGGGTTCGATGCTGGCGAAGCCACTGTTCGAGTTCTCGGGCGCCTGCGTGGGCTGCGGCGAGACGCCCTACATCCGGCTTGCGACCCAGCTCTTTGGCGACCGCATGATCATCGCTAATGCGACCGGCTGCTCGTCCATTTACGGCGGCAACCTGCCGACCTCGCCATATACCACCGATGCGAACGGCCGCGGCCCCGCGTGGGCGAACTCGCTGTTCGAAGACAACGCCGAGTTCGGCCTCGGCATCCGCATCGGCCTTGATACGCAGATCGAGCAGGCGAAGGTCTTGCTCAGGGAACTGCGCGAGGTGGTTGGGGCCGAACTCGCCGATGCCATTCTCGGCGCCGACCAATCCACCGAAGCCGGTCTCGATGCGCAGCGCCGGCGCGTGGCGAGGCTGCAAGTGATACTGCGCGAGGCGAACACGCCGGCGGCACGCAACCTGCTGAGCATCGCCGACGTGCTGACGCGGAAGTCCGTGTGGCTGATTGGCGGTGACGGCTGGGCCTATGACATCGGTTTCGGCGGGCTCGACCACGTGCTCGCTTCCGGGCGCGACGTGAACATCCTGGTGCTCGACACTGAGGTCTATTCGAACACCGGCGGGCAGATGTCGAAGGCCACCCCGCGCGGTGCGGTGGCGAAGTTTGCCGCCGGTGGCAAGACGGTGCCGAAGAAGGATCTTGCCATGATCGCCATGGCCTACGAGCACGTGTACGTGGCACACGTGGCCTTTGGCGCCAAGGACACGCAGACGCTCACCGCGCTTCAGGAAGCGGAGTCCTATCCGGGGCCCTCGCTCATCATCGCCTATAGCCCCTGCATCGCGCATGGCGTGGACCTCTCGCGCAATCTCACGCAGCAGGATCTTGCGGTGAAGTCTGGCCACTGGCCGCTGTTCCGCTTCGACCCGCGCTGGGCTGCCAAAGGCGAGAAGCCCCTGCGTCTGGAATCAAAGAAACCGAGCATCCCGTACCGCGAGTTCGCCGATACCGAGATGCGCTTCGGCATTCTCGCCCGCACGCATCCGCAGGCCGCCCGCGAGTTGATGCAGAAGGCGCAGCAGGAAGTCGAGGAGCGGCATCGCTATTACGAGCAGCTCGCAACCCTCGAGCACGGCAACGGCGCAGGAGCTAAGGCGCCCGCTGCGGCGGCCGTTGCTCCAACAGGTGCTGTTGCCATGGCAGCGACGCAAGCCGTCAGTGCCGCAGCCGCGGAGAACAAGCCATGAAACTTGAGAGCCAATATCTCGGGTTGAAGCTCAAGAACCCCCTCGTCCCGTCGTCCTCGCCGCTGTCGAAAAGCCTCGACACCGCGAAGAAGCTCGAAGACCACGGCGCAAGCGCCATTGTCATGTACTCGCTCTTCGAGGAGGAAATCGAGGCCGAGGCGGCGATCGCCGAGGAACTCGAGCACTTCCAGGGCATCGGCCACGGCGAGGCGTCGAGCTACCTGCCGATGCACCGGGAATACGCCAGCCCGCGCGACAACTACCTGGAGCAGTTGCGCAGGCTGAAGGAGGCGCTCGACATCCCGGTCATCGCCAGTCTGAACGGCATCTCGCCGGGTGGCTGGGTGCGCGAGGCGAAGGCGATCGAGGAGGCCGGCGCTGATGGCCTCGAATTAAACGTGTATTACGTGGCCGCCGACCCGGGCGAGACCCCGGCTGCCGTGGAAGCGCGGCTGATCGAGACGCTGCAGGAAGTCACCCGCCAGGTACGGTTGCCGATCGGGGTGAAGCTGTCCCCCTACTACTCGGCGGTGCCGCATCTCGTCAAGCGTATCGAGCAGGCCGGCGCGAAAGGCGTGGCGCTGTTCAACCGTTTCTACCAGCCCGACATCGATCTCGCGGCCCTGAAGGTGGCGCCGACGATCTACCTGTCGACCTCGCATGAATCGCTGCTCGCGATGCGCTGGATCGCGATCCTGTACGGGCGGGTGAAAATGTCGCTGGCGGCGACCGGCGGCGTGCACACCGGCGAAGACGCTGCGAAGATGCTCCTGTGCGGCGCCGACGTGACGTATCTCTGCAGTACGCTGTTGATCAACGGCCCGAACCAGCTCGATCGCATCCGGGCCGACCTGGTGCGCTGGATGGAAGCGAACGAGTACGAGTCGGTAGCGCAGCTGCGCGGCAGCCTGAGTCAGAAGAACTACCCCGATCCGGCGAGCTTCGAGCGCGGCAATTACATCAAGATCCTGTCAAGCTACCGCGTCCCGTCCGCCGTGTGGCGCTAGTGCGCTCAGGCGAGCCGACGTGCCGCGACTCTCTGGTGGCGCAGGTCGCGTGCCGGCATGCGCCCGTCGCCGGTCGCCTGGTACCACACGCTGAACTCGTGCGCTGCGATCTCCCAGTCGCGCGCCGGATCGTCGCTTTCCAGTTCGAACGCATCGAAGCCGACCCGCTGCATGAAATGCAGCTGTTCGAGCAGCACGTCGCCGACGGCGCGCAATTCGCCTCTGAAGCCCCAGCGCTCACGCAGCAGCCGCGCGTAGCTGTAGGCGCGGCCGTCCTTGAACACCGGGAATTCGAGCGCAATCACCGCGAAGTGATCGAGATCATCGGCGATGATCTCCGGGTTCTGGTCGCTACGCAGGCGAATCCCAAGGGGGTCGCGGCGCACCATCAGCGCATCGAGATTGGCAAGCCACTGCTCCAGGCTCACGATCACCGGCCCGCTGGCCGGAATATCCGCCAGCCCGATCGCGTTGACGAATTCATCGCGCACCACTGCGCCATTCCTGATCAGGGCCATCACGCCACCTCTTTCACGCGTTGCGATTCTTGCTTTTTGCCGTACACGGCCTGTTTGAAGGGTTCGATGCCTGTCCGGCGCACCGTGTCGAGAAATCGCTCGCCAGGCTGCCGGGTCGCCAGGTAGGTATCCACCAGGGTGTCGATGGCATCTGGCACTTCGCTGGCCGCGAGCGCCGGGCCGAGCCGGTCACCGAGGCTCGTGTCCTGCGCCGAGGAACCGCCAACCGTGAGCTGATAGAACTCCCGGCCGTTTTTCTCCACGCCGAGAATGCCGATATGCCCGACATGGTGGTGGCCGCAGGCATTCATGCAGCCGGAGATGTTGATGGTCAGGTTGCCGACTTCGGCGAGCCGCGCGGCATCGGCAAAGCGCTCGCCGATCGCCTGCGCCACCGGAATGGAGCGCGCATTGGCGAGCGCGCAGTAGTCGAGCCCGGGGCAGGCGATGATATCGGAGATCATGCCGACGTTGGCCGTGGCGAGCTGCAGGGCGTCCAGCTCCTGCCACAGCGCGAGCAGATCCGATTGCTTCACATCGACCAGTACCAGATTCTGGCGGTGCGAGACGCGGATCTCGCCGAAGCTGTAGCGATCCGCCAGATCCGCCACCGCCTCCATCTGCGCGGAAGTCGCATCACCGGGCACGCGGCCCGGCGCCTTCAGCGGCACATTGACGATAGCGTAGCCCGGCACCTTGTGCTCGACGATATTGGTCTTCAGCCAGCGGCCGAAGGCCGGGTGCTGTTCGGCCAGCAAATTGAGCTCATGCGGCCGGTCGCGCAGCTTCTCGTACGCGGGCGGCGCGAAGTAGGCGTGGATGCGGTCGATCTCGGCCACGGGCACCTGCAGCAGCGGGCTCGCCTTGACTTGCTCCCACTCCTGCTCGACCAGCTCGCGGAATCTCTCGGTGCCGAGCGCGTTGACCTGGATCTTGATGCGCGCCTTGTGGATGTTGTCGCGCCGGCCGCCGAGATTATACACGCGCAGGATCGCCTCGAGGTAGGACAGCAGGTCGGCCGTCGGCAGGAACTCGCGAATCGTGCTGCCGATGCATGGTGTGCGCCCGAGGCCGCCACCGACGATGACCTCGAACCCGAGTTCGCCGGCGTCATTGCGGTGGAGGTGCAGGCCGATATCGTGCACGCGCACGGCGGCGCGATCGTTCGGTGCGCCGGTGACCGCGATCTTGAACTTGCGGGGCAGATAGGAAAATTCCGGGTGCAGGATCGACCACTGTCGGATGATTTCACACCAGGGGCGCGGGTCGGCCACTTCCTCGCGGATCCGCCCTGCGTACTGGTCGGAGGTGATGTTGCGCACGCAGTTGCCGGAGGACTGCATCGTGTTCATTTCCACCTCGGCCAGCTCCGCCAGCATGTCCGGGACTTCGTGCAGATGCGCCCAGTTCAGCTGCAGGTTCTGGCGGGTGGTGAAATGCCCGAAACCGCGGTCGTACCTGCGGGCGATGTGGGCGAGCTGGCGCAGCTGGCGCGAGGACAACGTCCCGTAAGGCACGTTGATGCGCAGCATGTAGGCGTGCAGCTGCAGGTACAGGCCGTTCATCAGGCGCAGCGGGCGGAACTGCTCTTCGTTCAGCTCGCCCTTCAGCCGGCGCTCGACCTGACGGCGAAACTGCGCGATGCGCTCGGCAACCAGCGTGTGGTCAAATTCGTCGTAGCGATACATGGGCTCAGGCGCGCGAGCGCGTCTCCACGGTGGGGCCGCGCGCACGGATCACCTCGCGCCACTCGACGGGCGTCCGGCGGCCGAGCTGATCGAGGACGTCGATCAGGTAGGGGCCGACGACGACGTTGGCCGCGGCGGCCACTTCGCCAATCGCGAGCAGTTCCCGGCCACGTTCGGCGCTTCGCGCCACGGCCGCGTCGTCGATTGCCTCGACCCAGGCGTTGTCTTCGGCGAGGAATACGGTAATCCCGTCGCGAAGACGGTTGGCGATGACGACTTGCGCGTTGTGCGTTGGGCTGGCCATGGGTGCTTCCTGCGGGAACGGCCCGGTAATGGCTGGGCGTCCGGCCGCGCGATACAGCCTACCCGGCGCAGACGCGTGGGGTTAGACGACGTCTTTAGATCCATATGCTCTAATTTCAGAAGCCGGCAGGGCCAGAAAAATCTTTTTAAGACATCGCCTTACGCGTCATTGCGAATCGACTTGCAGTGCCGGCTATAGTGCCCCGGGGATATGCGGGTCCGTTCGGTGCCAGACTATGTCCGGAGGGTTGTAATGCGAGTTGCAGCGGTGGTGGGTCTGATGAGCGTATGTTGCGCCAGCACAGTCGCCGCCGAGGACAGCCGGCTGGCGCAGCTGCCGCCCGACCAGCAGGTACTGGCGCGGCGCATGGATGAATTCATGCAGCGCATGGACGAGAAGTATTTCGGGCGGGTGGTCAGCCTGAATGGCGGGGTCGGCAGGCCGTTCGAAGAGTTGCAGCAGGCGGGAGAGGATGACGATTACCTGGTGCGCGTGACGCGCGGCCCGGTCGTGGAAAAAATGGGCCGCATGGTGGCGATCGGCAAGCGCATGCAGCCGGGCCGCGGCAGTCAGGAGCTGCGCTGGGGGCGTTTCTACTCGCTCGATTTTCATCCGAAGACACCCCTGGTCGGCATGCTGCATGCGGTCGTGGTGCTGCAGTTCTACGGCGACGGCACCGGCTTTGCCGGCGGCTGGCTTGGCGTGATGAACGGTACGCGCAACGCCGAGGACATGGCGGCGCTGAAGGCGCTGGTCGATGCGCACTTCGCCAGATACGGCAAGGACCCCGAGCCGTACCGGCGGCGCATCGTGAAAGGCACCGAGGATACCGTGGCGAAATATCGCCGCCGGCCGGACGATTCAGGCGTCAGCTTCTACGGCCCGCCGCTGTTTCCGGGTGACGTGACCAGGTCATGGGAACTCGTTTCGGGCCTGTTCGAGTCTTTCGTCGACACGTACGTGGATCAGATCGCCAGGCGCTCCGGCCAGGCGTACACGGCGCAGGATCTGGCTGCACAGGACGAGATGCGCAAGCGCTGGCTCGTCGACCAGCTGTATTCCGACCCCTATGCGAGCAAGCTCGTGCCCTTCGAGGTCTGGTCGTTCGCCAACGTGCCGCCGGTGATCAAGTTCTAATCAACGGCCCGGCGGCGCTTCCGCAGCGCCATGACAACGGGCACGAACGGCAGCAACGCGCCGAGCAGGATCAGGGTCCAGTGCGTAAACAGGCCGAGAAAGATCAGCCCCAAACCCACCGCCAGCAGAATCGTCCAGCCACCCATCGCTCAGGCTCGCGCCGCCTGCGCCGGTTCAGCAGCGGCGCCCTCCGGCGCATCGACGAACTGCAGTTCCGCCAGCCTCGCATACAGCGGGTCACGCCGTACCAGTTCCTCGTGGGTGCCCACGTCGATGATGCGCCCGCGGTCCATCACCACGATGCGGTCGGCCTTCAGCACGGTGGCGAGCCGGTGCGCGATGATGATGGTGGTGCGGTTCTGCATCAGGCGATCCAGCGCTTCCTGCACCAGTCGCTCGTTCTCGGCGTCCAGAGAACTGGTGGCCTCGTCGAGCAGCAGGATCGGCGGGTTTCTGAGGATCGCCCGTGCAATCGCCAGGCGCTGGCGCTGGCCGCCCGATAGCCGGGTGCCGCGTTCGCCGAGAAACGTGTCGTATCCCTTCGGCAGCTCGTGAATGAACTGCTCGGCCACCGCCGAGCGCGCGGCAGCTTCGAGCTCGGCATCGCTCGCCTGTGGCCGCCCGAAGCGAATGTTCTCGCGTGCGCTGTCGCCGAAGATCACCGTTTCCTGCGGCACCACGCCGATGCGCGCGCGTACGTCCTCGGGTCGCGCTTCGGCGATGTCCACGCCGTCGATCAGGATCCGCCCGCCCTGCGGGTCGTAGAAGCGCAGCAGCAGCTGGAACGTCGTGCTCTTGCCGGCCCCGGACGGGCCGACGAAGGCCACGCGTTCGCCGGGACGGATGTCGAGCGTGAAGCCGTCAAGAGCGCGCTGGCGCGGCCGGGAAGGGTAGCTGAAGCTGACGTCCTCGAAGCGGATGCGGCCCTGCCCCGGCTGCGGCAACTCGCGGGGGTGCTCCGGCGTGCGTATTGCCGGCTGCGCATCGAGCAGTTCGACGATGCGTTCTGTGGCTCCCGAGGCGCGCAGCACCTCGCCCCACATCTCGCTCAGCGTCGCGGCGGAGGTCGCCGTGAACAGCGCATACAGCAGGAACTGCGTCAGCTCGCCGTAGGACATGTCGCCGGCCAGCACCGAGCGCGCACCGAGCCACACCACGAAGGTGATGCCGCCGAAAACGGACACCATCGTCACGAAGAACATCACCGCGCGCACGCGAGTGCGCGCAACAGCGGTTGCGAAGCTTGACTCGATGGCGCGGCGGAATCGCTGCGCCAGCAATCCCTCCGCCGTGAACGCCTGCACGATCTGCACGGCGTTCAGCGATTCGCCAGCCAGTGCGCTGGTGTCCGCGATGCGGTCCTGCGAGGCGCGCGACAGCGAGCGCACCTTGCGCCCGATGAGGAGGACCGGCGCCATCACAGCAGGGATGAAGAGCACG
>CAYOFE010000112.1:0-9634 GCA_964403135.1 uncultured Chromatiaceae bacterium | reverse complement strand
TTGGCTCCCCGGGCCGGACTCGAACCAGCGACCAATCGGTTAACAGCCGATCGCTCTACCACTGAGCTACCGGGGAGCAGCCTAAGCCGTTGAGAAGCGTCGGGATTCTGTTGGAAGCCCGGAGGCAAGTCAAGGTCAGCCGGGGAAAGTCGCCGAGCGTTTCACGCCAGCACGCGGCGAATGCGGCTAATTGCATCCATCAGCGTCTCGATCCCGCAGGCGAATGACAGCCGCAGGTACCCCGGTGCGCCGAAAGCGGAGCCCGGTACTACCGCCACATCGCCTTTTGTCAGCAGCAGTTCGGCGAGTGCGGTGTCATCGTGAAGCCGGTGCTGGCGGATCGCTTCGCTCACGTTCGGGAACGCATAGAAGGTGCCCGCGCCCTCAATACAGCGGAAGCCCGGTATTTCGCTGAGCGCCTTGACGAGGTAATCGTGCCGCTGGCGGAATGCCTTGTTCATTTCGCGTACGCAGGCCTGGTCACCGCTCAGGGCGGCAATGCTGGCCGCCTGCGATATGCTGCAGGGATTCGATGTGCTCTGGCCCTGGAGTTTCTTCATTGCGCCGATTATCGCCTTCGGCCCGCCTGCGTAACCAATGCGCCAGCCGGTCATGGCGTAGCACTTCGAGACGCCGTTGATCGTAACCGTGCGGTCGTAAAGCGACGGGCAGGCGGCGGCAAAGCTTACGAAAGGCTCGGGCGCCCAATAGATGTGCTCGTACATATCATCGGCAGCGACGACGATGTTCGGATGGCGCTCCAGCACCGCGCCAAGTGCCTGGAGTTCCGTGCGGGTGTAGGCGGCACCGGTCGGATTCGACGGGCTGTTCAGGAACAGCAGCCGCGTCCGGTCAGTAATGGCCTTCTCCAGTGCCCGCGGCGTGATCTTGAACCCCTCTTCGAGACCTGCGGTGACGATGACCGGCTCTGCGTCGGCCAGTTTGATCATGTCGGGATACGATACCCAGTACGGCGCCGGGATGATCGCTTCGTCGCCGGGGTTCAGTACCGCAACGGCGACGTTGTAGCAGGTCTGCTTCGCGCCGTTCGAAGCGATGATCTGCTCGGCCGTGTACTCCAGGCCATTTTCCCGGCGGAACTTCTCGATAATCGCCTTTTTCAAACCGGCAGTGCCTTCGACCGGCGTGTACTTGGTCTGCCCCTTGCGGATCGCCTCGATCGCAGCCTCCTTGATGTGGGCTGGGGTATCGAAGTCCGGCTCTCCGGCGCCGAGATCGATGATTGGACGGCCCTGCGCACGGAGTTCCGCGGCCAGGGAAGTCACGGCGAGTGTCGGCGATGGCTTGACACGCTGCAGGCGCTGGGAAACTGTTAGGCTCACGACGGCATCCTCGGCTGCACGGGTGCAGCAAAATGGCTGCACATACTAAGGGATCGTGGACCTTCAACCAATAGCGGCAAGCGACCGGTTCGAGCTGGCGACGGACTTTCAGCCCGCGGGCGATCAGCCAGAAGCGATTGCCCGTCTGGTTGAAGGTCTGCAGGCCGGGCTTGCGCGCCAGACCCTGCTCGGCGTGACGGGTTCCGGCAAAACGTTCACGATGGCGAACGTGATCCAGGCCGTGCAGCGCCCGGCGCTGATACTGGCCCACAACAAGACGTTGGCTGCCCAACTCTACGGCGAGATGCGCGAGTTCTTCCCGCGCAACCGGGTGGAGTATTTCGTCTCGTATTACGACTACTACCAGCCGGAAGCCTATGTTCCTTCAACCGACACATATATAGAAAAGGACGCCTCGATAAATGCGCACATCGAACAGATGCGCCTCTCGGCCACCAAGGCGCTGCTCGAACGCCATGACGCGATTATCGTGGCGACCGTCTCGGCGATATACGGCTTGGGTGATCCACAGGCGTATTTCAGCATGGTGCTGCACCTTTCGCGGGGACATCGCATCGAGCAGCGCGAGCTGCTTCGCCGTCTTGCAGAGATGCAATATACCCGCAACGACATGGATCTCTCCCAGGGTACGTACCGTGTGCGCGGCGAAATCGTGGATATTTTTCCCGCGGAGTCCGATCGCGATGCCGTGCGGGTGCAGCTCTTTGACGATGAAATCGAGTCGCTGACGCCCTTCGATCCATTGACTGGCGAGCTGCGTGAAGGTGTTCCCCGGCTGACGATCTACCCGAAGACCCACTACGTGACGCCGCGCGATGCCATGCTTCGTGCCGTGGACGAGATCCGCGCGGAACTGCGCGAGCGTCTGAAGGTCCTTCGCGAGGCTAGCAAGCTCGTCGAGGCGCAGCGGCTGGAGCAGCGTACGTTGTTCGACCTGGAGATGATCGTCGAGCTCGGCTATTGCACCGGCATTGAAAACTACAGCCGGTATCTCTCGGGGCGCCGGCCAGGCGAGCCACCACCGTGCCTGTTCGATTACCTTCCGAGGGATGCGCTGCTTGTTGTGGATGAGAGCCATGTAACCATTCCACAGCTCGGCGGCATGTATCGCGGCGACCGCTCCCGCAAAGAGACACTGGTCGAGTACGGCTTCCGCCTGCCGTCGGCGCTCGACAACCGACCCCTGCGCTTTGACGAATTCGAGGCGTTGTCGCCGCAGACGATTTTCGTTTCGGCGACGCCAGGTCCTTATGAAGCCCGTCGTTCTGATGCTGTGGTCGAACAGGTGGTGCGGCCGACCGGGCTGGTGGATCCGCAGGTGCTGGTACGGCCGGCGGCCAGCCAGGTCGAGGACGTGCTTTCGGAAATTCGCCTTCGCGTGGCACGTGATGAGCGCGTGCTGATCACCACCCTGACCAAACGGATAGCGGAGGACCTGACGGACTACCTGCAGGAGCATGGCGTGCGGGTGCGTTACCTGCATTCCGATGTCGAGACGGTTGAGCGTACCGAGATCATTCGCGACCTGCGTCTCGGCAAATTCGACGTGCTCGTCGGCATCAATCTGCTACGCGAAGGTCTCGATCTGCCGGAGGTCTCGCTGGTGGCGATACTCGATGCCGACAAGGAGGGTTTTCTGCGTTCCGAAGGTTCACTAATCCAGACCATCGGCCGTGCCGCCCGGAATGTCAACGGTACGGCGATCCTGTACGCGGATCGACGCACTGGATCGATGGCCCGGGCTGTTGCCGAAACCGAGCGCCGTCGCGCGAAACAGATGGCGTACAACGCTGAGCACGGAATTGTGCCGCGCACGATCCGCAAGGAGGTGCGCGACATCCTCGAGGGCGCCCGGTCATCCGGGCGCGCGCCCGGACGCGGACACCGCGTGGCCGAGCCGGCAATCGATTACGCGAAATCGAGTCCGGAACAGATCCTGCGCAGGATCGGCAAGCTCGAGAAGCGCATGCACGAGTATGCGCGCAACCTCGAGTTCGAACAGGCGGCAGAGCTGCGCGACGAGATCGCAGGGTTGCGCGAAGCCGCGCTTGGCCTGCCGGCATCGCGGCGGGCCGGTTAGGCCGCCGCCTTGCGGGGACTATGTCGCTTTCGGTATCGTTCGCTGCGGCTGGGGCTGACAGGCGTCAGCGCGATTCAGGCGCGTAGCTCAGGGGTTAGAGCGCTTGCTTGACATGCAAGAGGTCGGCGGTTCGAGACCGCCCGCGCCTACCAACTTTCCGGCCCGGTTCGTTACAATTCCTGTATTCGCGCGGCGGCAGGGCCTTGGCGGGCCCGCTGTTGCCCTGTGTCCAGTTCCCAGCGAGGTTCGCCGATGCCGGTGATTACGCTGCCCGATGGCAGCCAGCGTACTTTTCCAGCTCCCGTGACCGTGGCCGAGGTGGCTGCGAGCATTGGCGCAGGGCTGGCGCGCGCCGCGCTGGCGGCACGCGTTGACGGGCGGCTGGTAGACACGTCATTTCGCATCGAGCACGATGCCGCGGTTGCTATTGTCACGGAAAAAGACCGTGATGGCCTGGAAGTCATCCGCCATTCGACGGCCCACTTGCTGGCGCAGGCTGTGCAGTCGCTGTATCCGGACGCGCAAGTCACCATCGGGCCGGTCATCGAGGACGGTTTCTACTACGACTTCGCCTTCGGCCGCCCCTTTACCCCGGAAGACCTCCAAGCGATCGAGAAGAGAATGCGCGAGCTGGCGAAGGCGGACTTGCCAGTGGTCCGGCGGGTTATGTCGCGCGATGCCGCGGTAGAGCACTTCCATAGCATCGGCGAAAAATACAAGGCGCAAATCATCGCGGCGATCCCCGCGGATGAAACGATCAGTCTGTATGGCCAGGGCGATTGGCTGGATCTGTGTCGTGGACCGCATGTGCCGTCCACCGGCAAACTCAAGGCGTTCAAATTGACGAAGGTGGCCGGCGCATATTGGCGTGGCGACTCGCGCAACGAGATGTTACAGCGGATCTACGGTACGGCCTGGCCCGACGAGAAATCGCTCCAAGACTACCTGCACCGGATCGAGGAGGCCGAGAAGCGCGACCACAGGCGCATCGGCCGTGAGCTGGACCTCTTTCATTTTCAGGAAGAGGCTCCCGGAGCGGTTTTCTGGCATCCGAAGGGCTGGACGCTGTTTCAGCAACTCATCGGCTACATGCGGGAGCGCCAGCAGGCGGCGGGCTATCGGGAGGTGAGCACACCGGAGATCATGGACCGCACGCTCTGGGTCCAGTCGGGGCACGTCGAGAAATTCGGCGAAAATATGTTCATGACACAAGCCCCGGACGAGCGCGTCTATGCCATCAAGCCGATGAATTGCCCCGGCCACATCCAGATCTTTAACCAGGGCCTGAAGAGCTATCGGGAGTTGCCGCTGAGGCTGGCCGAGTTCGGCAAAGTGCACCGTTATGAGCCCTCCGGCGCGCTGCACGGCCTGATGCGCGTACGGGCTTTCACACAGGACGACGCACATATCTTTTGTACCGAGGAGCAGATCACCGCCGAGTCCCTCGCGGTGACCGAACTGATCCTCAGCATCTACCGTGACTTCGGCTTTGAGGACGTGCATATCAAGTTTTCGGACCGGCCGCCAAAGCGGGTCGGTAGTGATGCGGTCTGGGATCGCGCTGAGGCGGCACTGCGCGCGGCGGCTGAAGCGGCCGGACTGCAGATGAGCTATAACCCCGGCGAAGGTGCCTTTTACGGGCCGAAACTCGAGTTCGTCCTCCGCGACGCCATAGGCCGTGAATGGCAGTGCGGCACATTGCAGGTGGATTTCAACCTGCCGGGCAGGCTGGGGGCGAGCTATATCGGTGAGGATAGCCAGCGGCACACCCCGGTGATGCTCCACCGGGCATTGTTTGGCTCGCTGGAGCGTTTTTGCGGCATCCTGATCGAGCACCACGCCGGGAAACTGCCGCTTTGGCTGGCCCCGGTACAGTCCGCGATACTCAATATCACCGACCGGCAGGCGGGTTTTGCCGGGGAAGTTCTGGATTTCCTGAAAAATCAGGGCGTTCGCGCCGAGGCTGACTTGAGAAACGAGAAGGTCGGCTTTAAAATCCGGGAGCACACGTTACAGCGGGTTCCCTATCTCCTCGTTATCGGCGACAGGGAAGCCGAATCGAAGACCGTGGCCGTGCGCACGCGTGGCGGCAAGGATCTCGGAACCATGTCCCTCGATGGGCTGGCCCGAGGACTCCAGGCCGAAATCGCGAGCCGCGGCCGCGTTGTTATGGAGGGTTGACGCATCGTTGCGAACAAACGGATCCGGCGGAACGAGGAAATCGACGCTCGCGAATTGCGCGTCATCGATGCCACGGGCCGCATGGTTGGTGTGCTGAGCCGCGATCAGGCGCTGAGTCTGGCCTTGGAGCAGGGACTCGATCTGGTGGAGGTGTCTCCGACCGCCGAACCGCCGGTCTGTCGCATCCTCGATTTCGGAAAATTTCTGTTCGAACTGAACAAGAAGGCCCACGCGGCGAAGCGCAAGCAGAAGCAGATCCAGGTCAAGGAAGTCAAATTCCGTCCGGGCACGGAGGAGGGCGACTACCGGCGGAAGCTGCGTGACCTGATGCAGTTTCTCGGCCAGGGCGACAAGGCGAAGGTTACGCTTCGCTATCGCGGCCGGGAGATGGCGCACCAGGAGATTGGCGCCAGGCTGCTGCAACGCGTGCAGCAAGACCTGGCGGAGTATGCCGTCGTCGAACAGTTTCCAAAGCTCGAGGGTCGGCAACTCGTCATGGTGATGTCGCCAAAAAAGAAGTGAGTCTCGGCGGGCCGCTGGCCCACCGATATCCGCCTCCCCCGGCCACAATGTTCGGGACGGGCCCCAAGGAGTGAGTTATGCCGAAGTTGAAAACCAAGCGCGGCGCCGCGAAACGCTTTCGCGCCACCGGGAATGGGGGCTTCAAATGCGCCCAGTCCCATCTGAATCATATCCTGACGAAAAAGAGCTCCAAGCGGAAACGGCACCTCGGGCCGATGAACCACGTCGAGGAATGCGACGTGCCCGGCATCCGCAAGCAGCTTCCGTACGCCTGAGGAGGGAGTAACGACGTGGCCAGAGTCAAGCGCGGCGTCACGGCAGGTGCACGCCACAAGAAGATCCTTAAGAAGGCAAAGGGTTACTACAACGGTCGCCGCAAGGTCTATCGCGCGGCGAAGCAGGCCGTCATCAAGGCTGGCCAGTACGCGTTTCGCGACCGTCGGGTCAAGAAGCGCGAGTTCCGTGCGTTATGGATCACCCGTATAAACGCTGGAGTGCGCCCGCACGGGTTGTCGTACAGCCGCTTCATGAGCGGGCTGAAGTCGGCAGGGCTGGCGATTGACCGTAAGGTTCTCGCTGATCTCGCGGTACACGATGCCGAAGCGTTCGCCGCACTCGTCGAGCAGATCAAGGGCAGGCTCGGCGCAGTCTGAAATCCGTACGCGTCCAGCCGGGAGGCCGGATCTGCTCCGGTCCGCCGGGGGCGGCTGCCCGGGAGGCTTGATGCAAGCACTGGACTCAATCCTAGCCCGAGCCCGGGCCGAAATCGCCTCGAGCAGCGACCTCCCGGAGCTTGACAGCACACGGGTCCGTTTTCTTGGCAAGAAGGGCGAGCTGACCGCGTTGCTGAAGCAGCTCGGCTCGTTGCCCGCGGGGGAGCGTCCGGCTGCGGGGGCGGCGATTAACGCCGCCAAAGATACGCTTCAAACCCTGATCCAGGCGCGGCGCGCGACTCTGGAGCAACAGCAACTCCAGGCGACCTTGGCGGGCGAAGCGCTCGACATGACCCTGCCGGGCCGTGGCGAGGGCATGGGTGGGCTACATCCGGTGACGCGCACGCTGGAGCGCATCGAGAGCATTTTCGAGGCGGCCGGGTTCAGTGTGTACGAGGGGCCGGAAGTCGAAGACGAGTTCCACAATTTCACTGCGCTCAATATCCCGGCAAACCATCCGGCGCGGGCGATGCACGACACGTTCTATTTCCCGGACGGACGGCTGCTTCGCACACACACCTCGCCGGTGCAGATCCGCGCCATGGCACGGGACGGCGTGCCGCTGCGAATGATTGCGCCGGGGCGCGTCTATCGATGCGATTCAGACATGACCCATACGCCGATGTTTCACCAGGTCGAGGGGCTGGTGGTTGATCGCGGGGTCAGCTTCGCGCATCTGAAGTCCACGCTGCATCAGTTCGTCGAGCGCTTCTTCGAGCGCCGCGCCACGCTGCGCTTCAGGCCGTCGTATTTCCCGTTTACGGAACCGTCTGCGGAGGTCGACGTGCTTTCCGAGTCGGGTCGCTGGCTGGAGGTCGTGGGCTGCGGGATGGTGCATCCCAGGGTGCTGGAAAACGTGGGCGTCGATCCGGAGATCTATACCGGCTATGCATTCGGCATGGGCGTGGAGCGCCTCGCGATGCTCCGCTACGGTGTCGATGATTTGCGCCTGTTCTTCGAGAACGACCTGCAGTTCCTGCGGCAGTTCGTCTGAGCCGGCATCATGAAGATCTGCGAATCGTGGCTGCGGGACTGGGTCGTCTATGAGATGCCGGGCGATGAGTTGCCGCATCGCCTGACGATGCTCGGCCTTGAGGTCGAGTCGGTGCAGCCCGTGGCGCCGCCACTGTTGGCCGTAGTGATCGGCGAAGTGCTGCAGATGCGCCCGCATCCGAATGCCGGCAAGTTGTCTCTGTGCCGCGTGTCGGTCGGTGACGACGTGCTGGATATCGTCTGTGGCGCCGCTAACGTCCGCCAGGGCGGCCGCTACCCGGTGGCGCTGATCGGCGCGCGTCTGCCTGGCGGCCTGGAAATCCGCGCTACGCGAATTCGCGGTGAGGCCTCTGGCGGCATGCTTTGCTCAGCCCGTGAGCTGGGCCTCGACACGGGCGAGGACGGTTTGCTGGAACTCGACGCCGACGCGCCGGTTGGCGCGAATGTCGCAGAACACCTTGTGTTGAACGACCGCGTGATTGACCTCAACATCACGCCGAACCGTGCCGACTGTTTCAGCGTCGCCGGCATTGCCCGCGAACTTTCAGCAGCAGGCGGGCAGCTTCGCGACATAAGGATTGCGTCCATTGCGGGCGCCATTCCCGAGCGGTTTTCGGTCGTAATTGAACAACCGGACGATTGTCCGCGCTTCACCGGACGGGTGATCCGCGGTATTGATCCGGCAGCGCGCACGCCGCTGTGGATGCGTGAGCGACTGCGCCGCAGTGGTGTGCGGCCGATTCACCCGATTGTTGACGTGACTAACTACGTCATGCTTGAGCTTGGGCAGCCAATGCATGCCTATGACCTCAATCGTCTGCGCGGCGGGATCCGTGTACGCCGCGGCCACGGTGACGAACCGCTTACGCTGCTGGATGGGCGGCAAATCGTGCTCGATGCCGATACGCTGGTTATTGCCGATCACCAACAAGCTATTGGCCTCGCCGGGATCATGGGCGGTGCCGGAACAGGTGTCGAAGCCGGCAGCCGCGACATCTTCCTCGAATCGGCGTTTTTCACGCCCGCTGTTGTGGCGGGGCGCGCACGCCGGTTGGGACTGCACACGGATGC
This sequence comes from uncultured Chromatiaceae bacterium, assembly GCA_964403135.1. Taxonomy (GTDB): domain Bacteria; phylum Pseudomonadota; class Gammaproteobacteria; order Steroidobacterales; genus QUBU01. Next base: position 710 of record CAYOFE010000112.1, on the reverse strand, counting down.
CTCGCTGCGATTCGAGCGCGGTGTGGACCCGACGTTGCAGCTGCGTGCTATCGAGCGCGCGACCGCACTGATTCTGGCAATAGCCGGCGGGCAGGCGGGCCCGGTTACCGACATTGTCCATGAGCATCATTTGCCCAGGCGCGAGCCGGTTCTTCTGCGCCGGGCGCGATTGCATGCGGTACTGGGTCTCGCCGTCGGCGATGCGGAAGTAATGGCTATTCTCAGCGCGCTTGGCATGAGCGTATCCGTCACTGAGGCGGGTTGGACGGTCACGGCACCAGCCTCCCGTTTCGACATTGAGCGCGAGGAAGATCTGATCGAGGAAGTCGCTCGCGTCCACGGTTATGAGCGCATTCCGGAAACCCCAGGGCCGGGCGCGATCCACCTCGGCAGCGCCGGCGAATCGCGAGTCTCGACGCGCCAGTTGCGCCGGGCTTTGATCGCGCGCGGCTACCAGGAAGCGATCACCTACAGCTTTGTCGATCCGGAGTCCGACCGGGTGCTCGGCGCTGGCGGCGTTGGTCTGGCGCTGGCCAATCCGATATCTGCGGATCTGGCGGTCATGCGCCAGTCATTGTGGCCCGCAAACCCCGTCCCACCTTCCGCATTCACCCTGGCCAGCCATTCGTAGATCGTGTCGTCGCCTCCCTGCCCGTCTGGGGCATCGCGCTCGGGTTGGTGGTCAGCGCCGCCGCGTGGGCGCACGTCTC
>CAYOFE010000111.1:5252-9752 GCA_964403135.1 uncultured Chromatiaceae bacterium | reverse complement strand
GACCACCAAGCCGGCGGTCACGCGGGCGGATTTCTACGTGCAGTAGGTGCGGCTCTAGCCGCGAACCGGGATCGCGACTGGCGTCGCTCCCACAGCCGCTGCGGCTCCAGCCGCGGTGACTGGCTGGCTTGAAGGCCGTCCTGCGAGGTCCAGAGCCTACCGGACCTCACCCGCCGTGTCGGGCGGCTGCGGCGCTGGTGCAAGGGTCTTTTCGGCGATCCGCGCCCGATAGCCGTCCACCAGATTGCCGATCCGGGTGCGCGTGATCTGCGTGAACGGCTCCCGCTGCGCCAGGGCCGTGAAGCAGCTCTTCTCCTCGTAGCGCAGCAGCACCTCCTCGGCCAGCCCGGCCAACTCGACATTCGCAACCTGGCAGGACTCCAGCTCGCGCCGTCCCGCCGCCAGCTCGCCCTGCAAACGGCTGCGCTCGGCCTCGGTGTGGCGGAGGTTCTCGGTCAGCTCGCGGTACTTGGCGAGAACCTCGTCGAGGCGGCCGCGGGCGGCATCGAGCGAGGCGTTGAGATTTTGCCTGCCGGCCTCGGCCCGCGCAAAATCGCTCTCGGTACGCCGGGCCCGGTTTTCCAGCGCCTCCCGTTCCCGGGTCGCGATTTCGAGTTCCTTCGCGATGCTGCCGAGCTTTTCCTTCAACTGCGCGTTTTCGGCGGACAGACGCTCGCGCTCGGCGGCAAGTTGCTGAACCGCGGCCTGCAGGCGGTTTGCGCCACCTGCGTCGCGCCGCGCCGACTGGGCGAGCGCGACGGTTAGACACGCGGTCGCAAGCAGCGAAGCCAGCGCCACTCGCGCCGACAGCCGCCGGGTGTGAGACCTCGCCACGGGACGCCTCCTCAAAACGATGTATTCAGATCCAGGAACAGAATGTCGATGGCGAGCGGCGGCCCGTCGATCTCGTCGGCCGACAGATAGCGCAGCCGGGCCCAGGTATTGCGGGTGAGTCCGACATCCATGCCGAGAAAGTAGCCTTCGGCGTCGGTGCCACCGCGGTGGAAATCGGAGTCCGTGAAGGCATCGGGCACCGCGTCGCGCTCCAGGTGGGTCCAGCCGCCGAACGCGCGCCAGTCCCAGCGGGCGCGCAATTCCGGTGCGCCGGCACGGACTTCGAATCGGTAGCCGCTGGATTCCTCTGGCACCGCAACACCGGTGCGCGCCTGCACCTCGCCCTTGTCGTAGCCGAGATTCTTCACGTAGTCGCCGACGAACGAGACGTGAAAATCCGGCTCGAAGACCAGCGTGAACATTCCGGTAAGATCCAGCAGCTGGTAGTCGGCCGCGAGCGCAAACAGGTTCGTATCCGGGTTCGTATCGTTGCGGATGTCGAACAGCGTGTTGCCCTTCTGGACCCAATCAGGCGCCGTGTAGTCGAGCAGTGAGCTGTCCGGGGCGTTGCGGCGGCCCGAGATGTTCTCGTAGTGATAATAGGCCGCCGCGAGGCTGCCCTTCATCGTGTCGGTGAATGCGTGCTCGTAACCAGCCTGGCCGGCCCACAGCCACTTATCGTCGCTGGACAGCTCGATTTCCTCGAGCGGAAATGCGCCGAGTGTCGCGAACGGCCCGCGAGCGCCCTGGCCCGGCTCCCGCCAGGCGTACTGCAAAGCCACGCCGTTGAAGCGCAGGTCAGGATCCCAGACCAGCTCGGTGTGCTGCCAGGGGTTCGCAATACGCCCGGCGAGCAGGTTCAGGTAATGGGCTTGCTGGCCCGTCGGCGTGCGAAACCGCAGATAGACCTCGTCCAACACCACGTCCAGGTTGCGCTCGTAGTTCGTCAGCGACTGGTCGCGCGAAACGGGATTGTCGGTATTGCCGGTGGACAGCCGGAACACCGCGGCCGACTCCTCGGCAAGACTGAATTCGCCACCGAAGCGCAGCCGCGCCGCAAAGCGCTGCTCGTCCTTGGTCGCGTTGAGGAAGGCATCGGTGCCCGCCTTGCCAATGCCGCCGGCGTCGTTGATCTCCTGGAAGTCGAGGTAGGATAGATCGGCGTTGTCCGAGCCGTAGCCCACCGACACCCCGCGCAGGCGCACATCGCCCGACCAGCGCGCGTTACGCACCCACTCCGGCAACGCCGCTGGCACGCCCCACCCTTCGGCTCTGGCCTGGCTCACAACGCTTGCGGTGACTTCCTTTTCGAGTTCAGCCTTGACCTCGGTACGAATCTGCTCACGCACCGTTTCAGGAACATAGGTAACTCGCACGTCCGATGGTTCCGGCGCCTGCTCGGCGGCGCGGACCCTGGTCTCCGCCTCGGCCTGGGCCTGGGCATCGCTGACGAGCCGCTCGGCGGCCTCCTTGGTGATCAGGCCCTTCTGGACCAGCGCCTGCAGCATGTTGATCACGGTGTTGCGCAACACCGCCACGTCGGCGGCAGACTGCGCCTCGGCAATCGCAGGCGCCGCTGGCAGAAAGCCGACGAGTGTCATCGGCAGCAGGATCCATTTACTCATAGCAATTCCCGTGTCGAGCGCCGGCCGGCACCGGGTCTCAGATGCGACTGACGATGCGCAGCCGCACCGGCTGCGGGAGGCCATCCGGAGGCGCTGCGGAGACACGCTCCAGCGACTCGAGTGCAGCGATGAGGTTTCGGTCGAGGTCAGTGCTGCCGGTGGACGAGGCGAGGCGGAATCGCTCCACGCGGCCGTCGCGGGCGAGCCAGATCCGCACCAGCAGCGAGTAACGGCTGCGGCGGAGATCGCGGATGTCAGACAGTTTCGCCAAAACCTGATCGTTGATCTCCTGAGTGAGCGCCTGCGCGTACCATTGGTACTCTTCGCCGTTGCCCGTGCTCAGCAGGTCGCGCCCGCCCTTCAGTGCCGCGAGGCCGAAGCCGTCGGCTCCGGCAACACCCTCGGCATCGAGACCGAGCAACTCTCCGGCGGGCGGCTCATCCGCATCGGCCTGCTCCTCGGGCTCGGGCTCAGGCATCTCCTCCTTTTCGATTTCCGGCGGCGGCGGTTCCGGCTCCGGCGGTGGCGTCGGGGGCCGGATAATGTTGACCTGCTGGATGACCTTCTGCGAGGACTTCACCGGCGTGCCGATAGCATCGAACACCAGGTATCCAAGGATCGCCGTCACCACGGCAACCACCGTGCCGGTCAGCATCATCGAACGATGGCGCTGCAACAGAGATCGTTTTCTTTGCATCAGGACTCCTCCGCTGTTTACTTCACGACGCGCTGCGTGACGAGGCCAAGCTGGCTGATCTCCAGCCGCCCCAGCAGGTCGAGCACGTCGATCACCCGCTGGTACTGGATCTGCGCATCGGCCTTGACGATCACGGGCAGCCGTGGGTCGGTGGCCTTGTACTGCCGCAAAAGGGTTTCCAGCTCGACGAGGCTGACCGGGAACGTGCCGAGGAAAATCGTGCCGTCGGCGGTCAGCGTGATCGCTTTGGTGCGCGGCTCGGCGAGGCTCGGCGTGGCGCTCGCCTTCGGCAGGTTGACCATGATGCCCTGCACGGTCGCCGTGGTGAGAATGATGAAGATCACCAGCAGCACGTAGGCGAGGTCGAGCATCGGCACGACGTTGATCTCGTCGTACAGCTCGCTGTCTTCCTGGATCTGGGCAGACATGACCGACTCAGCTGTAATGCTCGGCGAGCCGGGTCACGAACTCGTCGACGAACACGCGGTCGTCGGCCACGGTTTCCTTGATCTGACTGGCGAGCCAGTTGTAACCAAACAGCGCGGGGATCGCGACGGCAAGCCCCGCTACCGTGGCGACGAGCGCCGCCGCAATGCCCGGCGCGATGGAGTTGATGTTGACGTCGCCGGTCGCGGCGATCGCGGCGAAGGTGATCATGACCCCGACCACGGTGCCAAGCAGCCCGAGGAAGGGACCACCTGCGATCGCGAGGGTCAGCAGCACCATCTGGCTGTTGAGCCGTTGCGTCTCCCGCACGTTCGCCGCGTCGAGGGTTGCACGGATGGCGTCCATCGCTTCCCGGCTGAGCGCCTTCGATCGATCTGCCCCCGCCGGCGCGCCAGCCAGCCGCCGCTTCACTTCCCGGATGCCGGTGTGGTACAGGTGATAAAGAGTGGAGCTCGGGAACTGCCGGTACTCGTGCTCGGTGGCTTCATCCATCGCCGCCACGAACGGGTCCGCGTCGTCCTCTTCCTCGGCATGATCGAGCGAGGAGACGTCTCGGGCCGCCTGCGAGCGGAATTTGCCGATGAAGGCATCGTTGTCGCGGCGCACGCGGCGCAACGTCATCCCCTTCGAAATCATGATCACCCAGCTGATCATCGCCATTACGGTGAGCATTCCGATGATGACCCAGCCGTCGACAGTGACGTTCTGCAGGGTAATCAGCAGGTAGGACTGGCCCCCGCTCGCCTCGCGGGCGGAATCCTCGCCGTAGCGGAGCAGTTTTTCAGCCTGGCCCTGGTTGGCGAAGACGGCAGCCACCCAGTCCGCAGAGCGGGCCGTATTGGCGACGACCAATTCGTCGATGCGGCCGACGAACAGCCGCTGCCCGGCGCCGTCAGC
>CAYOFE010000111.1:0-5242 GCA_964403135.1 uncultured Chromatiaceae bacterium | reverse complement strand
GAAGGTGCCACCGATTTCGACAGGGCTCGCCGGCGTCTCGGTGATGCGGGCACCATCGAGATACAGCAGGATGGCCTCGCCACTGATGACCGCGGTGAGCAGGTGCCAGGTTCCGGGCGTCAGGCGCGCGGTGCGTGGCGTCTCCGCCGTTCTGCCACCCCCGCTGACGCGCAGGTAGGGCGTGAGACCGTCGATCGCCAGCGTCAGCGACGCGCCGGCGGCATCAGTCGCCTGCAGAAGTACCGCATCGGGCTGCTCCTGGTCGATGCTCACCCACATCGAGGCGGTCAGCCCCTGGGCGGGCACGAGCCGCAGCGATGGCGATGCGTTGATGCTGACCGACTCGGCGCCGTTGAACCGGATCCCGCTGCCGATGACGGCGCCGGGATTCGCCACGGCGTTGCTCGCCGCAGGGTTATTGCCGTAACTGGTCCGATCGGCAACTTTGCCCTCCTCGAAGTGATATACGAGAACCTGGCTGACGTCGAAGGACGCCGGTGCCTCGCTGGCGGCAACCGCATCCGGGTTGCCGTAGTACATGTAGAACGTCTCGGTCGTGCCAGCCGTAAGACGCGGCACCTGCACCCAAATGAATGCCATGCCGGCGACCGGGTCGTAGGACTCGATGTGAAATGGCAGCGGCGTCTTGTCGTCGGCCGCGATGAACCGGATGTCGGCGCCGTCGGGCTTGGTGTCGGCAAAATAGGGGAACTTGGCAACGTCGAGGCGCAACAGCAGGGTAAACCGGTCAACGCTCGCGGGCAGCGCGGCGCCAGCGGCCGTCGTATCAACCGTAACCGGCTTGCGGAAGTTCCATTGGTCGTCCCACCACGCGAGGGACAGCGCCGGCCAGCAAAGCATGGTGGCCAGCAGCAAACGACGCACAGCGAACATCATCACGATCTCAACCCCTGCGCCCGAACAAGCCGGTCAATCTAGGAACGTTTTGTGACAAGTACGTGACAGCCGCGTTACGGTGGGCGGTTTACTCGCCGCGCTTGCGGCGCTCATCGTCCTCACCGAAACCCTCGACAAACACCTCGAGCCAGCCGAGCGCCGCATCCACCAGTGATTCGTCGTCCGCTTCGCCGAGGCCGCCCGCGGCGTCGTCTGCGCCAGCCTCAGTGGCACTCGCCGTCAGGCTGTTGACACCGGCCAGTCCGGCGCCCACGCCGCTGTCGCCCGGCACGCCAGTCGCCAGCCCGCCTGCGGAAATGTTGTCGGCACCGACCACCGTCACTGCCACAAGGTTCAGGTTGCCCGCCGAGCCGATGCCGGCGTCCCCGGCGTTGATCTCGCCGGCTGGCGCGATCAGATCGACGTCGCCCGGCTCGACGTCTTCGCTGGTGAGAATGCCGCGAATGCCGCTGCCGGCGATGGCGTCGGAGAACTCCACCTTGATCTGGCCGTTCTGGTCGACGATGACCTGCGGCTCGGGCGCCGAGATCGCGCTCTTGGCACCGCGCCCGGCGTCGATATCGCCCTTGCTCGACCAGATGAGGATGTCGCCGCCAAGCAGGGTGAAGATCCGTGACTGGTTCACCAGCACGTCGCCGTCGGTGAAGATGCGCACGTCGCCGTCACGCTGCGCCACGATACCGAGGTCGGAAGGCTGCTTGGTGACGGGCAGGTTTTCCGGCGGCTTGGCGAGGCCGACATTTAGCAGCCCTCCCGGCACAATCAGATTCACGTCGCCGCCGGCGAGCGTGTAGATCTGGCTGAAAAACATGCTGATGGAACCGGCAAAATCACCCGCCTGCGGAAACAGGCCGCCGATAGCGGCGAAACCCCGCTCGAAGCCCACACTTGCCGCTTCGCGACCGGATTCGCGCAACTCGCTGAACAACACATCGAGCAGCAGCGGCCGCTGTTCGGCAACGGATAACCCGCTGAACAGGTCCAGCGCGGCGTCCGCGCCGAGACCCGGCGCGCCGGTCAGCAACCCGACGTAAGCGATCAACTCATCCGCGTAGCCACCGCCGGGCTGCAGGTACTTGTCGATGAATCCATCGTAGTCTGGTCCCGTGCCGAGCCCGGCCCAGACCTCGACATCGGCGCCCTGCGCGGTGGGCAGTGCCGAGTTGCGCGTACCACCAGAGGTGACGATGCCGCGCGAAAAGCCAAGGTCTACATTGCGGCCGGCCAGCACCTGCAGGCGGCCGGGCCCGCCCAGATCGATCGCGTTGCTGGTCTGGCCGAGCACGATGTCGCGCCCCGCCTCCACCAGGCTGATCTGGCCAGGATTGGTATTCTGTGCGTACAGCGCCAGGTCACGCACATCACCGCCGGCGAACACTTCCATGTGCTTGGCGAGCTGGAACGTGCCGCCTTCGATGTTACCGCCAGCCGCGACCAGCCGCACCGGCTGGTCGTCGCCGACGTGAATGGCGCTGCGCGCGAAATCCGCCACGCCCGAAAGTACGGTGTTAGCCGCCGCCGCGTTGCCGGGCAGCGCCAGCGCCGCCGGATCGTTATCCGACAACAGGATGGAAATATCCGAGTTCAGCGTGCGCAGCGAGCCTGCCGCAAGCAGTTGCAGGTCGCCGCGCGGCGCGGGCAGCAGGCTCATGCTGCCGTCGATGAACAGGTCGCCCTGCGGCGCGGCTGCCACGAGGCTCGCCGGGAACACGCCGAACGTCGGGGTCTGGCTGGCCACCACGTTGCCGACGATCGCGCTGAAGCCAAAGCGATCGTTGACGATACGCAGGTCGCCGCCGATGGCGGTAGCCGTCAAGACGTCGGCCGCGTCATAGTTGTAAAAATACACGCGGTCCAGGCCGCCGTTGGCCGGTGCCACGGTGGTCGGGTTGATTACGCCTTGCAGAACCAGGTCGCGTGCAGCCGTGAGATCGAATGAGCCGTCGCCGAAAGAAAGGATCGCATACACGTCGCTGCCATCGGGCGCTTGTCCGGCAATGAGGCTGCCTCCGGCACGCACCGCGCCGTGCCCCGACCATGTCGAGTAAGCGCCGCCGCGAATATCACCGCCGGCCAGCACGCGCAGGTCACCGCCACCCCACAGATCAAACACATCGGGCTCGGAGTCGCGCTCCGCACCGCTGGTGGCCACCGTGGCGAAGAGATTGACGATGTCGCCGCCGGCACTGACCCGGATGTCGCCGCCGCCGAGCGCGGCCACACCCTGCTGGAAACGCGCGAGGTCTGTGGCCCAGTGGGTGGGCTGGCGGGCGCCACCGCTGCGCACGTTCCAGCCACTCATCAACTGGCCGGACGGTGCGGCGATCACGTCGCGCCCCGCCATGACGCGGATGTCGCCGCCGTCCTTCAGCCAGTTCTTGGTCACGGTAAGAGTACCGAGCCCGCTGCGCTCCGGAGCGCGCGCCGGAACTCCGGCGGTGTAGATCAGGGAACTGGCCGCCGACAGCTGCACGTCGCGATCGGCGGCGACGCCGATGGAGCCACTGCCGGTGCGCAACACGGAAGCACCGGCGAGCGTCAGGCTGCCGGTCGCGCCCGGCGTGATGCCGCGTCCGCCGGTCGCCCAGGGCAGTGCGCTGCCGAGATCGGCGCCCGCGGTCAACTGATAGCTCCAGCTCGGGCCGTCGAGGTGTGTCAGCGTGGCAAAGAACCCCGAACCGGTGACCCGGAAGCCGTCGCTTACCCCGCCCGAGATGTCGAGATCGCCTGCCGCGCGCAGCGTCAGCTGGCCGGGCTCGCCGTCAAAACGCCACGAGGCCAGGTCCCAAGTGCCGGCAACGCTCAGCGCGCCATCACTGCTGACCTCCACACCGGGCTGCACGTGCACGCCCGATGCCCCCGACAGTCCCAGCCGATCGCGAATCGTCGCGCCGGCGTTCGCCATGTACGCATCGAGATCGGTGCGCACCTGCTCGACGAATGCGCTGTCAACGAGTGTCGTGGCGAACGTCAGTACGGGCTCCAGGATCAGGGCGCGGGCTCCCGTGATCGCGCCATCCAGCGCGCCGATGCGCAGGTCGTCACCGAAGGCGCTGGCGCGCACGCGCACCTCGCCGCTGACTTCAGCGCCGGACCCCTGCAAATCGATCTGCGCCCCTTCGGCCAACGTCACCTCGCCCGCCGTGCTTATCAGCGTGACGCGGCCACCGCGCACACCGGTGTCATCGCCCACCGCCCGTATGACGCTTCCCGCAGCCAGCATCAAATCGTCGCGTGCCGCCAGCGTCACGCTGCCGCGCGCACCGTCGTCACGACCGACGCGGCCTGCCACAGTCAAAGAGCCACCGCTCGCCGCCAGCGTGACCTCGCTCGCGCGCACCACATCATCGGCCGCGACGAACAGATCGCCGCTGCCAGTCTCGATGTTGCGCACGGCGTCGAATCCACCAGAGTTGAGCCCGGCATTGAGCGCGGCGAAATCGTCGAGCATCCCCGCGAACAGGTGCAATGAACCGCCGCTACCCGCACCGCCAGCAGTACCGCGCAACGTGCCGCGCAGCGTCGCCTGTCCTGCGGCAAACAGCGACAGCACGCCCGCATCGGTGCGCGCGCCCGGTGCAGCCGACACATCCAGCCCGGCGCCAGGCGCCACCGTGAGCGCATCGCCCGCCACCAGCCCGAGCAGGCCACCGGGGGTGTGCACCGTTGCGCCGCCCAAACCGAGCGTACGTCCGGCTAGATCGAAGCGTGCCCCGTCGGCTACTTCGATGTCCCCCGCGGCGTCGAGCCGCACGCCGCCTGAGGGGAAAACGAGCGCGGTGTCGACGAAGATGTCCTGCGCGCTGGCCTGAAAGCCCGCGCCGAGCCCGGCAGAAACCGTCTCGCCGGCGGGCGGTAACGCGCGCAGCCACGCCTGGCCGCCGGGAACCGACAGCGCCAGACGCGCGGCGGCGCTGCCGGTCAGCAGCGGCGTATTGACCGTGACGTCGCCACCGAGGCTGACGCGGGCATCACCGTCGGCGACCACGGCTGCGGCAGCGCGAAGCTCGACCTGGTCAAAGCCGGTGATGATCGACTCAGCATCGCCGAATGCGAGCCTGCGCGCCTGCAGGCTCAGCGAGCCGCCGCCAGCCTGCGGAGCTTCGTTCGACCCGGCCGAGGAATTGCGCAGCGTCAGCAGCTGCGCAGCGAAAAGGGCGTCGCCACCGCCGCCAGCAAGCACCGGGGTGTCCAGCGTGAGCGCACCGACACCCCGCAGCGAGACGCCGTCGCGCAGCTGCACTCGTTGCCGCCCGATCAGGCGCAGCGCACCGATACCGTCAAAGGCGGCAAGCGTATCGGCGTCGAGGGCGAGCGCGCCGGC
>CAYOFE010000110.1:0-9837 GCA_964403135.1 uncultured Chromatiaceae bacterium | reverse complement strand
CGAGATGTTCGTGGTGCGCCACCACATCAGCGAATGGGCGGCGAACTGGAAGACCGGCGTGGATGCGTTCTACGAGACCTATCACCTGCACGCCGTGCATCCGGAAACGCGCACAGTGATGGACGACCAGCGCGTGCAATGCGACCTCTATCCCAACGGCTTCAGCCGCATGATCGTGCCCCTCGCAGCGAAGAGCAGCCGCATCGCCGACCAGCACTCGCTGGACGACGGGCTGCGCCTGATGATGCAGGAGAGTGGCCTGGACCCGCAGGCCTTCCGGGGCTCGGCCCGCGAGGTGCGCCGCGCCATCCAGCAGGCGAAGCGCGAGCGCGCCGCGCGCTGCGGACTCGATTACTCCGGTTTCGTGGACGGGCAGCTCACCGACAGCTGGGCGACCGGCATCTTCCCGAACGTCCAGATCGGCCTGCACGCGGAAGGGGCGTTCCTGATGCGCTTCCTGCCACACCCGACCGATCCGGAGCGTTTCTTCTACAACACCATGACACTGTGGCGGCCCTGCGCGGACCCAGGCTATACCGTGCCAGCCTGGATGGGCCTCCCGGAAGGCGCCGATGTCAGCGGCGCGACGCGCCCGGACATCGAGCGCACCAGGATTGGCGAGCCGCCGAACCTCGGCCTCGTCCTCGACCAGGATTCCGAGCTGCTGCCGATCGTGCAGAAGGGACTCCGCTCGCGCGGATTTGCCGGCCCGCTGTGGAGCGAGCAGGAGCAGCGCCTGCGGCATTTCCACGCGGAGCTCGACCGCTACATCGCGGGCGAAAAATAGCCGCATACCCGCGCCCTGTAGCATCCGCCCCGAGGAACACCGAGCGATGACCGAACGCGCCGACAACATCGAGGCGGCCGCGCCCGCGCAGGCGGAACAGACCCCGTTGCGATTCGTGACCGCTGCATCGCTGTTCGATGGTCACGACGCGGCGATCAACGTGATGCGCCGGCTGATCCAGGACCGCGGCACCGAGGTGATCCACCTCGGCCACAATCGCAGCGTCGCCGAGGTCGTCCGGGCCGCCATCCAGGAGGATGCCGATGCGATCGCGGTGAGCTCCTACCAGGGCGGCCACAACGAGTATTTCCGCTACATGGTGGACATGCTGCGCGAACATGGCGCGGGGCACATCCGCGTATTCGGCGGTGGCGGCGGCACAATCACGCCCGAGGAAATCGACGCCCTGCAGCAGTACGGCGTGGAGCGCATCTACCATCCGCACGACAGCATGCAGATGGGCCTGCCAGGCATGATCGATGACCTGGTCGCGCGCGCCGCCCAGGGCCGCCGCCCGGGCCGCATGCCGGAACGGGTGTCCATCGATGACCCGGTGAGCGTCGCCACGGCGCTCTCGGCGATCGAGGACGGCCTGCTCTCCGAACGCGAGCGCAACCGCCTGCGGCGGGAATGGCAGATGGCCGGCCGGCTGCGCCCGGTGGTCGGCATTACCGGCACCGGCGGCGCGGGCAAGAGCAGCGTCACCGATGAGCTACTGTCGCGTTTCCTGCAGTACCTGCCGGGCCGGCGGATCGCCGTGGTAGCAGTGGATCCCACCCGGCGGCGCACCGGCGGAGCGCTGCTTGGCGATCGCATCCGCATGAACAGCCTGCGCAGCCCGGATGTCTTCATGCGCTCCATGGCCACGCGTCGGCAGCATCTCGCCACCAGTGCGGTCCTCGGCGATGCGGTGCTGTTCCTGAAATCCGCCGGCTTCGACCTGGTGATCGTCGAGACCGCCGGCATCGGCCAGAGCGACAGCGAGATCGTGGATCTCGTGGACCTGCCGATCTACGTGATGACCAGCGAGTACGGCGCGGCGAGCCAGCTCGAGAAAATAGACATGCTGGATCTTGCGAAGCTGGTGGTGCTCAACAAGTTCGACAAGCGCGGTGCCGAGGATGCGCTGCGCGACATCCGCAGGCAGTGGCGGCGCAATCATGCCGCCTTCGATATTGCGGAGCATGACATCCCGGTCATTCCCACGATTGCCAGCCAGTTCGACGACCCGGGCATGACCTGGCTGTTCCTGAAGCTGTGCGAGGGAATCGGCGCTCTGCCCTTTGCCGATCCCGCCGCCTGGAATCCCGGCATCCGGATCACGGAGCGCCGGCCGCGGCCCTCTGTGCTCATTCCCACCAGCAGAATCCGCTATCTCGCCGAGATCGCCGAGCAGGGCAGCCGGATCAACAAGCGCATCGAGAAGCTCGGCGAATCCGCCGCCCGCGCGCAGCACCTGCACGCGGTGCTTGGCGAACTGGACGCCGAGCGCCTGCCCGCCCCGCTCGAGCCCTATCCCGCAGCCCTGCTGGCAGCCGAGGGCGAACCGGCGGTACTGACGCTGCGGCAACGCTACAACGCCACGCTCGATGAGCTCGGCCCGGAGGCGCGCCAGCTCCTCGCCGAGTGGCCGCAGCGGCTCGCCGCGATCACGGCGGACGAATACGAGTACGTCGTGCGCGGGCGGCCGGTCACTGGCGAGAACTACCGCATCAGTCTCAGCCAGCAGCGCATCCCGAAGATCGCTCCGCCGAAGTTCGACGGCTGGTCCGACCTGCTTCGTTTCCTCATGAAGGAGAACCTGCCGGGCGGCTATCCCTACACCGGCGGGGTCTATCCGTATCGCCGGCTGGAAGAGGATCCGACACGCATGTTCGCCGGCGAGGGCACGCCGGAGCGCACCAACCGGCGCTTCCATTACCTATCGCAGGGCCAGTCGGTGATCCGCCTGTCCACCGCCTTCGACTCGGTCACGCTCTACGGCGAGGATCCGGCAGAGCGGCCGGATATCTACGGCAAGGTCGGCAACTCGGGCGTCTCGATCGCCAGCGTGGACGATGCGAAGAAGCTCTACTCGGGATTCGATCTCTGCGCGCCCACCACGTCGGTGTCCATGACCATCAACGGTCCTGCGCCCACGGTGCTCGCCTTTTTCATGAATGCCGCCATAGACCAGCAGGTCGAGCGGCATCTGCGCGAGACCGGGCGCTGGGAGCAAACCCAGAGGCGCATCGAGAAGCTCTTCGAGGGCCGCAGCCGCCCGCGCTACGAGGGCGCACTCCCGCCGGGCAACGACGGGCTCGGCCTCGGGCTGCTCGGTGTCCCGGGCAGCGAGTTCGTGGATGCCGAGACTTACGCGCGGATCAGGGCCGACACGCTGCGCAGCGTGCGCGGCACTGTGCAGGCCGACATCCTCAAAGAGGACCAGGCGCAGAACACCTGCATTTTCTCCACCGAGTTCGCGCTGCGGGCGATGGGCGACATCCAGCAGTATTTCGTGGAAAACGATGTGCGCAATTTTTACAGCGTCTCGATCAGCGGCTATCACATCGCCGAGGCCGGAGCGAACCCTATCTCGCAGCTCGCCTTCACGCTCGCCAACGGCTTCACCATCGTCGAGTACTACCTGGCGCGCGGCATGAGCATTGACGACTTCGCGCCAAACCTGAGCTTTTTTTTCAGCAACGGCATGGATCCCGAGTACTCGGTGATCGGGCGGGTGGCGCGGCGCATCTGGGCGCGCGCCATGCGCGAGCGTTACGGGGCGGACGCGCGCAGCCAGATGCTGAAGTACCACATCCAGACCTCGGGGCGCAGCCTGCACGCGCAGGAGATCAGCTTCAACGACATCCGCACCACCCTGCAGGCGCTGTATGCGCTCTTCGACAACTGCAACAGCCTGCACACCAATGCCTTCGACGAGGCGATCACCACGCCGACGGAGGCCTCGGTGCGCCGCGCGTTGGCCATCCAGCTCATCATCAATCGCGAGCTGGGGCTGAATTACTGCGAGAATCCCTGGCAGGGCTCGTTCATCATCAACGAGCTGACCGACCTGGTGGAACGCGCCGTGTACGCCGAGTTCGAGCGCATCAGCGAACGCGGTGGCGTGCTCGGCGCGATGGACACCATGTACCAGCGCGGCCGGATCCAGGAGGAGAGCCTGTACTACGAGCGCCGCAAGCACGATGGCAGTCTGCCGCTGATCGGCGTGAACACGTTTCTGCCGCCGAAAGGCCAGGAAGACGAGATCCGCAGGCTTGAGCTGATTCGCGCCACGGAGGTGGAGAAGCGCGCCCAGATCGAGGCGGTCAGCCGTTTCCAGGATCTGCACCGCCAGGCGGCGCCAGCCGCGCTGCGCCGGCTGCAGGAGGTGGCCCGGGCGCGCGGCAACCTGTTCGCCGAGCTGATGGAGACCGTGAAGGTGGCCTCGCTCGGGCAGATCTCGGCGGCGCTCTACGCAGTCGGCGGCGAATACCGGCGCAACATGTAGGGCGGCGGAGTATGGCCGCTTCCCTGACGGATGCCGCCGGCACGCAGCATCGCCCTGCCGGGGCCGACATGCGCATCGTCAGCCTGGTGCCGAGCCTCACCGAGTGCCTCTGTGCGCTGGGATTGCGCCAGCAGCTCGTGGGGCGCACTCGGTACTGCGTTCATCCCGCAGGCGCGGTCGCGGACATTCCGGTGGTCGGCGGCACCAAGGACGTGGACCTCGGCAAGGTACGCGCACTCGCGCCGACCCACGCGGTGCTCAACGTGGATGAGAACACCCGGGAAACGGCCCGGGCGCTCCGGGAGTTCGTCCCGCACCTCGTGGTCACCCACCCGCTTGCACCGCGCGACAACCTGGCGCTGTTTGAACTGCTGGGCCGCATCTTCCGTCGGGATGGTGAAGCCGGGGCGCTGGCCAGCGCGCTGCGCGCGGAGCTCGCGGCTCTCGCCGATGTGGACAGCCTGCCCGTGCAGAGGGTGCTGTATCTCATCTGGCGCAAGCCCTGGATGACGGTCAGCCGCAATACCTACATCTCGCGTATGCTCTCGCTGGTGAACTGGCAGACCTGGCCGGCCGAGACCGCGAGCCGCTACCCGGCGGTGACGCTGGAAGAAGCCCGGGGGCAGGTGGATCTCGCGCTCCTCAGCAGCGAGCCCTATCCCTTCGGCGAACGGCACCTGCCGCTGGTGAGCGGGCCGCTCGGCTCCGGCACCCGCGCGCTGCTCGTCCAGGGCGATATGCTTTCCTGGTATGGCAGCCGCGCGATTGCCGGTATCGCCTACCTCCGCGAGCTGGCGCAGCGCATCAGCGACGCAAGAGACCAAAGAAACTGTACACCGGCCCCTGAACCTGGAGTCCCGACATGAGCGAATACCAGACGCTGAGTTTCCAACTCGACGGCCCCATCGCCACTATCAAACTGAACCGCCCGGATGCGGCCAACTCCCTGAACCTGCAGATGGGCAATGAGCTGCTCGCAGTGGCGAACCGCTGCGCATCGGATGCGGCGATCCGCGCCGTCATTCTTACCGCCGAGGGGCGCATGTTCTGCGCCGGCGGCGATGTCGGTGGATTCGCGAAGGCGCAGAATCCCGGGGAGCTGCTCCGTGCCATCACCAGTGGGCTGCACGCGGCCATCCAGCGCTTTCAGCGCATGGACGCGCCGCTGATCGTGGCGGTGAACGGCATGGCTGCAGGCGCCGGCATGAGCCTTGCGCTGGCGGGTGATTTCACGCTCGCGGCCGAGTCCGCGCGTTTCACCATGGCCTACACCGGCATCGGCCTCTCGCCCGACGGCAGCAGCACGTTTTTCCTGCCGCGGCTGGTCGGCCCGCGCAAGGCGAAGGAGCTGATGATCCGCAATCCGCTGCTCTCGGCTGCGGACGCCCTGCAGCTCGGCATCGTCGGGCAGGTGGTGGCCGATACGGAGTTGCTGAGCGCCGCGCGGGCGCTGGCCGCGGAACTGGCGCGCGGCCCGACGCGCGCCTATGGCGCCGTCAAGCGCCTGGTGGCAGCGAGCCTCGGCAACGGGCTGGATGCGCAGCTCGAGATGGAAACGCGCGCCATCGCCGAACTCGCTAATCACACCGCCGATGCGCGGGCCGGGATCGCGGCCTTCGTCGCCAAGCAGAAGCCGGTATTCGAGGGCCGGTGATCGGGCGGCGATGCCGACCGCCGCGATGGCGACCGGCAGAACGCGGCTGCTCAGCCGCGCGCCCCGGACGGCCGCAGCTCGAGCAGCAGCTTCTCGAGATAGGCGAGCACGTGCGCGCCGCGCTCGGCTTCCTCGTGAGTGAGAAAGCTGACCGCCATGCCTTCCAGCAGGTAGCGCGCCACGTACAGCGCGAGTTCGAAGGCCTCCGGGTCGCTCTGCCACTCGGGAAAGACCGCGCGGGCCGTCTGCACCCAGGCCGCGTCGAAGGCCGCCTGCGCCGGCCGCATGATCGCTTCCAGCTCCGGGTCCGTCCGCGCGGCAACGCTCAGCTCGAAGAACGCGACGAACAGCGGGTGGCGCGCATGCTGCCAGTAAGCCTGCACCGCTGCCCGCACGCGGCCCTTGCCGGCCGGCGGGATGCCCTGCACCGCCTTGCGGAACGCTCGCAGGCGCTTGGCGTGCAGCTCCTCCACCAGCGCGTGCACGATGTCGAGCTTGGTGGGAAAGTGGTGCAGCATGGCGCCGCGCGAGAGGCCAGCCGCCTCGGCAATGCGCGCAGTGGTCGTCTGCGCGCATCCCAGGCGCACGATGCAGTCTATGGCAGCCTCGATGATCTGGCGTCTGGTCGCGGCGCTTTTCTGCGCCTGCCAGGTGGCATCGGCCGGGACCACGGTCCGTGCGCGGCGGGCGTTCGCATGCCGGTTCATCACTGCCTCCCCCGAAGGTCGCAGCATCGAGGCTCGCTCGGAAAAAGTCAAAGATGTTTGAAACCGGATGCTGCGTCTCCTTAGACTGGCGAGCGGGAGAGCCGGGAGCAGGAACATGGGCAGGGTGGCGGGAAAGATCGCGCTGGTCACGGGCGCAGCATCGGGGCTCGGCCGGGCCGATGCGCTGCTGCTCGGGCGTGAGGGCGCCACGGTGATCGTCACGGACATCAATGAGGAAGCCGGCCGCGCCGTCGCTGCAGCCATCTCGGCACAGGGAGGTCAGGCCCTGTTCCTCCGCCTCGATGTATCGAATCCCGGCGACTGGGCGATGGTCATGGAAGAGGTTCGCCGCCGGTTCGGCAAACTCCAGGTGCTGGTGAACAATGCCGGTCTCGCGATCGCCGCGGACCCGGAGCGCTGCACGCTGGAGAACTACCGTCGCCACAACGCGATCATGAACGAAGGGGTGTTTCTCGGCTGCCAGGCCGCCCTGCCGCTGATGAAGGCCAGTGGCGGCGGATCCATCATCAACATGGCCTCGATCGCCTCGCACCTCGGATACCCGGTGTTCTTCGCCTACTCGGCCGCGAAGGGTGCGGTACGCGCGCTGAGCAAGTCCCTGGCCGTGCACTGCCAGATGCAGGGCTACGACATCCGCGTGAACACGATCCATCCCGGGGCCATCGACACGCCCATGATCGATCAGACCGCGGCACAGCTCGGCGTCACGAATAAGGCCGACATGATCCCGGTGGTGGGCATGGGCGTACCGGATGATGTCGCCTATGCGGTGCTGTTCCTCGCCTCGGACGAATCGCGATTCGTCAATGGCGCGGAGCTCGTCATAGATAACGCGCTCAGCATCCGATGAGCGCAGCGCCGCGGATCGCGCCGGGACCTCTCGCCTGCGCGGCGTGGCTGCTCGCCGCCGCCCTCGCCGGCGCCTGCGACGGAGCGCGCGAGCAGGCGGCGGGTGCGACGAAAACTGCGCCGCATCCGGGCGAAGCGCTCTATCGCGGACGCTGTGCGCGATGTCACGAAGGCGGCGTGTACAAGGCCCCGGACCGGCTGTTCCTCGGCATGATGGCGCCGGATGCGATCGTCGAGTCCCTCGACGGACTCATGGCCCAGCAGGCGATCGGGATGACGGCGCAGCAAAAGCGTGAGGTCGCGGAATACCTCGCCGGCCGGACGCTCGAGAGCGCGGCCGCCGCGGCGCTGCCGCCGCGCTGCGCGAACACCGATCTCGACATGGACCGCCCGCCGAGCCAGCTCGGCTGGGGCGTGGACCGCCACAACACCCGCTTCCAGCCCGCGGCGAGCGGCGGTCTCAGGCTGGGCGATGTTTCCAGGCTCGAGCTGAAATGGGCCTTCGCCTATCCCGGCGCCATCCAGGCACGCTCGCAACCGACCGTCGCCGGCGGCACCGTGTTCGTCGGCAGCCAGCGCGGGCACGTCTATGCCCTGGATGCCGGCACCGGCTGCCTGCGCTGGACGTTTCGCGCATCTGCCGAGGTACGCACGCCCATCACCATCACCACCTGGAAAGCGGGCGATCGCGGGGCGCGGCCGCGCGCCTTTTTCGGCGACATCCTCGCGCGCGCCTACGCGCTCGATGCGCGCAGCGGCGAGCTGCTATGGAAGGTGAAGGTGGACGATCACCCGAGCGCCACCATCACCGGCGCACCTGTCACGGTCGAGGATCGCCTCTACGTCCCGGTGTCTTCGCTGGAGGTGGCCGTCGCGGGCGATCCGGGATATGCCTGCTGCACGTTCCGCGGCTCGCTGGTCGCCCTCGATGGAGCCAGCGGCAGCCTGCGCTGGAAACGGCACACCATCGAAACCGCCCCCGCGAACGTGGGGCGCACCAGCGCCGGGACGCCGATTCTCGCACCCTCGGGCGCGCCGGTCTGGAACAGCCCCACCCTGGACCTGAAACGGCGCCTGCTCTACGCAGGTACGGGCGAGAATTACTCATCGCCGGCGGGAGACACCAGCGATGCCATCATCGCCTTCGACATGGACAGCGGCGCGATCCGCTGGGTGGCGCAGGCGACGCGGGGCGATGCCTGGAATGTCGCGTGTCTTTCCGAGCTCGCGGCGAATCCGGCCAACTGCCCCGTGGAGAATGGCCCGGACTTCGACTTCTCGGCACCGCCGATCCTGGTGGCGCTCGGGGACGGCAGCGACATCCTGGTGGCCGCGCAAAAATCCGGCGCAGCGATGGCGCTGGATCCGGACACCGGCGCCTTCCGCTGGCGCCGCCAGGTGGGCCGCGGCGGCGTGCAGGGCGGCACGCATTTCAGCATGGCCGCCGAGGGGCAGCGCGTGTACGTGCCGATCAATGACATGGGCTACGCCGACGATGCGAGCCGGTATAAGTTCAACCGGCCGCCACGGCCGGGGCTGTATGCAGTGGATGCCATGACCGGCGCGGAGCTCTGGGCGCATCCGGCCGAGAACGTCTGCGCCCCCGGCAACGAGTTCTGCGATCCGGGCATCTCGGCCGCCATCACAGCCATCCCAGGCGGGGTGATCGCCGGGCACCTGGACGGCCGGCTGCGGATCTACTCAGGGACTGACGGGCATGTCGCCTGGGAGTTCGACACGTTGCACGAGTTCGCCACGGTATCCGGCGAAGCGGCGCGGGGCGGTTCCATGAGCGGCGGCGGCCCGGCGGTGTCGAACGGCATGCTGTACGTGAACTCCGGCTACGGCATCTACATGCACATGCCCGGTAACGTGCTGCTCGCCTTCGGACTGCGCTGAACCTGCACGCGGCCTGAGCCGGCGGTCAGGCAAACGGCAGGCAGCGCAGATGAACCGCCCGCCGGTGCGGTTCCACGCTAATCTGGCCTGAAAGCCACGCGACTTAAACGGCCTTTCAGCAATCCGCGTCGGGATGGATCGGCGCGAGTGTCCTGTTACTGGCCGGACAAGTCGATCCGATACCCGCACATCCGCAGCCCGGAGCCGCGAACGGTTGATTATGAATATGCGAATCTTTCGCGAAGTCCCAGGGTCGGCTATCCGTTATGACGATGTACGGGCCGGGTTGCTTGCTGACTGGACTTCCCGCGGGACGTAAGACACTTCGGGGCCGCCATCTGCGCCTGGGAGAAGTCGCATGAGCAGTCAATACCGTTTGTGCCAATGTAACGTGAGACACCTCTCTGCGTGGAATTACTGTCGCAAG
>CAYOFE010000109.1:0-9839 GCA_964403135.1 uncultured Chromatiaceae bacterium | reverse complement strand
TGAGGTTCAGCGCGCTGCCAAAGCGCTGGATGAGGGTCACCGCGCCGGTGCGCGCGGTGGCCTGCGTGAGCCCGGCCTTCCTTACGCGGTGCGCGGCATTCGCCCGGTACACGATGCCGAGCACCGCGCCCATGGCGGCCGCCTCGGTGGCAAACAGATACCGCAACGGGAACGGCACCGAGAAAACCCACTGGCGCAGCGGCTCGTGCGGCAGCACCTCGTCCACCAGCAGCGCGGCACTCTCGGTCATGCGCCGTGCCGCACAGCTCGGGCAAAACCCGCGGCGCTTGCAACTAAAGGCCACCAGCCGCTCCGCGTGGCAGGCCGTGCAGCGCACCCGCAAGAACCCGTACTCGAGGCGCCCGCACTTCAGATACGCTGCGAACTCCTCCTGAACGTAGCCCGGCAGCTGGCGGCCCCGCTCGGCGAGCGTCGCGACGAACGCCGGGTCGTGCCTCTCGACGAGCTGATAGAGAAGTGTCGTCTCCGGGCGGTGACGCTCGTAGCGCACCGCACCGCCCGCCGCCTGTGGCGAAATCTCCACCCGGACAGCCTCGCCAGCCACACAGCCGCCGGGCCAGCCGACAATCCGGGGCAAACACCCGGAAATACATCCGGAAAGCCATTCTCCCGGGAATGAGGCGATTTTCTCGTTATCCCTTCTTCATTCGGCACGTAGGGATCGTCTCGGCGTCGGCGATATTAACCCTTGACGTTATTAACGCCTGTCGTTAACATTCGGCGCCATGATCCGCTCGTTCAGGGACACAGCGACTCGCGCTGTGTTCGACGGGCAGTTCGCCAAAGGCCTGGACAGCAAGATCCAGCAGCGGGCGCGCGAGAAACTGAAATACCTCGATGCGGCCGCTGATCTGCGCGACCTCATGGTTCCGCCCGGCAATCGGCTCGAAGCCCTCCGGGGCAACCGCGCCGGGCAGCACAGCATTCGTATCAACGATCAGTGGCGGGTGTGTTTCCGCTGGACACCGGCGGGACCTGAGGACGTAGAGATTGCCGATTACCACTAAGGAGAGCTTTAATGGCCACCAAACGTCTTGCATCGGTGCACCCCGGCGACATCCTGCTCCATGAGTTCATGCAGCCGCTCGGCCTGAGCGCCTATCGGCTGGCAAAGGAGATCGGGGTATCCGCACCGACCGTCAACGAGATCGTGCGCCGGCGCCGGGCGGTAACTGCCGAGATGGCACTGCGCCTGTCGCGCTACTTCGGCACCAGCGCCGAGATCTGGCAGAACCTGCAGGCGCAGTATGACCTGGAGATCGCGCGCACCAAGATCGGCAAAGCTGCCGCCCGCATTCAGCCACATCCGCGCGCCGAGACCGGGGCCGGCGGGCTGTGATCGCTCAGCGCTTCTTCGGCACGTACAGATCCGTCAGCGTGCCGTCATACGCCTCGGCGGCGAACGCGACGGTTTCGGACAAGGTCGGGTGCGGATGCACGGTGAGGCCGATGTCTTCGGCCTCGCAGCCCATCTCGATGGCAAGCGCCACTTCCGAGATCAGATCGCCGGCATTCGGGCCGACGATGCCCGCCCCGATCACGCGGTGCGTGGTCTCGTCGAACAGAATCTTGGTGAGCCCCTCGTCGCGGTTCAGCGCCAGCGCGCGCCCACTCGCCGCCCACGGAAATACCCCTTTACCGTAGGCGATGCCCTCTGCCTTGGCCTGCGTTTCCGTCACGCCCACCCAGGCAATCTCGGGGTCGGTGTAGGCCACCGACGGGATCACCCGCGCGTCGAACGCGCGCTTGTGGCCGGCGGCGACTTCCGCCGCGACTTTTCCCTCGTGGCTCGCCTTGTGCGCGAGCATCGGCTGACCCGCGATGTCGCCAATCGCGAAGATGTGCGGCACGCTGGTGCGCATCTGCTTGTCCACGGGAATGAAGCCCCTCTCGTTCACGCGCACGCCGGCCCTCTCCGCAGCGATCAGCCGGCCGTTCGGCGTGCGGCCCACCGCGATCAGCACCGCGCCGTAGCGGGCCTTCTCACGGGCGCCCGCACGGTCAAAGGTTACTTCAACAGAGTCTTTTAACGCTTTGATTCCAGATACCTTTGTCCCCGTCATCACGGCCTGGTAGCGCTTGCGGATGCGCCGCTCCAGCGGGCGCAGCAGGTCCGGATCACAACCGGGCATCAACTGCTCGAGCAGTTCCACGACGGAGACTTTCACGCCGAGCGCGTCGTACACCGTGCCCATCTCCAGCCCGATGATGCCGCCCCCGACGACGAGCAGGCTGTCGGGGAGATTCAATTCGAGCGCGCCGGTGGAATCGATGATGCGCGGATCATCGGGCAGCCCCGGGATGCGCGCCGACTCCGAACCCGCGGCGATGATGCACTGGCGAAAGCCGATTACCTGGCGGCTGTCGCCGTTGTGCGCTTCCATGTGCTGCGGCGAGAGGAACCGCCCCGTGCCCTGCACCACCTGCACCTTGCGCTGCTTCGCGAGTGCGGCGAGCCCGCCCGTCAGTCGGCCCACCACCTTGTTCTTCCAGTCGCGCAGGCGCGCGGCATCGATCTCGGGCTTGCCGAAGCGCAGGCCGCACTCGGCCATCTCCTCGGCCTCTTCGATGACGCGCGCCGCGTGCAACAGCGCCTTTGACGGAATGCAGCCGACGTTGAGGCACACGCCACCGAGCGTCGGCCCGCGCTCGACCAGCGTGACCTGTAGCCCGAGATCGGCGGCACGGAATGCCGCGGTGTAACCGCCGGGCCCCGCGCCGAGCACCAGCAGATCGGTCTCGATGTCCACCTTGCCCGTGTACTGCGCGCTACCCGGCACCGGTGCCACATCCGGCGCCGCAGCCTTCGGTGCCTGAGCCGTCGCGGCCTTCGCCGGTGCCGAGGCGGGCGGCGGCGATTCCACAACGCCCTCCTCGGCTTCGAGCTGCAGGATCACCGCGCCGGTCGAGACGCGGTCACCCTTCCTCACGGCCACTGCAATCACGCGGCCCGCCGCGGTGGCCGGAACCACCATCGCCGCTTTATCGCTTACGAGCGTGATCAGCGGCTGCTCGCGGACAATCTGTTCGCCCGGCCGCACGTGCACCTCGATGATTTCCACGTCGTGGAAGTCGCCGAGATCTGGCACGCGCAGATCCATGCGGGTCGCCATGCGCGATCAGCCGGCCAGCCGGTCCACGTCGGCCAGCGTCTTCACCAGGAAGGTCGAGAAGCGCGCGCCGGTAGCCCCGTCGATGACGCGATGATCGTACGACAGCGACAGCGGCAGCATGAGCCGCGGCACGAAGGCGCCGCCCTGCCATACCGGCTTCTGCATGGCGCGGCCGACGCCGAGGATCGCGACTTCCGGGGCGTTGACGATGGGCGTGAAGAACGTGCCGCCGATGCCGCCGAGGCTCGACACCGTGAAGGTGCCGCCGCGCATTTCCTCGGCGCTGATCTTGCCCTCGCGCGCCTTGGCGCTAAGCTCCGCCAGGTCCTTCGCGATGGCGAACAGGTCCTTCTGGTCCGCATCGCGGATCACCGGCACCACCAGGCCCTGCGGTGTATCCGCGGCGAAACCGATATGGTGGTATTTCTTGTGCACCAGCCCCGTGCCGTCCTCGGTCAGCGAGGCGTTGAAATCCGGGAATTCCTTCAACGCGACGAGGCAGGCGCGGATGATGAATGCCAGCGGCGTCAGCTTGATTCCGGCGCCCTCGGCCCGGCCCTTCAGCGCCTGACGGCGCTCCTCGAGTGCAGTGATGTCGGCTTCGTCATGCTGCGTGACGTGCGGAATATTGAGCCAGCTGGCCAGCAATCGTGGCCCGGAGATCTTCCGCACCCGCGACAGCGGCTTGATCTCGATTTCGCCGTACCTGGCGAAATCCACCGCCGGCACCTTCGGCAGCGCGGGGCCTGCGGCCGCCTGACCGGTGAGGATCGCCTTCACGTAGGCCTGCACGTCCTCCCGCAGCACGCGGTTCTTCGCACCGCTGCCTTTGACCTGCGCCAGGTTCACACCAAGCTCGCGGGCGAACTTGCGCACCGCCGGGCTGGCGTGGGCCTTGCCGAAACTCTGCTCGTCAATCGGGCCGAGTGCCGGCGCCGGGCGCGGCGCTGCCGCTGGGGGCGATTGCGCCGGCTTCGGCGGCACGGACGACGACGCAGCGGGCGGAGGCTTGGGCGGTGCTCCCGCCGCCGGGGGCGCAGCCGGCTTCCCCGCCGCGCCGGCGCTCAACTCGATAATCGCGACGAGGTCGCCCTCGGATACGCGATCGCCCTTCTTTACCTTGATCTCGACGATCTTTCCCGCGGCGGGGGCCGGCACATCCATCGCCGCCTTGTCGGTCTCCAGCGTGATCAGCGGCGCCTCGGCCTGTACGGTGTCGCCAGCCTTCACCGGCACCTCGACGATCTCGACGTTGCTGAAATCCCCAAGGTTCGGGACGCGGATTTCCTGTTTCTCGCTCATACGCTCAGCAATGTACCGGATTGGGCCGCCCGGGATCGACCTGGAGGCGTTCAATGGCCTCGCGCACCACGCTGGCGTCGATCGCGCCCTCGTCGGCGAGCGCGCGCAAGGACGCGATCACGATGTACCGGCGGTCCACCTCGAAAAAATCGCGCAGCGCCGCGCGCGAATCGCTGCGCCCGTAACCGTCAGTGCCGAGCACGACGTATCGGCCCGGCACCCAGGCGCGAACCTGGTCGGGCACGATGCGCATGTAATCGCTCGCCGCGACGAACGGCCCTTTGCGCCCGGCCAGCGTGGCTGCCAGGTACGGCACGCGCGGCGTTTCGCCCGGGTGCAGCAGGTTCCAGCGCTCGCAGTCGAGCCCCTCGCGGCGCAGCTCGGTGAAGCTGGTCACGCTCCAGACGTCGGCCTGCACCCTGTAGTCGTTCTCCAGCATGTCGGCCGCCGCCAGCACCTCGCGCAGGATGGTGCCCGAACCCATCAGTTGCACGCGCAGCTGGCCCTTGCCGCCGGCGCGCACCGGGTAGATGCCGCGCAGGATGCCTTCGGCCACACCTTCCGGCATCGCCGGCTGCGCGTAGTTCTCGTTCATGCAGGTGATGTAATAGAAGCGCCGCTCGCCCTCGGTGTACATGCGACGCAACCCGTCCTGCACGATCACGGCCAGCTCGTAGCTGAATGCAGGGTCATAGGAGGTGCAATTCGGCACGGTGGAGGCCAGCAGCAGGCTGTGCCCGTCCTGGTGCTGCAGGCCTTCGCCGGCGAGCGTGGTGCGCCCGGCGGTGCCGCCGATCAAAAAGCCGCGCGCCTGCATGTCGCCCGCGGCCCAGATGAAATCGCCGATGCGCTGGAAGCCGAACATCGAGTAGAAAATGTAGAAGGGAATCATCGGTACGCCGTGATTCGTGTAGCTCGTGGCCGCGGCGAGCCACGAGCAGAAGGCGCCCGCCTCGTTGATGCCCTCCTCGAGGATCTGCCCCTGCTTGTCCTCCTTGTAGTACATCAGCTGATCGGCATCCTGCGGGCGATACAACTGGCCCACGGAGGAGTAGATGCCGATCTGGCGGAACATGCCCTCCATGCCGAAGGTGCGCGCTTCGTCGGCGACGATCGGCACGATGTACTTGCCGATCTGCTCGTCGCGCACCAGCCGCGTGAGAATGCGCACGAAAGCCATGGTGGTGGACAGCTCGCGCTCACCGGAGCTTTCGAGCTGGGCCTGGAAAGCCTCGAGCGGCGGTACTTCGAGCCGCGTGATGCGCGTGCGCCGTGCCGGCAACGCGCCACCGAGCTTCTCGCGCTGCTGGCGCAGGTAGTGAATCTCTTCGCTCTCCTCGGGCGGCTTGTAGAACGGCACGCTGTCGATGTTGATGTCCGACACCGGGATGTTGAACCGGTCGCGGAACGCGATCAGATCATCCACATCGAGCTTCTTCGCCTGGTGGGCTGTCATCTTGCTCTCGCCCGCCTCGCCCATGCCGAATCCCTTGACCGTCTTGGCGAGGATGACGGTTGGCGAACCCTGGTGTTTCATCGCGCGATCGTAGGCGGCAAACACCTTGATCGCGTCGTGACCGCCGCGCTTCAGCCGCCAGATCTCCTCGTCGGACATGTTGGCGACCATCGACTTCAGCTCGGGGTACTTGCCGAAGAAATGCTCGCGCGTGAAGGCGCCGCCCATCGCCTTGAATGCCTGGTACTCGCCGTCCACGCACTCTTCCATCACCCGGCGCAGCAGTCCCTGGTGGTCCTTGGCGAGCAGCGGGTCCCAACCCGAGCCCCACAGCACCTTGACGACGTTCCAGCCGGCGCCCTGAAAGGCGGCCTCCAACTCCTGGATGATCTTGCCGTTGCCGCGCACCGGCCCGTCGAGCCGCTGCAGGTTGCAGTTGATCACAAAGACCAGGTTGTCGAGCTTCTCGCGCACCGGCATGGTGATCGCGCCCATCGACTCGGGCTCGTCCATCTCGCCGTCGCCGAGAAAACACCACACCTTGCGATCGCTGGTGTCGGTGATACCGCGATGTTCGAGGTAGCGCATGAAGCGGGCCTGGAAAATCGCCATCATCGGCCCGAGGCCCATCGACACCGTCGGGAACTGCCAGAACTCCGGCATCAGCCACGGATGCGGATACGACGACAGCCCCTGCCCGCCGACTTCGCGGCGGAAGTGCCGCAGCTGCTCTTCGCTGAGCCGCCCCTCCAGGAACGCCCGCGCATAGATGCCGGGCGAGGAATGGCCCTGGATGAAAATGAGATCGCCGCCGTGCCCCTCGTGCGGGGCGCGCCAGAAGTGATTGAATCCCACCTCGTAGAGCGTCGCCGAGGAGGCGTAGGAAGCAATGTGCCCGCCGTACTCCGAGCTGATCCGGTTTGCGTGCACGACCATGGCCATCGCGTTCCAGCGGATGATGGCCTCGAGCCGGCGCTCAATCGCCCGATCGCCCGGGTACTCCGGCTGCTGGCCGACCGGAATCGTGTTGAGATACGCGGTATTCGGGCTGTACGGCAGATACGCGCCGGAGCGGCGCGCATGATCGATCATCTGGTTCAGCAGAAAATGCGCGCGCTCGGCCCCGTGGCTGCGCAACACCGAGTCGATCGACTCGACCCACTCCTGGGTCTCCTGCGGGTCGATATCGTCGAAGCGGTTGAAATCCGGCACGATGGATTGCTGATCCGTGTGAAAACGCAGCGCCCACGCCCTGCTCTATAATGCCCGAGCGCACGATATCGGGTTCCCGGAAGCCGTCGTTATGATCGGCGTTTTCCCCGGGACAGGTCAAGCCAAACCCGGTGCTGGCGCACGCCACCAAGGAGCGCGAGCCGCCATGTCCGAACTATTGCCAGAACGACTGCCGTTCCGCGTCAGCCAGGTGACCGGCACGGCAACGCGCAAATCGCTCGATGACCTCGATCACCTCGTCATCGCGATTGCGCCGCGCGCTGGCGACAAGGCGTGGGCAAACCTGCCGGAAGCCGCCAGGCTCCGCGCACTCATGCAGCGGCGCGGTGGTGATCGCGATCATGCGCTCATTCGCAGTCGGCTCGCCAACAGGGCAGCCACCGGAATCACGCTCGGTCAGGTTCCCGAACTGACGGACGGACAGATGGCCGGCGACGGTTTTCGTCAGCTGAAATTTGCCGGTGAGATCATCGCCGATGCCCTGGCCAACCGGCCGCGTTCGCTCGGCATCCTCGTCTGCGGCTTCGATAGTGCGGCCGCTACGGCGCTTCGGCAGGCGCTGCTGCTCGCGGCCGGCGCGCACAGCTTCCGGTTGCCCGACTATCGCAAGGAGAAAAAACGCGAACCGCAGCTCCAACAGGTGAAGCTGCTCGGGCACTCGCAACGGATCGACCTCGCGCGCCCGCTCGCCGAAATCGAAGCCGCCAACCTGGTGCGCTGGCTCACGGCGCTGCCGCCGAACCGGCTGACGGCCACCAGCTACCGGGAAATTCTCGCGGAGCTCGCCGAGCACCACGACTGGAGCATGCGCTTTCTCGACGTGACCGCGCTGCAGAACCTCGGTGCCGGCGCCTTCCTCGCCGTCGCCCAGGGCAATGCCACACGCGATGCCGGAATTGCCCACCTGTCCTACCGGCCGCGCAAGCAGACGCAGCCCGACATCGCGCTCATTGGCAAAGGCGTTATTTTCGACACCGGCGGCACGAACCTGAAGAGCTTCGCGCACATGAAGGATATGCACCAGGACATGTGCGGCAGCGCCGTTGCGCTCGGCGTGCTGCTGGCCATCACGCGGCTGAAGCTGCCGATTGCGGTGGACTGCTGGCTCGCCCTCACGGAAAACCGCATCAGCGCCGAGGCCTACAAGCCGCGCGATGTCGTCACCGCGGCGAACGGCCTGACCATCGAGGTACTGCACACCGATGCCGAAGGGCGCATGGCGCTCGCCGACACGCTGGTGCTTGCCGGGCGCGAGAAACCGGCACTCATGATCGACTACGCCACGCTGACCGGCGCCTGCATCGGTGCGCTCACCGAGCGCTACAGCGGCGTCTTCACCAACCGCCCGGCGCTGACACCGCCAGTGCTCGCCGCCGGCAAGCAATCCGGCGAACGCATCTGGCCGTTCCCGATGGACGAGGACTTCGACGAAGACATCAAGTCGAACGTGGCCGACGTCCTGCAGTGCTCGGCGGAGAATGCCGGCGATCACATCCTCGCGGCGCGCTTCCTGCAACGATTCGTGCCGAAGCAGACGCCGTGGCTGCACGTCGACCTGAGCTCCGCATGGCGCAAGCAGGGCCTCGCGCACGTGCCCGGCGGCGTAACCGGGTTCGGCGTGCGCCTGACGCTGAACCTGCTGCTCGATCACGGCAGCGACGTCGGCCGCCTGATCGGCCGGCCCCTGGCTGGCAGCTGATGGCCGCCACGCCGGCCGAAACCCCGTCTGCGTCGGGAACCGCGGCGATGGCCGAGCGCTTCCGCGGCTTTCTGCCCGTCGTGGTCGACGTAGAGACCGGCGGATTCAACGCGAAGACCGACGCCCTGCTCGAGATCGCCGCCGTGCTGCTGCGCCTGGACGGTGAAGGACAACTCTGCCGCGGACCAACGGTGGCCCAGCACGTGATGCCTTTTTCGAATGCCAACCTGGACCCCGCTGCATTGCAGGTCACCGGGATCGACCCGCATCACCCGCTGCGCCCGGCGATCCCTGAACGCGACGCGCTGCAACGGGTGTTCCGCGACGTGCGTCATGAGCTGAAAGCGACTGGCTGTACCCGCGCGGTGCTGGTGGGCCACAACGCCCATTTCGACCTCGGCTTCCTGAACGAGGCGGTCACGCGCTGCGACATCCGGCGCAACCCGTTTCATCCCTTCAGTATCTTCGATACGGCCACGCTCGCCGGCGTAGCATTTGGCCAGACCGTGCTCTCCCGTGCCGTCCTTGCCGCTGGCCTGCCCTGGGACGAATCCGCGGCCCACTCCGCGGCTTACGATGCGGAGCACACCGCCGATCTGTTCTGCCTCATCGTCAACCGCTTCCGGCGGGTTTATGACTGCCGCCTGCCCGTACCGGTGGCCGAAGCGGAAACCTCCTGACAATTGAACTATTTAGACTGCTCACCTATCCTTCCATCGCGTCACAGCCGGGGCGGCCGCTGGGCGG
Organism: uncultured Chromatiaceae bacterium; assembly: GCA_964403135.1. Taxonomy (GTDB): domain Bacteria; phylum Pseudomonadota; class Gammaproteobacteria; order Steroidobacterales; genus QUBU01. The sequence goes on along the minus strand of CAYOFE010000109.1, from coordinate 268 downwards.
TCCTGGCCGAGCCACCAAGGGGGAGACACTCATGAATCCATTGAACAGCGTCAACGGCGCGATCATCACCGGCCTGGTATTGATGGGAATCGTTTCTATTGCGCTCAGCGCGGCCGGGGGCGGCGGGGGCTTCGACTTCGCCAACCTGGACCGCTGGCTGCATATCATCTCCGGCGTCATGTGGATCGGGCTGCTCTATTATTTCAACGTCGTGCAGATCCCGGGCCTCGCGGCAGCGGGCGCCGATAAGGGCGGCCCCGGCGGGGCC
>CAYOFE010000108.1:0-9871 GCA_964403135.1 uncultured Chromatiaceae bacterium | reverse complement strand
GCGCTGCGCCGCGCTGGCGGCCGTATCCGGGCGATGCGGTGGATCGGCGGCGGGAAGCAGCGCGATGTCGGCGTTGAATACATCCCGCGCCATCGCTGCCACCGCCAGATGCCCGGCATGCACCGGATCGAAGGTACCGCCGTAGAGAATGCGCAAGCTCACGAGGCAAGCAGCCGGCGGGCGCGCGCATCGGCGATCGCCGCCAGCAGGCGCTCGAGCGCCAGCCAGGCGTCGCCGCTTTCGCGCCCCTTGGCCATGCGGTCCACCCGCCCCGCTTCGCCGACGAAAGCCTCCCAGCGCGCTGCCGGATGGCGGTCGAGTGCGCGCCGGTACAAGGCCTGCTTGCTTTCCCAGACGCGCGCTTCGCGCATCGCCGCCGCGAGGTTGCCGCCGTCGGCCTGCACGCGCGCCAGTTGCGCCAGTCGCAACAGCTCCATCGCCAGCACCGGCAACAGGCCCGGCACCTGCTCGCCCTCACGGCGCAAGGATCGAAGCATGCGCACGCCGCGCGAGGCATCGCCGGCCAGCGCCGCCTCGACCAAACCGAATACGTCGAAACGCGCCGAATCGGCGATCAATGACTGCATCGTCCTCGCATCGATCTCCTCGCCGCGGCCGGCTTCGCTGCCACTATCGAGCAACAAGGAAAGTTTTTCGATTTCCTGCGCCGCTGCCAGCAAGTTGCCTTCCACCCGCTCGGCCAGCAATGCCACCGCCTGCGCCGATGCCGCCAGTCCACGCGCGCGCAAGCGGCGCTGCAACCATTCGCCCTGCTCGTGCACCTTCACCGGCCACACCTGCACGAAATGACCGACGCTGGCGATGGCTTCGCTCCATTTTCCGGCGTGCTGGCGGCTCCAGTCCTGCGCGGTGATCAGCAATACCGTGTCCGGCGGCGGATTCCGGCAAAAAGCCTGGATCGCCTCGCTGCCGTCGCGGCCCGGCTTGCCGCTGGGCAGACGCAAATCGAACAAACGGCGGGTGGAGAACAAGCTGAGCGATGCCAGCCCCAGGCTCAGCGTGTTCCAGTCGAAGCTGCCTTCGGCATCGAAGACTTCTCGCTCGCCGTAGCCTTCTTCACGCGCCTTGCGCCGCAGCGCATCGGCGCATTCGAGCACCAGCAACGGTTCGCTGCCGGCAATCAGATAGACCGGCTTCAGCGGCTCGCTGGCGAGCTGGCGCTCGAAGCGATCGGGCCGCAGTTCCATCAGGGCTTGGGCCGCAGCAGCACGTCAAGACGCCGCAGGATGGCGGCTTCCATGTCGCGTTGCAGTTCGCGCCGAATCAGCTCCTGCTCGGCCGGGCTGCCGGCAGACGCGTCCTGATCGAAAGCGTATTCGCGGCGCAGCTCGATCGACTGCGGCTCCGTTCGCGGCTGCCCGTCGGCCGATTGCAATACGAAATCGACGCGGTATCGCAGGCTGTATTCGCGCACCTGCGCGAACTGGTCGATGGAAATCGGTGCGTTCTCCCAAGCCTCGCCGGTGATTTTCAACACCGAGGCCGCCGACTGATTCGACGCTGCGTTGCCGCTGCGCTCGAGCATACGAGTCAACCCGAGCGCGAGTGGATTGTAGGCATCGCTGCCCTCCACCCGCAGCGGAGCCACGTCGGCAGGCAAGGCGTATTGGCCACGCGGATGGAAGCCGCAGCCGGCAAGCGCGAGCAAGGCGATTGCGATGGCGAAACGGTATCGTGTCATGTTCAACCTGCGACGATATTGACGATCTTGCCCGGCACCACGATCACCTTCTTCACCGTTTGCCCTTCCAGGAAGCGGGCGACGTTGGTCTCGGCGAGAGCCAGCGCTTCAATGTCTTCACGCGCGGCGCCCACCGCCGCCTCGATGGTACCGCGAAGCTTGCCGTTCACTTGCACCGCCATGGTGAGCGCGTCGCGCTGCAGCGCTGCCGGGTCGTGCTGCGGGAAAGGTTGGTCTTCGAGGAGGCTTTCGGCATGGCCGAGCTCCTGCCAGAGCACATGCGCGGTGTGCGGGATTATCGGATTGAGCAACAAGGTGACGGCGGTGAATGCCTCTTGCCGCAAGGCGCGGGCGTTGTCGCCGGTCTCGTCGAACTTCGCCAGCGCGTTCAACAGCTCCATCACGGCGGCGATGGCGGTGTTGAAGGTGCAGCGGCGGCCGTAATCGTCGCCGACTTTCTGGATGGTCTCATGCAGTTGCCGGCGCAGCGTCTTCGCCGCCGGGCTGAGGGAGGCTGTGTCCAGCGGTGCAGCCGCAACATCGCCGAGCTCGGCGATGTGCCGGTGCGCCTGGTTCCACAGCCGTCGCAGAAAGCGCGCCATGCCCTCGACGCCAGACTCGTTCCAGTCCAGCGATTGTTCCGGCGGCGCCGCGAACATCGAAAACAGGCGCACGGTGTCGGCGCCGTACTTGTCGACCATGGCCTGCGGGTCGACGCCGTTGTTCTTCGACTTCGACATCTTCTCGCTGCCGCCGATCAACACCGGCTGACCATCGGCGCGCAGCGACGCGCCCAGCGGCCTCCCCTTCTCGTCGCGGCGCACGTCGACGTCAGACGGATTTATCCAATGCTTGACCAGTTGTTTCGATTTCGCCGTGCCGGTGCGGCTGCCGGAAACCGTGGCCCCGTCATCCGTCTCGACTTCTTCCTCGCGATAAAAGGTATCGGCGATCACCATGCCCTGGCAGAGCAGGTTCGTCGCCGGCTCGTCGCTGCTCACCATGCCGGCGTCGCGCATGAGTTTGTGGTAGAAGCGGAAGTACATCAGGTGCATGATCGCGTGTTCGATGCCGCCGATGTACTGGTCGACCGGCAACCAGTAATTGGCGCGCTCATCGACGAGATCGCCAGCGCCCGGCGAGGTATAGCGCGCGTAGTACCAGCTCGACTCCATGAAGGTATCGAAGGTGTCGGTCTCGCGCTCGGCCGGGCCGCCGCATTGCGGGCAGGTGGTTTTTCGCCACTCCGGATCCGCTTTGATCGGCGAACCGGTGCCCATGAACACCACGTCCTCCGGCAGCACCACCGGCAGTTGCTCCTCCGGCACCGGCACCGCATCACACTTGCCGCAGTAGATGATCGGAATCGGGCAACCCCAGTAGCGCTGGCGGCTCACCCCCCAGTCGCGCAGGCGGAAATTGACGCGGCGGGCGCCACGGCCTTCCGCCTCGAACTTCTTCGCCAGATGCTCGAAGGCCTGCGCGCAGTTCATGCCGTCGATCTCGCCGGAGTTCACGCACATCGCGGCGGGATTGCTCTTGTCGGCGTACCAGTCCTTCCATTTCTCCGGGTCGTAGCTCAGCTCCGGCGCCAGGTGCGGCGGCAACGGCGTGCGCAGGGCGATCACCTGCTGGATCGGCAGCGCATACTTGTGCGCGAACTCGAAATCGCGAGCATCGTGCCCCGGCACCGCCATCACCGCGCCGGTGCCGTAGCCCATCAGCACGAAGTTCGCCACCCACACGGGCACGCGATCGCCCGTCAGTGGGTGAATCGCGTACAGGCCGGTCGGCATGCCACGTTTCTCCGCGGTCTCGAGTGCGGCTTCCGTGACACCCTGGTGCCGGCACTCCTCCAGGAACTCGCGCAGATCGGCGTCGCCAGCTGCCGCGGCGATTGCCAGCGGATGCTCCGGGGCAATCGCCATGTAGGTCACGCCATAAAGGGTATCCGGGCGGGTGGTGAACACCGTGACGTGCTCATCGTGGTCCTCAACGGCGAAATCGATCTCCAGCCCCTCGGAACGTCCGATCCAGTTGGCCTGCATGGTGCGCACGCGCTCAGGCCAGCCGGGTAGCGTATCGAGCGCCTTGAGCAGCTCCTCCGCGTAGGCGGTGATGCGCAGGTAGTACATCGGGATCTCGCGCTTCTCGACCAGCGCCCCGGTGCGCCAGCCGCGCCCGTCGATCACCTGCTCATTGGCGAGCACCGTCTGATCCACCGGGTCCCAGTTGACCACGCCGGTGGTCTGGTAGGCGATGCCCTTCTCCAGCATGCGCAGGAACAGCCACTGGTTCCAGCGGTAGTACTCGGGCCGGCAGGTGGCGAGCTCGCGGCTCCAGTCGATGGCGAAGCCGAGCGACTTCAGCTGCCCGCGCATGTAGGCGATATTGTCGTAAGTCCACTTGGCTGGCGGCACGCCGTTGGCCATGGCGGCGTTCTCGGCCGGCAACCCGAAGGCATCCCAGCCCATCGGCTGCAGCACATTTTTCCCTCGCATGCGCTGGTAGCGGCTGATGACATCGCCGATGGTGTAGTTACGCACGTGCCCCATGTGCAGCCGACCGCTCGGGTACGGGAACATGGACAGGCAGTAGAACTTCTCCCGCGCGGGATCTTCACTGACGCGGAAGGATTGGTGTTCGTCCCAGTATCGCTGGGCCTCGGCCTCGACCTCCGCGGGCCGGTAGGGGATGTCAGTCACGGTCACGGTTCCGCCCGAAAATAGGACGGCAAGGATACACCAGCCGCCTCACCCGGCAGTCGGCCCGACTCTGTTTGCGCTGGTCTGCGCCGTAGCCGCGGCTGCGGCCACCGCATCAGGCGGGGGCTTATCGCGACTTGCGTCGCTCCCACAGGGAGGCTGCGACAGCGAGCCCGCAGAGCAGCAGCACCGGCCAGTTGCCGGTGCGCACGTAGGGCGTGGCACCGGTAAACGGTTGCGCGGTGCCGGTCAGCACTGCCGGTTCGAACTGCGGAATCTGGCGGGTCACCCGCCCGCGCTCGTCGATGATCGCGGTAATCCCGGTGTTGGTGCTGCGAAGCATGTATCGGCCGGTTTCGAGCGAGCGCATGCGCGCGATCTGCAAGTGCTGGTGCGGCGCGATGGAATCGCCGAACCAGGCGTCGTTGCTTACGTTCACCAGCATCTGCGCCTCGGGCAGAAATCCGAGCTGCTCGGCGCCATAGGCGTCCTCGTAGCAGATGGTGGGCGCGAAAGTTACCTCGCTCGCGCGCAGCGGCGCCTGGCGTTCCTCGCCGCGCGCGATGTCCTGGTACGGCAGGTTCGCCATGCGCATCCATTGGCGCACGAACCCGGGCACCGGGAAGAACTCGCCGAACGGCACGAGGTGGCGCTTGTGGTAGACGCCCGGCGGATCGGCCACCGCCAGCAGCGAGTTTCGGTACTCGTCGGTTTCCTCGTCGTGGGTGAGGATACCGATCAGGAGCTGCATGCCGCGTGCCTGCGCAAGCGCGCCCATCTCGGCCAGGTAGTCGCGCACCATGGTGTCGGGCACCGGGACGGCGGCCTCCGGCCAGATCACCAGGTCCTGACCGCGCAGCTCAAGCGTCAGGCGCGTGTACAGATCGAGGGTGGCCTCGCGCTCGCCCGGCTGCCATTTCAGCGACTGCGGAATCGCTCCCTGCACGAGGCTGACGCGAAGCTCGCCACCGACCGGCTCTGTCCAAACCCGGCCGTGCAGAAGTGCCGTGGCCGCCGCGAGCAGCATGACCAATGCGCCCCCGATCAGGCGATCGCGCCTGCCACCGAGCGCCAGCGCTGCCAGCGCGCCGGCCAGCACCACCGCGACCGCCGACGCGCCATACACGCCGGCGAGCGGCGCCCAGGCCGCGAACGGCCCGTCGATCTGCCCATAGCCGATGGTGAACCAGGGGAAACCGGTGAGCACCCAGCCGCGCAGCCATTCGGTGAGGATCCAGAGCGCTGGAACGATCAGCGCAGCCCATGCCCATGCCGCTCGCCCCGGACGCAGCCGCGCCGCGAGCCAGCCACAGGCGGCGAGGTACGCGGCCATGATGAGCACCAGCCCGCCGATGACCAGCAACACCACTGGCAGCGGTGTGCCGCCGATGGTGCGCACGCTGTGATAGAGCCAGTAGGTACCAGCCGTGAATGCGCCGGCGCCGAACCAGAAGCCGCGCCATGCGGCCTCGCGCGGGCTGGTGTCCCAGAAGCGGAATAACAGCGCCAGCAGCGGCAACGCCAGGTACCAGGCACCGAACGGCGCGAAGCTCGCCGGCAGCAGCGCGCCGCTTAGCGTGACGATCAGCCGCTCACGCGTGACGGCGTTCGCGACTCGCCCGATCAATCGCCGGTCTCGGCCGGCGGCTCGCGGCTCACCTCGAGCGCATGGATGCGGCGCCGGTCGGCCTGTTGGACCTTGAAGCGAAATCCGCCGTAGGACAGGCTCTCGCCTTTGCGCGGCAGCCTGCCGAGCTGGTACATCACCAGGCCGCCAACCGTGTCGTAGTCCTCGTTCTCCAGCTGGCTGCCAAAGTACTCGTTGAAGTCCTCGATGCGCGTCAGGGCCAGCACCTGGCAGCGGTTCTCGTCCTGCTTCTGGATCGGCGCGGCTTCCTGCGCGTCGTACTCGTCGCCGATTTCGCCGACGATCTCCTCGAGCACGTCCTCGATGGTCAGGAGCCCCGCCGTGCCGCCGTACTCGTCGACCACGATCGCGATATGGTTGCGGCTGATGCGAAATTCCTTGAGCAGGGTGTTCAACCGCTTGCTTTCCGGGATGAAAATCGCCGGGCGGATGAACTTGCGCAGGTCGAACGGCTGATCTGGCGTCTCGACGAAATAGCGCAACAGGTCCTTTGCCAGCAATACCCCGACCACCTCGTCGCGGTCCTCGCCGATGACCGGGAAGCGCGAATGGCCCGCCTCGATGATGGTGCGGAAGATTTCCTGCCGGGGCGCATCGCGCTCCAGCACCACCATCTGCGAGCGTGGAATCATCACCTCACGCACCTGCGTCTGCGAGACTTCCAGCACGCCCTGGAGCATAGCCACTTCGTCCGGGTCCAGGATCGAGGCCCAATGACCCTCGCGCAGAAATTCGATGATGTCCTCACGGCTGCCAGGCTCGCCGCGCAGCAGCCTGCGCAGGCGCGCCATCCAGGCGCCGGACCGTGCGCCCGATTCAGGCGGTTCTTCGTTCTCGTTCATGATTCAGTATGCACGCCCCCGCGCGCGACCGTTACCGCTCGATACGGATCGGGAAATCCGAGCCTGCGCAGGATTTTCTTCTCCAGGGCTTCCATGCGGCGGGCCGCCGCGCCGCTGTCGTGTTCATGCCCGAGCAGGTGCAACGTGCCGTGCACGACGAGGTGGGCAAGGTGCGCGAGCGAACGCTTGCCCTGCTCCGCCGCTTCCCTATGCACGAGCGGCAGGCAAATGGCGATGTCGCCCAGCTCCCGCTCTGCGCCCGCTTGCCCGCGGCCGGCCGGAGCGGTGAATGCGAGCACGTTGGTTGCGCCCTTCCTGCCCCGGAAATTCTCGTTCAAAAGCCGCCCCTCCCGCCAGCCCACCAGGCGCACGGTGACGTGGCAGCGGCCGGCGGGTGGTGCCCCGGCCACCGCCGCCAGCACCCAGCGCGGGATACTCGCACCGCGCGGGAGCTTCGCCGAACGTGTCGCAAGCTGCACTTCGACCGTCGGCCCGGGTGTCCGCGGCGGCGTGCTCAAGCCTGTTCCGGCTCCGGGCCGGGGCCCGGCGCAGCGTCCTCGGCCGGCTCAGCGGCGTCGCGGGCCTCGTATGCCTCGACGATCCGCTGCACCAGCTCGTGGCGAACCACGTCCTGAGGTGAAAAAAACGTGAAGCTGATGCCGGGAACTCCTTCCAGCACCCGCATCACGTGGCGCAGGCCAGAGAGCTGCCGTCGCGGCAGGTCTACCTGCGTGATGTCGCCCGTCACAACGACGCGCGAACCGAATCCCATGCGCGTCAGGAACATCTTCATCTGCTCGACCGAGGTGTTCTGCGCCTCGTCGAGAATGATGAAGCTCTCATTGAGCGAGCGGCCGCGCATGTAAGCAAGCGGGGCGACTTCGATCACATTGCGCTCCACCAGCCGCGCCACGCGATCGAAACCGATCATGTCGTAGAGCGCGTCGTACATGGGCCGCAGATACGGATCGACCTTCTGCGCAAGATCCCCGGGCAGGAATCCCAGCCGCTCGCCGGCCTCCACCGCCGGGCGCACCAGCACGATGCGCCGCACCCGCTCCTGCTCGAGCGCCTCGACCGCGCTCGCCACCGCAAGATAGGTCTTGCCGGTGCCGGCCGGCCCGATGCCGAAGCACAGCGGGTGCTCGCGAATGGCGGCAAGGTAAGCGCGCTGGTTCGGGCCGCGCGGCCGGATGAACAGCCGCCGGGTCTTCACCGCGGGACCCTCGTCCGCCTCGACCGCCGCGCGAACGCCGGCGTCGACCGCTGTGCCTGCTTCGAGCGCCTCACCCTGCTCGGCGATGGCCGAGGCCTGCAGCGCCACATGCACGCGCTGCGCATCCAGCGGCTCGCGGCCCGCGATACCGAAAAGCTCGCGCAGCAGCTGCACACCGAGGCGCGAAGCGCCCGCGGGGCCTGCCACACGGAAGTGATTGCCGCGGTTGCTGATCTGCACGCCAAGGCGCTGCTCGATCTGGCGCAGGTGCTCGTCGCACTGGCCGCACAAGTTCGCCAACACACGGTTGTCGGCGGGCTCGAGAACGAGATCGTTGGTTTCGGTTGCGGTGTTCAAAAGCCGTGGCGCGCTCACGCCGCCACCGCCGACTGCAATCGGCCGCGCAGCGAGTTCGGCAGCGCCTCGGTGATCACGACGTCGGCAAACTGGCCGACGAGGCGCGCGTCGCCGTCGAAGTTAACCCAGCGGTTGTTCTCGGTCTTGCCGGCGAGCTGGCGTGCGCTCTTCTTCGATGTGCCGGTCACCAGCACGCGCTGCACCGAGCCGACCATGGCGCGACTGATGGCGCGGGCCTGCTCATTGATGCGCGCCTGCAGAACCTCCAGGCGGCGCAGTTTCTCGTCGCGCGGCGTATCGTCCGCGAAAGTGGCTGCCGGCGTGCCCGGCCGGCGGCTGTAGATAAAGCTGAAAGACTGGTCGAAACCAATGTCCTCGATCAGGCCCATCGTCCCCTGGAAATCGACCTCGGTCTCGCCCGGGAATCCGACGATGAAATCCGAAGAAATGCAGATGTCCGGACAGACCTCGCGCAGGCGGCGGATGCGCTCCTTGTAGCCGAGCGCGGTGTAGCCGCGCTTCATCAGCGCAAGCACCCGGTCGGAGCCGCTCTGCACCGGCAGGTGCAGAAAGCGCGCGAGCTTCGGCACCTCGGCGTAGAGCCGGATCAGCGGCTCGCGGAAATGAATCGGGTGCGACGTAGTGAAGCGAATGCGATCGATGCCATCCACCCCGGCGACCGCGCGAATCAGCGTCGCCAGGTCCGACTTCCGTCCGGCCCGGTCCAGGCCCCGGTAGCCATTGACGTTCTGGCCGAGCAGAGTGACCTCGCGCACGCCCTGCTCGGCGAGCCGGCGAATCTCCGCGAGCACGTCATCGACGGGGCGGCTGACTTCCTCGCCGCGGGTATAGGGCACGATGCAGTAAGTACAGTACTTGCTGCAGCCCTCCATCACCGAGACGAAGGCGGTCGGGCCGTCGGCACGCGGCGCCGGCAGGCGATCGAATTTCTCGATCTCCGGAAAACTGACATCCACTACCGGTTGTCCATGCCGGCCGACCGCATCGAGCATGGCCGGAAGCCGGTGCAGAGTCTGCGGACCGAAGACGAGGTCCACGCACGGAGCGCGCTCGGCGAGCGCGGCACCCTCCTGGCTCGCAACACATCCACCCACGCCGATGACGACATGCGGGCGGCGCTCCTTGATTTCGCGCCACACGCCGAGCTGGGAGAACACCTTCTGCTGCGCCTTCTCGCGCACCGAGCAGGTGTTCAGCAGCAGCACGTCAGCCTCTTCAGGATTGCCGGTCGCTTCGAAGCCGTGGCTTTCGCGGAGCACGTCCGCCATGCGGGCGGCGTCGTACTCGTTCATCTGGCAACCGTGCGTCTTGATGAAAACCTTGCCTGGCATGACGTTGGACGTTGGTGCCGGGTCGCAGATTCGCAGTTTAAAACTGCGA
>CAYOFE010000107.1:4355-10144 GCA_964403135.1 uncultured Chromatiaceae bacterium | reverse complement strand
CTAGCCGGCCATTGCAGCGGACTTCAGGAGCCCTTGGGGTCCTTGAAGTAGGAAGACAGCTCCGCCGCCGAGACGTACCCCGGCACCAGCTCGCCCGTGTCGGTGACGATTGCCGGCGTGCCCTGCACGCCGAACAACATACCCGCCGCATAGTGCTGCTGCACCGGGTTCGGACTGCAGGGCTTCGCATTGAGCTTCTCGCCCGCCTTGGCTTTCGTCATCGCGCCTTTCCGATCCGGCGAGCACCACACCTGCTCAGCCTTGTGCCAACTGTCGGTACCCGGGCCGCTGCGCGGGAAGAACATGTAGCGCACGCGAATGCCCGCGGCGAGGTACTGGTCGATCTCCCGGTGCAGCTTCCTGCAGTAACCGCAATCGATATCCGTGAACACGGTAATCGTGTGCTTCACCTGCTTCGGCGAGAAGATCACCATCTGGTCTTCGCCGACATCGCGCATCGCGGCGATCCGTGCCTCGGCGCGGCGCGCCTCAGTGACGTTGTCGTTGCCGCGAATGTCATAGATGTCGCCACGGACCATGAAGCGTGCGTCGGCCGAAACGTAGACCACCTGGGCGCCGATCCGCAGCTCGAATAGCCCCGGTATCGGCGTGGCGCTCAACTGGTCGAGGCGCACGTCGGGGTAAACAGGGAGCAGCTTCTGGCGCAGCTGTGCCAGCTCGTCGGCCGCCAGTGCGCTGCCGGCGGCAACCAGCAGCACGAGAAATATACTGAATCGCTTCATGGCCAGATCCCGGTCGGTTATTCGACGCTGTGTTCGACCGCGCCGCGTGGCAGCGGGTTCAATTCCAGCGGGCGCCGGATTCTAGCACGCCGGGCACTTAACCCCGGGGATGGTTATGCGCGTGGACGTCATTGAGCCGCTCGAGTGCCACGTGCGTGTAGATCTGCGTGTTCGACAGATCGCTGTGACCGAGCAGCATCTGCACCACGCGCAGGTCCGCGCCGTTGTTCAGCAGGTGCGTGGCAAAGGCATGTCGAAGAGTGTGAGGCGAGAGCTTGCCGCCGATGCCTGCCTTGCGGGCGTAGCGCTTGATGATGTGCCAGAAGGCCTGGCGGGTCATGCGGTCGCCACGGCGGGTCGGGAACAGGTATTCCGTATGCCGCTCGAGCAGGATCTCCACGCGCGGCCCGTTGACGAACTCGCGCAGCCACCGCTGCGCTTCCTCGCCGAGCGGAATCAGCCGCTCGCGATCGCCCTTGCCGCGCACGCGCAGAACGCCCTGGTTGAGGTTGATCTGCCCCTGGCGCAGGTTGATCAACTCGGACACGCGCAGCCCCGTGGCGTAAAGCACTTCGAGCATGGTGCGGTCACGATGACCGACCGGGTCGTTGACGTCGGGGGCGTTCAGCAGCGACTCGACCTCGCCTTCGGTCATCGACTGCGGCAATGCGCGGCCAATCTTCGGCATGTCGATCTTCAGCGTGGGATCCTCGCCGATGACCGCCTCGCGCAACAGGAAGCGATAGAAGCGCCGGAAGCTCGACAGCTGCCGTGCCGTCGATCGCGGCTTGGCGCCTTCCTTGGCACGCCAGGCGATGAACCCCAGCAGATCGGCGCGCGTAGCGTAGATCAGGCTCCTGTCGCGCTGCGCCAGCCAGCGCTGCAGCGCAAGCAGGTCGGCGCGATAGGCGCCGAGCGTGTTGGCCGAGAGGCCGCGCTCGAGCCAGATCGCGTCGAGGAACTTGTCGATGATGGCCTCCGTGGAGTTCGGCGGCGACCGGGTACCGGTGACTGGATTGACCGCTGTAGGGGACATTACTGCACTTCACTCCACTCAGCAATTTGGGTGTCCGCTGGCCGTGCGCATCCCGGATTCACCGCGGCAATTGAAGTCGTCGCAGGCGGCTGCCGATAATCGTGGCGGGCAAATCCCGCCGAGTGCCTCCGCTCAGTGGCGACATCCGCAGGTGCGCCGGGCAGTGCCCATGACAAACTCATGGCGGACGTTGACGGCGAGTATGCGCGGCAGGGTCTTGCCCCGGCGTGATCGCACTCACAGATCCATCAACGGGTTACATAAATTTTCAATTTGACAGAATGCGTCTCATGGCCAGCGCCCTTGCACGCGTCACAGATCGCGCCTACGGGCTGCTGGCCTGGACCGCGCTGATCACGGTCGGCCTGATAACCATCGGCACGCTCGCCTTCACGCCGGGGCTGCGACGACGTCGCGGTGTGGTGCGCCACGCGGCGCGCCTTGTGCTTCGGCTCACCGCAGCGCAGCCGCGTGTCGAGGGTCTGCAGCACATGCCGGCCGAGCCCTGCATCGTGGTCGCCAACCACGCCAGCTATCTCGACGGCATCCTCCTCGCGGCGGTGTTGCCGCCGCGCTTCAGCTTCGTGATCAAGCGCGAAATGACGCGGGTGCCGCTGGCGCATTTCCTGCTGCGGCGGATCGGTGCGGAGTTCGTCGAGCGCTTCGACACGCGCCGCGGCGCGAGCGATGCGCGGCGCATCCTCGCGCTGGCCGAGCGCAAATGTGACCTGGTATTTTTTCCCGAGGGCACGTTCCGCCGCGAGCCCGGGCTGCGGCGCTTCCAGAATGGCGCCTTTGCCGCTGCCGCGCGCGGCGGCGTGCCGCTCGTACCGATCGCGATCCGCGGCAGCCGCTCGATGCTGCCTGCGCAGTCATGGTTGCCGAAGCCGGGTCGGCTGGAGGTTATCGTCAAGCCGGCGGTGCGCCATAACGGGGAGGACGAGGCCGTGCCGTATCTGCAGGCGGCCTGCCGGGAAAGCATCCTCGCGGAACTGCCCGAGCCGGATCTCGCCCGACATTAAGCTGCCAGCGTGGCAAATGCTGTCTTGGCCGGCATCTTTTTGCAGTGCATAATCGGCCGCCTCTGACTGCCTGAAGGGCAGCCCATTCAGCGAAAGGCAATCGTGAAAAGCGACTCCGTTGTCATCGTTGCCGCCCGCCGCACCCCGATCGGCGCGTTTCAGGGCGCGCTCGGCCCGGTGCCAGCCCCCAAGCTGTCGGCCGTGGCCACACAGGCGTGCCTTGCCGACAGCAGGATCGACCCCGGTGAGATCGACGAGTTTCTCATGGGTTGCGTGCTGCAGGCCGGTATCGGGCAGGCCCCAGCACGACAAGCGGCGCTGGCCGCCGGGTTACCGAACTCGGTGCCGACCACCACGATCAACAAAGTCTGCGGCTCGGGACTGAAAACAGTCATGCTCGCCTGCGAGCAGATTACAGCAGACCATGCGCAGACGGTGCTCGCCGGTGGCATGGAGTCCATGTCGAATGCGCCCTACCTGCTGCCGAAGGCACGCGCCGGCTATCGCATGGGCCACCAGGAAGTTCTCGACCACATGTTCTACGATGGATTGCAGAACCCGTATGACAACAACATGATGGGGTTTTTCGCCGAGCAGACTGCCAGGCGATACCAGCTGACCCGCGAGGCGCAGGACGCCTACGCAACCGAGTCGGTGCGCCGCGCGCTCGAAGCGGGCCGCGCAGGTCGCTTCGCTGATGAGATCGTTCCGGTCAACGTAGCGAATCGCAATGGCGAGAGCATTGTCAGCCAGGACGAAGAGCCTGCCCGCGCGGACATATCCCGTATCCCGAAGATGAAGCCCGCATTCGCCAAGGATGGCACGGTGACAGCCGCCAGCTCATCGTCGATTTCCGACGGCGCGGCCTCGGTGATACTGATGCGCGAATCGGCCGCGGCGCACCGCGGCCTCACGTCGCTCGCGCGCATTGCCGGCTTCGTTTCGCATGCCCATGAGCCGGAGTGGTTCACGACTGCGCCGGTGCACGCGTTGCGCGCGCTGCTGAAAAATCTCGCCTGGCAGCCGCACGATGTCGATCTCTACGAGATCAACGAGGCCTTTGCCTGCGTGACCATGGCGGCCATCCGGGAACTCGATCTCGATTCAGCGCGCGTGAACGTCAATGGCGGCGCCTGCGCGCTCGGCCATCCGATTGGCGCCACCGGCACGCGATTGCTGGTGACACTGATTCACAGCCTGCGTCAGCGCGGCGGCAAGCGCGGCATCGCCGCGCTTTGCATCGGCGGTGGCGAGGCGCTGGCGCTGGCGGTCGAAACGCCGTAGGAGCGACGCAAGCCGCTACTTGCGACGCTCCCACCAATATCCCCGATCTGCGAGTCGCGGCAACTTGCGTAGCTGCCACGAATACCGAGGTCACATGCCCGCATAATTCGGGCCACCGCCGCCCTCGGGCACCACCCAGTCGATGTTCTGCGCCGGGTCCTTTATGTCGCAGGTCTTGCAGTGCACACAGTTCTGCGCGTTGATGCGAAACTCCGGGCCGGCACCGGACTCCACAATCTCGTAGACACCTGCCGGGCAATAGCGTTGTGCCGGCTCATCGTAGCGCGGCAGGTTCTCGCGCAGCGGAATCGCCGGATCCTGCAGGCGCAGGTGGCAGGGCTGGTCTTCCTCGTGGTTGGTGCTCGACAGAAACACCGAGGACAACCGGTCGAAGCTCACCACGCCGTCGGGCTTCGGGTACTCGATCTTCGCGCACTCGGCGGCCATCTTCAGGCAGGCGTGATCGGGCGTACGATTGTGCAGCGTGAACGGCAGCCTGCCGTCGGCCAGGTTCTGCTCGAACCACGTGAAGGCCGAACCGAGCAGCGTGCCGAACCGATGCAGCGCCGGGCCGAAATTGCGGGCGCGGTGCAGCTCCTCGTACACCCAGGACTCGCGCACGCGCGCCTCGAAATCCCCGAGCTCGGCGGGCGCGCCCTCGCCTGCCTGCAGCGCTGCAAAGATCGACTCCGCGGCGAGCATGCCGGTCTTCATCGCCGTATGCGAGCCCTTGATCTTCGCGCCGTTGAGAAATCCCGCCTCGCATCCGGCGAGTAACCCACCCGGAAACACCAGCCGTGGCAGTGACTGCAACCCGCCCTTGTTCACCGCGCGGGCTCCATAGGACACCCGCTGGCCGCCTTCCA
The DNA here is from genome assembly GCA_964403135.1 of uncultured Chromatiaceae bacterium. Lineage (GTDB taxonomy): Bacteria > Pseudomonadota > Gammaproteobacteria > Steroidobacterales > QUBU01. The sequence goes on along the minus strand of CAYOFE010000107.1, from coordinate 5,193 downwards.
GCACGCTGCGGATCCGCGGGTGCTGCTTCCAGCGCTGGAACTCGTCGAACGGGCTCAGGTGCGGGTTCGAGTAACTCAGCGCGACGATGAAGCCCAGATAAACCTGGTTATCGCGGGCGTGGTACAGAAACCCGCCACCCTCGGTGTCGTTGGCGAGCGGCCAGCCAAAGGTGTGTACGACCAGGCCTTCGCGGTGTCGCGCGGGGTCGACCGTCCACACTTCCTTCAGGCCGATGCCGTAGTGCTGCGGATCGCAGTCCCGACGCAAGTCGTAACGGCGCATCAGTTCCTTGCCGAGACTGCCGCGGCAACCCTCGGCGAATACGGTGTAGCGCGCCCGCAGCTCATAACCCGGCTGAAAATTGCTCTTCGGCTGGCCGTCGCGGCCCCGGCCCATATCGCCCGTGGCAACGCCGGCCACCTGTCCGTCGTGGTACAGCACCTCGGCGGCCGCGAAGCCCGGAAACAGGTTCACGCCCATCTCTTCGGCGCGGGCACCGAGCCAGCGGCAGAGATCACCGAGGCTGATGATGTAGTTACCGTGGTTGTGCATCGGCTTCGGGATCAGGAACTGCGGCACGCGCAGGCTGCCCGTCGCGCCGGGCAGGAACAGGAAATCATCGCCGGCCACCACCGTGTTGACCGGTGCGCCGAGTTCCTGCCAGTTGGGGAATAACTCATTCAACGCGGTCGGCTCGAACACGGCGCCGGAGACGATGTGCGCGCCGATTTCCGCGCCCTTCTCGACCACGGCGACGCTGACCTCCCGACCGGCCGCCGCGGCGAGCTGCATCAGCCGGCACGCCGCGGCCAGGCCGCAGGGCCCGGCACCGACGAC
>CAYOFE010000107.1:0-4345 GCA_964403135.1 uncultured Chromatiaceae bacterium | reverse complement strand
CACGTCGAATTCCATCGCTTCGCGCTGGGGCATGGCAGATTCCTCGGGAAAGCGCGGTACATTCTACTGTGGCAACCCGTTGCGTGTTTGCGGCCCTCGCTGCGAGCCATTACGCTTGGCGCCCTTTGCGCACCGACCCCCGCATGGACCTGCACGCGCGCTACGCAGCGGCGCTTGCCGCGAAAGGTTTTGCCGCGGATCCGGCCCAGGCCGCCGCGGTCGACGCGCTCGATCGCGTCGCGCGCGAACTCGGCGCACGCCGCACGCCGCACCGCTGGACCATGCGCCTGCGCCGCGCGTTGGGCCGCGCTCCTCTTGCGCCCGTGCGGGGCGCGTATCTCTGGGGTGGCGTTGGCCGCGGCAAGACCTTCGTGATGGACTTGTTCTTCGAAGCGCTGCCCTTCCCCGACCGCCTGCGTTATCACTTCCACCGGCTGATGTATCGCGTGCACAACCGCCTGCGCGCGCTGCAGAACCGGCCCGATCCGCTGGACATCGTTGCCGGGGAATTCGCCGCGCAGGCCCGCGTGATCTGCTTCGACGAGTTTTTCGTCACGGACATTGCCGATGCCATGATCCTCGGCAACCTGCTCAATGCCCTCGTCCGCCGCGGCGTCACGCTGGTCGCAACCTCGAACGTCCCGCCGGACGAACTCTACAGCGGCGGTCTGCAGCGCCAGCGTTTCCTGCCGGCCATCGATCTCATCAAAAGCCATACCGCTGTGCTGCACGTCACCGGCAGCATCGACTACCGCCTGCGCGTGCTCGAGCAGGCAGAAATCTTTCACGCACCGCTCGATGCCAGCGCCGACGGCAATCTCGCGCGCTGGTTTGGACAAATCGCGCCCGATGCGGGCACGCACGGTCAGCCGATCGAAGTGAATGGCCGGGATATCTTCACCCGGCGGCGCGCTGACGGCATCGCATGGTTTGATTTTGCCGCGCTCTGCGACGGGCCGCGCAGCCAGGACGATTACATCGAGCTGGCGCGCGCCTTCCAGACCGTGATCGTCTCGGCCGTGCCCGTGCTCGACGAGACCATGGAAAACCAGGCACGGCGCTTCATCGCGCTGGTGGACGAGTTCTACGACCACCGCGTGAAGCTGATCATTTCGGCGGCGGCGCCGATTGCCAGCCTCTACCGCGGGCAGCGCCTGGTGCGCGAATTTACGCGCACGCGCAGCCGGCTGCTGGAAATGCAGTCGACGGCGTATCTCGCCGCGCCGCATGTGCCGTAACCGCGGATCGCGACTTGCGTCGCTCCCACAGGCGATGCTCCTGTGGCTATTGCTGCCGCAGGCGATGCTTCTTTGGCATTGCTCCCGCAGGCGGCGCTTGCAGGGGTGTCACTTCCGCAGGCGTTGCTCCTGCCAGGAAGTGGGGCGTGTTGTGGGAGCGACGCAAGTCGCGACATCGCCACCGGCCCTGTTTCGCAAGGCAACACGCTAAACTAGCCACTCTCGACCCCCGGAAAGGATCTGCATAATGCCCGGCAAGCTCGTACTCTGCCGTCACGGTCAGAGCATCTGGAACCTGGAAAACCTCTTCACCGGTTGGATGGACGTGGACCTTACCGAGCAGGGTTGCGCCGAAGCAAAGGAGGCCGGGCGGCAGTTGCGCGCGCGGGGCATCGCCTTCGACGTCGCCTTCACCTCGGTGCTGAAGCGCGCGATCCGCACGCTGTGGATCATCCAGGACGAGATGGACCTGATGTGGATACCGGTGGAGCGCGACTGGCGGCTTAACGAGCGCCATTACGGTGCGCTGCAGGGACTGAACAAGGCACAGACCGCCGCCCGGCATGGCGAGGACATGGTGAAGATCTGGCGGCGCAGCTACGACATTCCGCCACCGCCGCTCGCCGAAACGGATGAGCGCCATCCACGGTTCGATCGGCGCTATCGCGGCATATCGCCGCTGCCCGCCACCGAATCGCTGAAAGACACGCTCGCCCGGGTGCTGCCCTGCTGGAAGGAGCGCATCGCACCGCGCCTGACGGCCGGCGATAACGTGCTCGTCGCCGCGCACGGCAACAGCCTGCGCGCCCTGGTGAAGATGCTGGACGGAATCTCCGACAAGGAGATCACTGAACTGAACATCCCGACCGGTATCCCGCTGCTCTACGAACTCGACGATGCGTTGAAGCCACAGCATCGCGAATATCTCGGCGACCCGGACGCGGTGGCAAAGGCGGCGGCAGCCGTGGCCGCGCAGGGCCGCAAGGCCTGAGCCGAGCGATGCTCTATACGCTGGACCACCGCCTTCCTGAGATCGCCGTGGACGCGTGGGTGGCGCCGAGTGCGACCGTCATCGGCGACGTCCATATCGCCAGCGAAGCCAGCGTGTGGTTTGGCGCGGTGCTGCGCGGCGACGTCGAGCGCCTGACCATCGGCCGCGGCACCAATATCCAGGACAATGCGGTGCTGCATTCCGATCCCGGCGCGCCGCTGGTGCTCGGCACGAACATCACGGTCGGTCACCTCGTCATGCTGCACGGCTGCCAGATCGGCGACGGCACGCTGATCGGCATCGGCGCCATCGTCATGAACCACGCGCGGATCGGCGCGAACTGCATCGTCGGGGCCGGTTCGATGGTCACGGAGGGCAAGCACTTTCCGGATGGTTCGCTGATTCTCGGTTCACCGGCGAAACTCGCGCGGCCACTCACGCCCGAGGAAATTGCGCGGCTGGCGTGGAGCGCGCAGCGTTACATCGCGCGCGCGAAGCTTTATCGCGATCGGCTGCACGCCGCTGCGCGATGAGCGCGCGCGTGCAGCGCTATTTACTTTAATAAGTATATTTATATAATTGAAATATAAGTCTATTTTTGGGTTCGTTGGCGAATCAGCCCTTCCTGGGCCAGCGACGCAACCAGTCGGCCCTCCGCCGTGAACACATGCCCGCGCGCCAGGCCACGCGCCCCGGCGGCATTGGGGCTGTCGAGATCGAACAGCAGCCACTCATCCACGCGCAGCGGCCGATGGAACCACATTGCGTGGTCGAGACTTGCCATCTGCAGGCCGCCGCGGCTCGCGTGCAGGCTATGCGGCAACGTCGCCGTGCCGATCAGTTCGTAGTCGGACACGTAAGCAAGCAGCGCATGGTGAATGAACTCGTCATCCGGCAGCGGGCTGATCGCCTTCATCCACACCTGCTTCACCGGCTGCAGTTTTTCCGTGGCCAGGAACTGCTCGGGCTGCACCGGCCGGACATGAAACGGCCGCCGGTAATTGAGGAATCGCTGCATCCGCGGCGGCAGGTCGGCGCCGCGTTCTCGGGCGAGATCGACGATGTCCTGCAGCGCCGCGGGCGGCGGCACGGCCGGCATGCTCGCCTGGTGCTCCAGGCCCGCCTCCGGCACCTGGAACGAAGCGGCCATATTGAAAATCTGCTGGCCGTGCTGGATCGCAATGACACGGCGGCTGGAAAAACTGCCGCCGTCGCGGGCGACGTCCACCTCGTAGATAATCGGCGAGTTCACGTCACCCCGCTGCAGAAAATAGGCATGCAGGGAGTGCACCACCCGTCCCTGCACCGTGCGGCTCGCGGCGGCCAGCGCCTGGCCGAGCACCTGGCCGCCGAACACCTGCGGCGTGCCGATGTCGCGGCTCTGGCCGCGAAAGATGCGCTCATCGAGCGGCTCGAGCTCAAGCAGCGTGATCAGATCGGCAAGCGCGGGATCCATGGCCGTTACGGTGACCCAGGGGCCATCATTGTATACACGGTATACACGGCCCGCCCGCAATGATCCGTCCGACCGCGGGCTGTGCTAATTTCATGGCTTCCGCAGCAGCTCGATTGGGGGACCGGAATGAGCGCGCAATATGCACAACTGCCAAGGGGCACCCGGCTTTGCCGGATCGGAACGTGGTCGGCCGCGGCCGGCCTGCTTCTCATCGCCATTTCCTCGGGGCACAAGCTCGGCTTCCTTTCGAGCTGGCAGACCGCGTTCATGGCCCTCGGGCTGGCCGGCATTGCGATGATCGTCGCGATCGTCACGACCAGCGTCGGCCTGATCCGCAGCGGCAACACCGCCGGCGCCGCATCGCCCACGGCGACCAAGCTGGCGTTCTTCGCCGCCCTGATCTTCCTCGTCATTGCCGGCATGCAATTGCGCATTGCGATCGGCGTACCGCCGATTCACGACATCAGCACCGACACCGCCAACCCGCCGCAGTTCGTCGCGCTGATAGCGGTGCGCCAGGCTGCGGGCGCAGTAAACCCACCGGAGTACGCGGGCGCGGAAGCCGCCGAGCTGCAGGCCCGGGGCTATCGCGACATCCAGACCATCATCCTGCCGGTGGCTACCGACGTGGCTTTTCAGCGCGCCGAGACCGCAGCGCGC
>CAYOFE010000106.1:0-10148 GCA_964403135.1 uncultured Chromatiaceae bacterium | reverse complement strand
CTCTCCGCCCAGGAGCGGCGCGCGGTGTCGGACGGGCTGCGCAAGATTTTCGCCGCGGTCGGTTCGTCAACGGTCTAGCGAGTCGATGCCCTGTGCATCGACTTGCGAGACTGTATATCGCAGGCAGCAGGTCCGCTCACCGCGCCTTCAGCAGATCGCGAATCTCCGTCAGCAGTTTTTCCTCCGCTGACGGTGCCGGCGGCGGCGCGGGCGCGGCGGCCTGCTGTTTCTTCATACGGTTCATCGCGCGGATGACCATGAAAATTGCGAATGCCACGATGACGAAGTCGAGCACCGTGTTGATGAACAGGCCGTACTTGATTACGGGCGCGCCGGCTTCGGTAGCGGCAGCCAGCGTCGCATAAGGCAGCGCGCCAAGGTTGATGAACAGCCCGCTGAAATCCACCTGGCCCAGCAGCAGGCCGATAGGCGGCATCAAGATATCGTTGACCAGCGAGGTGACGACCTTGCCGAACGCGGCGCCGATGATGATGCCGACCGCCATGTCGACGACGTTGCCGCGCATGGCGAATTCCCTGAAGTCTTTCAGCATGGTGCGGTCCTCCGGTTGAGGCCAGGTCGGCCTGACCGGGATGTTACATCAGCGTACGCCCGCAGCGGTCTACGGCCGGTCGTCGGCTGGCGACAGTGGCTTGACGAGGCCGGCCAGAGCGCCGGGATCGAGCTTCACGTGTACGTCACGTTGCGGGAACGGGATCTGGATACCATTGCTGGCGAGCGCGGTCTCGATCTCCCAGAGATAAGTAGCCGTCACGGCGCCCGGGCGCTTCACGGCTGACAGGTTGATCCAGACCACCAGCTCGAAATCCAGGCTGTTATCGCCGAAGCGCACCAGCCAGACGTCAGGGTCACGGCCCGGGGCCTGTAGCGTCGTGGGTACCTGGCGCGCTGCCTCGATCACCACGCGTCGCACCAGTTCCTTGTCGCTGCCATAGGCCACGCCGAACGGCACATGAATGCGATAAGCCGCTTCGTGCAGGGTGTAATTCGTGACCTTGCCGGAGATGAACTCAGAGTTCGGTACGACGATGTCCACGCCGTCATTGGTGGTGATCAGCGTGGTGCGCACGTTTATTTCCTTGACCACGCCGCGCACGCCCGAGTCGAGCTCGACCACGTCGCCGACTTTCAGATTGCGTTCGAACAGAATCGTCAGGCCCGAAACGAAGTTGTTGACGACCGACTGCAGGCCAAAGCCGATGCCGATCGACAGCGCTCCGGCGAACAAGGCAAGCTGGGTGAAATCCAGTCCTATGCTGCTCAGGCCGATGATCAGCGCAATGAGTATGAGCAGGTAATGCGCCAGCCGGCCGACTGTATAGTAGGCGGCGCTCTCGGCGCCTTTGCGCGCCCCAAACCGCGCCAGCAGCCGCCGCGTCAGCCGTGACAGCACGGCGGCGATCACCAGGATCAATACGATGCGCAGCAGCCCATAGCTGGTAACCGGCGTTTCGCCCAGGCGAAACAGCGTGGCGCTGAGCGCGTCGTCGGCGGTGGCGAGGAACGTCGCGGCCGGGTTCAGAACGCTCAGCCACAGCCAGCCACGCCAGCCGCTTTTCGCGGCGAGCAGCTCGCGTGTTACGGTTACTCCGAGCCGTACATCGGCGAGATAGCCACGCAGCCGGTCGATGCGCGAAATCGACTGTTGCGCCACCGTGGTCAGCTCGTTGCGGGCGGCAATTTCGCCGGCCGGCAGTTCCTGATCGGAGCGGCGCAGGCTGAGCGTCAGTGCCTTGCTCGCAGCCGCCAGCCATTCGCGGCTGTCGGCCTCGATGCGCTCATTCTCGGCGCTGCGTGCCGCGACGCGTTCCTGCATGGCGACGACTGCACCGCTGTCGAGGTCGCCGCTGGACGCGGTGAGCCAGTCCAGCTCCGTTTCGTACAGGTTGATCCGGGCCGTGAAGTAGGCTTCCTCGATCACCGCGGAGAGAATGCGCTGGTCGGCGAGCTCGATCTCGGCGATCGTGCTCGCGGGGTTGGCGGCGACGGCGGTTCGTGTGGCCTCCAGCCGCAGCATCAGCGCGCGTTGCTCGGCGATTCTTCCGCGGTTCTTGTCAATAAGCGCATTCAGGTGCCCGGGCGTGCGCTCGGGGTCGGCGACGATCCGGGTCGTCGCGGCCGCCTTCAGCTCGCGCAAGGTCGCGAGTTCGCTTTCCAGCACGATTTTTTCGGCATTGCGGTTTTTCCTGTCCACCGCGGCAACTTCGAGTTGCACGCGCTCGGCCATCAGCGCCAGCCCGAGAGCGATTTTTCCCGGGCTTGAGCCCGGCGCGCGCTGATATTCGGCAAACAAGGCGTCGATCTCGCGCTGCCCGGTGCGCGAGGCGCGCGCCGAGAACTCCAGTGCCACGCGGCGCTCTTCGATCTCGGTCTGCAGCGCACGAAGTTGCCGGTCGAGTTTCAACAGCGCGCTCGGCGTGTAGCTCTCGGCCATCGCAGGAAGCGGTTCACGCGCCGGTGGCTTCGCCTCCAGCATGGCGGGCAAAGCAGTGAGCCCGACGCGCAGCCGCTCCAGCGATCGTGCCGCCTCGGCCGCATCTTCCGCGGGTAGTACCGAAACGGCATCAGTCGCTCGCTGCAACAGTGCGGTCGCACGCTCCTGCAGGCCGGGCTTGCCGGTGGCAAGGTATTCCCACCAATTGGTCCTGAGGTTGCCCGGTTCCGGCACCGGCATCTGAGCGGCTGATGGCGCGCCCGTTGTCCCGATGCCTGGTATCTGGCCGGCGGCGCTGAATCCTGTCAGCAGCGCCACGGCCAGGAAGAGGGTAGTCGCGCCATGACGAACGCGGCCAGGGAATCCGGCGGATCCGATCGTTTCTCTGAGCTGCATCCTTATATGGTAGCCGAGGCGGCTGGCAAGGTCTTGTCGCAACCGTCCGGCGTCGCGCTAGTATGAGATCGTCATCGATCGGAGAAGCACGGAATGCTCGCGCTCTGGCTGCTCGGCGCCTTCGCACTCGGATTGCTTGCCCGCCAGCTGGGCCTGCCGCCGTTGATCGGCTTTCTCGTCGCGGGGTTCCTGCTGCACGGATTCGGATTCGAGGCCCCGCCCGGCCTCGAAACCATTGCCGAAATCGGCGTGTGGCTGTTGCTGTTCACGGTCGGGCTGAAGCTCCGCTGGCAGGCGCTGGTCGAGCCCGCGGTCTGGGGAACGGCGCTGCTGCATCTGCTGGTTGCCGGCGGCGCTGCCGCCGTTCTTGTCCAGTCAGGTCTGGGCCTCGACTGGCCGGTCGCGCTGCTGGTGGGCGCGGCGTTCGGCTTTTCCAGCACCGTGCTCGCCGCGATTGTGCTCGAGCCGAAAAAAGAGCTGCGCGCTTTTCATGGGCGCGTCGCCATCGGCGTGCTCATCGTGCAGGACATCGTCGCGGTAGTCCTGCTGGCGACGGCGGCCGGAGCGGCGCCACCGGCCTACGCCGCGCTGCTGGTGCTGCTGCCGCTCGCGAAGCCACTGCTGGACCGCCTGCTGCGCATTGCAGGCCACGCGGAGCTGCTGGTGCTGCTTGGGGTGCTGCTGGCGGTAGCGGTCGGGGGATTCGGCTTCCGGCAGCTGGGGCTCAGCCCGGCGCTCGGCACGCTGCTGCTCGGCGCGATGATCGCGAACCACCCGCGCGCCGTGGAGTTGAGCGACTCGTTGTGGGGCATGAAGGAGACTTTCCTGGTCGCCTTTTTCCTCAGCATCGGCCTCGCCGGGCTTCCGGATCTCGACATGCTGCGCTGGGCAGGTGTGCTGGCGCTGGTCCTGCCGCTGAAGGCGGCATTGTTCTTTTTTCTCCTGCTGGCATTCGGGTTGCGGGCGCGGAGCAGTTTCCTCGCCGCACTGAGTCTTGCCAGCTACAGCGAGTTCGGCCTCATCGTCACGCAGCTGGCCGTCTCGGAGGGGTTGCTGGATGTGCGCTGGTTGACGCTGGCCGCGGTCGCCGTGGCCGTGTCATTTGTCATTGCTGCCCCCCTGAACGAAATAGCGCATGGCCTGTACAACCGCCTGGAGCGCTGGCTGGTCCGCATCGAGCGCGGCCGCCGCCACCCGGACGACGAGCCGCTGTCGGTCGGCACCGCTGAGGTGCTGGTCGTCGGCATGGGGCGGGTTGGCAGTGGCGCGTACGATTTCCTGAAGGGACTTGGCCTCCATGTCGTCGGCCTGGACAGCGACATGTCGAAGGTACAGAAGCACCTCGAGGCAGGGCGCCGGGTCGTGTATGCCGATGCGGAAGACCCCGATCTGTGGCACCGCCTGCATCTGGAGCGGGTGCAGGCGATCATGCTCGCGCTGCCCGAGCTCGAAGCGAAGATCATCGCGAGCCGCGAGCTGCGGCGACGGGGCTATCGCGGGATGATTGCCGCGACCCACGTGTTCGAGGAGGAGCGGTCGCTGATCCTCGGCGCCGGCTGCGATGTGACCTACAACTACTTCACCGGCGCGGGCACCGGCTTTGCAGCGCACGCGGTGCAGGCTTTGCAGGCCGGCACCGGCTGGGGAAACCAGCCGGAGTGACCCGCAGCGGATGGACGTTATCGACCCGCCAGTCTCATCCGGGTGAGAGAAACGCCGCCAGCGCCTTGCCGGTATGAGAGCGCCGGTTTCGGGCCAACGCAGCGGGCGTGGCAGCGGCCACGACGCGTCCGCCGCCGGCTCCGCCCTCCGGTCCGAGGTCGATGATCCAGTCAGCCTCCGCGATCACGTCCAGGTCGTGCTCGATGACGACGATCGTGTTGCCTGCGTCGACCAGCCGGTGCAGGACACGCAGCAGCTTTTCGATGTCAGCCATGTGCAGGCCGACGGTCGGTTCGTCGAGCAGGTATAGGGTATTGCTCGATCCCGGCCGGGCGCGGGCGAGCTCGGCGACGAGCTTCAGGCGCTGCGCTTCGCCACCGGACAGGGTGGGGCTCTGCTGGCCGAGGGTCAGGTAACCCAGCCCGACGTCTTCCAGCAATCGCAGTGCCCGGTGCAGGCGCGGATGCGCACTGAATACCCCGGTCGCCTCGCTGACGCTCATGCGCAGCACCTCGCCGACGGAGCGCTCCCGGTAGCGAATCTCCAGGGTGTCGGTGTTGAACCGCGCCCCGTTGCAGGCATCGCAGGTCATGTGCACGTCCGGCAGGAAGCTCATTTCGATGCGCTTGCTGCCCTGGCCTTCGCATTCCTCGCAACGACCGCCCGCGACATTGAACGAGAAACGGTTGGCGGCGTAACCGCGGATGCGCGCCTCGGCGGTCTGGGCGAACAACCGCCGCACCTCGTCCCAGATGCCAACGTAAGTGGCGGGGCAGGACCGCGGCGTCTTGCCGATCGGGCTCTGGTCGACTTCGAGAACGCGGGCGATGGTTTCCCAGCCGAGCAGATCGGTGCAGCCGGACAGCGTGGCGCGATTTCCACCGCGGCTCAGCCGCAGCTGCAGGTTGCGATAGAGCACGTCGCGCACCAGCGTGCTCTTGCCGCTGCCGCTGACGCCGGTGACCACCGTCAGTCGTCCAAGCGGCACGCGGGCATCTACCTTGCGCAGATTATGCAGGCTGGCGCCACGAACGGTCAGCCATTGCTTCGCGGCTGGCAGAGACCGGCCGCGCAGGCTATGCGGCAGCGGGTTGGCGAGATAGCGCCCCGTCAGCGAGCGCGGCTCGGCCATGATCTCGCCAATGGCGCCGCTGGCGACGATCTCGCCGCCGCATTTCCCGGCGCCGGGACCAAGGTCGATAACATGGTCGGCGCGGCGAATGGTTTCCTCGTCGTGCTCCACGACCACTACGGTATTGCCGCGATGGCGGAGCCGTTCGAGCGTATCGAGCAGGCGGCGGTTGTCGCGCGGGTGCAGGCCGACGGTGGGCTCGTCGAGGATGTAGCACACGCCGCGCAGACTCGAACCGAGCTGGGCCGCGAGCCGGATGCGTTGCGCTTCGCCGCCGGCCAGCGTCGGCGCGGCGCGGTCGAGTGCCAGGTAGCCGAGTCCGACCTCGCGCAGGAATTCCAGGCGCGAGCAGACTTCGTGCAGGGCGTCGCGTGCGATCGCGCTTTCCCGCGCGTTGAGGCGCAGCGAGCGGAAGAAGCCGAGCGCATCGTCCGCCGAAAGTGCGGTGAGCCCGGCGATGCTGCGGTCGCGGAAACGCACCGCCAGGGCCTCCGGCCGCAGCCGCTGCCCCGAGCACTCGGCGCACGGCTCGCTGTCGCCTTCGTACCACGCGTTCCAGCGGATTTCCTCGCCGTTCTGAGCCTCATCGAAGCCCTCGAGTGCAACGCCCGTGCCGAAGCACGTGGCGCACCAGCCATGCCGCGAATTGAACGAGAACAGCCGTGGATCGAGCTCGGGAAAGCTGCGGCCGCACCCGGGGCAGGCGCGCCGGGAGGAATACAGAATCGGGCGTTCCGAGCGGCCGGCACGGATGATCTGCACGGCGCCTTTGCCGAATTCCAGTCCCTGCTGGATCAGTTCCCGCAGCCGGTTTTCCCGCTGCGGACCGACCGTCACGGTGCCGAGGGCAAGCTCGATGTCGTGCTCGATGAACCGGTCGAGTCGCGGCCAGCGGGCGGTCGGCGTCATCTCCCCGTCGACGCGCAGCTCGTCGAAGCCGCGGCGCGAGGCCCAGCGCGCCAGCTCGGTGTAGTAGCCCTTGCGTGCCACTACCAGGGGCGCCAGCACCTGCACCGAATGGCCACGCTCTTCGCGCATGATCCTCGCCAGGATCGCCTCGGGATTCTGCGGTGCGATGTCCACCGCGCATTCGGGGCAGCGTTGCACGCCGAGCCGCGCGAAAATCAGCCGTAAGAAGTGATAAATCTCGGTCAGGGTCGCCACCGTGCTTTTGCGGCCGCCGCGGCTGGTGCGTTGCTCGATCGCCACGGTGGGCGGGATACCGAAGATTGCATCCACGTCGGGACGCGCCGCCGGCTGCACAAATTGCCGCGCATAGGCGTTCAGCGATTCCAGGTAGCGGCGCTGCCCCTCGGCAAACAGCACGTCGAAAGCGAGTGTGCTCTTACCGCTGCCGCTGACGCCGGTGACGACGGTGAACTTGTCGCGCGGTATGGCCAGGTCGATATTCTTCAGGTTGTGCTCGCGGGCGCGGCGAATGCGTATCGTGTTGTCGTCGGGCTGATGTCGCCGCGGGGAGGGTTGTCGGGCGGCTGAGGAAGTGGCCGGCCTCGCGTCGCCTTGGCTGGCGCCACGCCCGGCCAGCGCCCGCCCGGTATGCGACTCCCTGCAGTTTGCGACCTCGCGCGGTGTGCCCGTGGCGACGATGCGACCGCCGGCGTCGCCCGCCTCGGGGCCGAGATCGATCAGCCAGTCAGCCGCCCAGATCACTTCCAGGTTGTGCTCCACCACGATCAGCGAGTGACCGAGATCCAGCAGTGCGCGGAAGGCGCCGAGCAGTTTTGCGATGTCGTGCAGGTGCAGCCCGGTGGTCGGCTCGTCGAGCAGCAGCAGGTTGCGGCAGACGCCGGCGCGCACCAGTTGGCCAGCGAGCTTCAGCCGCTGCGATTCGCCGCCGGAGAGCGTCGGCACCGGCTGGCCGAGGCGCAGGTACTCGAGCCCGACATCGACGAGCGGCCTGAGGGTGCGCTGCACTTCGGCGTTGTCGGCAAAGAAGGCCAGCGCCTCCGTGACGGTCATGTCCAGTATGTCGGCGATCGACTTGCCGCCGCGCCCGCCGGCGGCAGGCGGCACGTGCAATTCGAGGATTTCCGGGCGGAAGCGCTTGCCGTCGCAATCGGGGCAACGCAGGTAGACGTCGCTCAGGAACTGCATTTCGACGTGCTCGAAGCCGTTGCCGCCACAGGTCGGGCAGCGGCCGTCGCCTGAATTGAAGCTGAACGTCCCCGCGGTGTAGCCGCGCGCCTGGGCGGCGGGCAGTGCGGCGAAGGCTTTGCGGATGGCATCGAGCGCGCCGACGTAGCTGGCCGGGTTCGAGCGCGTGGTCCGGCCGATCGGCGACTGGTCTACCAGCACGACGTCGCGCACGTGCTCATGGCCGGTGATTTCGCGGTGTTCGCCCGGCGCTTCGGTGGGTTCGCCCTTGAGTTTCAGCAGGGCCGGGTACAGCACGTCCTGGATCAGAGTGGACTTGCCGGAGCCGCTGACGCCGGTAATGCACACGAGCCGACGCAGTGGGATGCGCACGTCGATCGCGTCGAGATTATTCGCAGTCACGCCGCGCATCTCGATGCAGGGAGTGTCTGCATCGGGAGGGTGGCCCGCGCCACCGCGATCCGCGCTGATCTGCCGTTCGCCACGCAGGTACTGCGCGGTGAGTGAACCACGGGCCTCGAGGAGTGCCACCGGCGTGCCGGCGAACGTCACGCGCCCGCCCGCAGGCCCGGGGCCGGGGCCGAGGTCGACCACGCGATCGGCGGCCAGCATCACCTGCGGGTCGTGTTCCACCACCAGCAGCGAATTGCCCGCGTCGCGCAACCGCTGCAACACGTCGATCACCCGGCTCATGTCGCGCGCATGCAGGCCGATGCTGGGTTCGTCGAGCACGAAAAGCGTGTTGACCAGCGAGGTGCCGAGCGCCGTGGTCAGGTTGATGCGCTGCACCTCGCCGCCGGACAGCGTGCGCGACTGGCGGTCGAGCGTGAGATAGCCCAGCCCCACTTCGTTGAGATAACCCAGGCGCGAGCGGATCTCGGTGAGCAGCAGGTCGGTGGCCTCGTCCAGCGGCGCGGGCAGTTGCACGCGCATGAAGAACTCGCGCGTCCGATCCACCGGGAGCAGCATCAGGTCGTGGACGGTGAGGCCGGGCAGAGCGTGCAGGAGCGCATCCGATCCCCGGAACTGCTGCGGCCGGAAACGCTGCGCCGGCGCCAGCACCCGATCGGCATCGGCTTTGCTGCCCAGCCGCCACAGCAGCGCCTCGGATTTCAGGCGCGCGCCGCCACATGCCTCGCACGGCGTGTACGCGCGATAGCGCGACAGCAGCACGCGCACGTGCATCTTGTAGCTCTTCGATTCCAGCCACTGGAAGAAGCGGCGCACCCCGTACCACTTGCCCGGCCAGGACTTGCGCCAGCTCACCCAGTCGTCGTCGCCTTCCAGCACCCAGTGGCGATGCTGCGCAGACAGCTCGCGCCACGGTATGTCCATCGGCACGCCGCGCCGGGGGGCGTATTTCGCCAGATCGTCCTGACATTCGTTGAAGCTCTGCGTCTGCCACGGCTTGATCGCGCCGGCGCGCAGGCTCTTCGACTCGTCGGGGATGACCAGCCCGAAGTCGATGCCGATCACCCGGCCGAAGCCGCGGCAGGTGTCGCACGCGCCGAGCGGCGAGTTGAACGAGAACAGGCTGGGGGTGGGGTCCTGATAGTGAATGTCGCAGTCGGTGCAGTGCAAGTCGGAGGAGAAGCGCCACACCACCGCCTCGGCTGCGCCGGGACTTTCCCTCGAAGAGGAGGCGAGCGAGTCGCCGCCCTCGGCGTTGCGCCCAGGGCCGCCTTCCTTGGCAAGGAGGGGCGCCGGCGCAGCCGGCGGGGTGGGCTCCAGATACACATTCACTCGCCCCTGCCCGACGCGCAGCGCGGCCTCGAGCGCTTCGATCACGCGTGCGCGCTCGGCGCCGGCCAAGCGCAGCCGGTCCTGCACGACTTCCAGCATGGCGCCTTCGCGCCGGTGCACGCGCGTGTAGCCTTGCTGCTCGAGCAGGCGCAACACCTCGTCGGCGGAAAAGCTCGCCGGCACCGTTACCGGGAAGGTCAGGATCAACCGCGCATCGCCCGACTGCGCGGCCCGCTCGGTCAACGCTGCGTAGATCGTGTCCGGGTTGTCGCGACGCACCGGCCGGCCGCAGCCGCGGCAGAAGAGCCGCGCCGCGCGCGCGTACATCAGCTTCACATGGTCGTTCAGCTCGGTCATCGTCCCGACCGTGGAACGCGAGGTGCGCACCGGATTGGTCTGGTCGATGGCGATGGCCGGCGGGATGCCCTCGATGCGGTCCACCGCCGGCTTGTCCATGCGGTCGAGGAACTGGCGCGCGTAGGGCGAGAAGGTCTCCACGTAGCGGCGCTGCCCTTCCGCATAGAGAGTATCGAACACGAGCGACGACTTGCCCGAGCCGGACACTCCGGTCACCACCACCAACTCGTTGAGCGGAATGGCGATATCGAGGTTCTTGAGGTTGTTCTGGCGGGCGCCATGGATATG
>CAYOFE010000105.1:0-10599 GCA_964403135.1 uncultured Chromatiaceae bacterium | reverse complement strand
AGCAGCTCAAGTCGCTGGCCGACGACCGGCGGCCCGCCATGCTGCAACTCGAGCGACTGGCTGGTCAGATCGATGTGAGTTGTGCGCCGGCGTCGCCCACCCAGGCTCCCGCGGCAATCGCCGCCCGCGCACAGGAGCTGGCGCGCCGACAACAAATCGAGGTGCTGATCCTCGATACGGCCGGCCGGACACGTCTGGACGACGATTTGCTCGGAGAGCTTCGTGCCCTGCATGCGCAGGTGAGTCCCGCCGAAGTGTTGTTCGTGCTGGATAGCATGGCCGGGCAGGACGCCGTCAACGCGGCCCGTGCATTTGGCGAGGCGCTGCCGTTGACGGGCATCGTTCTTACCAAGACCGACGGCGATGCGCGGGGTGGTGCTGCTTTGTCGGCTCGGGCCGTAACGGGTCAGCCGATCAAGTTTGTCGGCACAGGTGAAAAGATCACGGCGCTCGAGCCTTTTGCTCCGGATCGCATGGCCTCGCGCATTCTTGGCATGGGCGATGTGATCGGGCTCGTGGAGGAGTTAGGTCAAAAGGTTGACCGCGGGCAGGCCGAGCGGCTGGCGCGGAAGGTCGGTAAGGGGCGAGGTTTTGATCTGGAGGACCTGAGAGGCCAGTTGCAGCAGATGCTCGGCATGGGCGGGCTGGGGGGATTGCTGGCCAAGTTGCCATTGCCGACAGGACTCTCGGCAGAGAAAGTGGCCTCGCAAATGGATCAGAAAGCCATTCGTCGCCAGCTCGGCATCATCGATTCCATGACGCCGACGGAACGTCGTTTCCCCAAGATTATCAATGGCTCACGCAAAAAACGCATTGCAATGGGTGCCGGCGTCGCTGTCCGCGAGGTCAATCGCTTGCTCAAGCAGCACGAGCAGATGCAGAAGATGATGAAGCGATTCTCGAAGGGCGGGTTAAAACAGCTGCTGCGCCACCCGGCGGCAGGGCCGTTCCGGGGTCGCTGAAGATCAGCGCGGGACGCCGCGACCTGTGCATTTCGGTAACGATTTCAGTACAATACAAAGTTTGTGCATCCGGCCGTTCTCAGCAGCCGACTGCGCCAGTTCGCCAAAGGACGTTACAAAGCATGGTCACCATCCGTCTCAGCCGCGGCGGCACCGTCAAGCGGCCTTTTTATCATGTCGTCGTCACCGATCGGCGCAACCGTCGTGACGGTCGCTACCTCGAGCGGCTCGGGTTCTTCAATCCGATCGCTGCGGGCAAGGAGACTGCGTTCCAGATCGATGTGGGGCGCTTGCAGTATTGGTTGAGCAAGGGTGCGCAGCCGTCCGAGCGGGTTGCCGCACTCGTCAGTGATTACCAAGCAAAACAGCAGGCCACGCCAGCCAGCGCCTGACCGGGCTGAGCCGACCGGTGTGGTTGACAGTCCGGCGGCCGCGCAGGCGATATCGCGGCAGGTTCTGGTAGGGCGAATAACCGGCGTCTACGGTGTCAAGGGGTGGGTTCGGGTGAATTCCTATACTCAACCCGCAGCAAATATGCTCGGCTACACGCCGTGGTTCATTGGTGTGACCGGGCAACAGCGGGAATGCCGGCCGATAGACGGCCGGGCGCACGCTCGATCGGTCGTGGTTCACCTGGATGGTATCGATGATCGGGAGATCGCGCGTGGCCTGATCGGCGCGGAGGTGCGGGTGGCGAGGACGCAATTCGCACAGGCAGGGTCAGGCGAGTATTACTGGGTCGACCTGATCGGGCTGCAGGTGGTCAATGCGGCTGACGAAGTGCTGGGCGTTGTCGACCACCTGTTCGCGACCGGCGCGAACGACGTGATGGTGGTGCAGGGCGAGCGTCGGCGATTGCTGCCGTACGTCGCCGGAAAGGTCGTCCGCAACGTGGATCTGCGAGCCGGCGTGATCCGGGTCGATTGGGACCGGGACTTTTGATGCGGCGCGCGGTGCACACGGCCATGTATGTTCGTGTCGTGACGTTGTTTCCCGAGATGGTGACGGGCGGGTTGTCTGTCGGAGTGTGCGGCCGAGCGCTCGAACGAGGTCTGGCCGAGGTGCGGGCGATAAATCCGCGCGACTTCGCCACCGACGCACACCGCACTGTGGACGATCGCCCGTATGGCGGTGGGCCGGGCATGGTGTTGAAATTCGAGCCGTTTGCGTGCGCGATTCGCGCGGCGCGGCGCGAGCTGCCGGCCGGGGCGCGCGTGGTTTTTCTCACGCCGCAGGGACGCCGGCTCGACCAAGGACTGGTCCGCGAGATGCGCGACTGGCCGGGTATGGTGTTAGTGGCCGGGCGCTATGAAGGCTTCGATCAGCGACTGATCGAAGCGGAAAGCGACCTGGAATTGTCGCTCGGAGACTTTGTCCTGAGCGGCGGTGAACTGGCGGCAATGGCGGTCCTCGATGCGGTGATACGTCTGCTGCCGGGTGCGCTCGGCGACGAGGCATCGGTAGATGTCGAGTCGTTCAACGGCAATCTGCTGGATTGCCCGCACTTCACGCGGCCGGAAGTCGTGGAAGGCCGGGGCGTACCGGCAGTGCTGCTCGAGGGTCATCACGAGGCGATTCGGCGCTGGCGCCTGAAGCAGGCGCTGGGCAGGACCTGGGCCCGCCGCCCGGACCTGCTGACTGCTCGGCAGATGAACGCGGAAGAGAGTTCGCTGCTGCGCGAGTATCAGGCGGAGCAGCGCGACACCGGCGCGAATGGGGCCGTTTCTTGGCAGTAACGAAATGCCGGCGGATCTGCCGGCCATGACGAGGATTTACGACAATGAGTAAGATCATGCAGCAGCTCGAAGCCGAAGTGCTGGCGCGAAAAATTCCCGATTTCGTCCCCGGAGACACCGTGGTCGTCCAGGTACGCGTCAAGGAAGGCAATCGTGAGCGCCTGCAGGCTTACGAGGGCGTCGTTATCGCCAAGCGTAATCGGGGCGCGAATTCCTCGTTCACCGTGCGCAAGATCTCGCATGGCGAGGGCGTCGAGCGTGTTTTTCCGACGTATAGCCCCAATGTGGCCGAGATCCAGGTCAAACGGCGCGGCGATGTCCGCCGCGGCAAGCTGTACTACCTGCGCGATCGCAGCGGCAAGTCGGCCAGGATCAAGGAAAAGGTCTGAACCGCCCGATTAGCGGGCGAATCGGCGATGAGGCCACTGGCGGCGGTGTGCGGCGCCCGGCTGCTGAGCCCGCGGTTCGGGGTGCTCGCGCTGGCGCTGTTGCTGGGTGGCTGCGCTGCGCTCGGAGGCGCAGCCGCAGCACGTTTCGCCGATGGCCTGTCCGCAGCCATTCTCGATGAGGAGGATCCGGAACTCGTCCGGGAGGGTACCCCGGCTTACCTGATCCTGCTCGACGCGCTGGTACGATCCTCGCCCGACGATCCGCGCTATCTCACAGCGGCAGCGCATCTCTATGCGGCGTACGGCGTGGCGTTCGTGAGCGATGCGGCACGGGCGCCGGCATTGACCGAGAAGGCGCGTGCCTATGGGCGGCGCGGCTTGTGCGCCAGCGACAAGAGAGCCTGCGGCGTCGATTCGCGGGATTTTGCCGAGTTCTCGGCGGTCGTGGATCGACTCCGTCCCCGCAGCGGGGACGCATTGTTCGGCTACTGCGTCGGGTCACTTGCCTACATCCGCACCCATAGCAGCGACTGGACGGCCATTGCGGACCTGCCGAAGGTGCAGTACGCGCTGGAGCACCTGCTGAAATCCGGTGGTGAGGCCCGAGCCGGGAACATCAATACGTACCTCGGCATCCTGAATACGCTGCGCCCGGCGGCGCTGGGTGGCGAGCCTGAGCGTGGCCGAGCTTATTTCGAAGCGGCTATCCGGATTACCCGTGGGCTTGATCTGTCGGCCAAGGTGGAATTTGCGCGCAGCTACGCGCGCCTGGTCTATGACCGGGAACTGCATGACCGGCTCCTGAACGAAGTCCTCTCAGCGCCGGTGCGGCAACCTGGATTGACCTTGTTCAATAGTCTCGCACAGCGTCAGGCGCGTGAGCTGCTGGCGAGCGCAGACGATTACTTCTGATTCGGCATACGGAGTCCATGCGATGCTCAGGGAGGCGGGCTTGTTGGCGGCAGTTGTGCTGCTCATGGTTTGCGCGGCCGCTGAAGCGGTCGAGTTCAAGATCGCCACGGTGGCCCCGGAAGGGTCGCGGTGGATGCAGGACATGCGCCAGGCGTCGGCCGAGATCAAAAAACGCACCGAGGGCCGCGCAGTCGTCAAGCTCTACGGCGGCGGCGTGCAGGGCAACGAGAAGAAGGTCCTGCGCAAGATCCGCATCGGCCAGCTGCAGGGCGGGGCGTTCACGGCGCTCGGTATGTCCGAGGTCTATCCCGATATGGTGGTCTACGGACTGCCGATGTTGTTCAACTCAATGGAGGAAGTCGATTACGTTCGTCGGCATATGGACCCGGTGCTCCAGCGGGGCCTCGAACAGGCGGGATTCGTTTCGTTCGGCATTACCGGTGGCGGTTTTGCGCGGATCCTGGCAAACAAGCCCATCACCACCACCGAGAGCATGCGCGGGCAGAAGGTCTGGGTTCCCGATGGCGACCGCGTGAGCTATGCCGCGCTCGAGGCATTAGAGCTGTCGCCGGTGGTGTTGCCGGTGACCGACGTTCTGACCGGTCTGCAGACCGGCCTGCTCGACGTCATCGCCGCGCCTCCGGTCGGTGCGGTGGCGCTGCAATGGCACACGCGCGTGAAGTACATGACGACCGTGCCGCTCATGTACACCATGGGCTTGATGGCTATCGACGGCAAGGCGTTCGCGGGCCTCAGCCCGGCTGATCAGGCGGTGTTTCGCGAGGTCATGACAGGCATGTATCGGAAATTCGACGCGCAGAGCCGTGCCGATGACGACAATGCGCAAAAAGCGCTGCTGGCAAACGGCATCAAGTTTGTCGAGGCCGTCGACGGCGACGTGCAGTTGTGGCGCCGGACCGTCTCGGAGACCAACAAGCGTCTCGGCCAGCAGGGCGCGTACACGCCGGCCCTGCTCGAAGAGATCAAAGGTCATATCGAGGAGTTTCGCGCCCGTTCCGGCGCGCCCGCCCCGGCCAGGCCATGAGCTCAGCTGATAGCGCGGGCGGATTGCTGCAGCGCGCGGACCAGTGGGGTCGGGCTGCGGAGACCGGCTGCCTGGTCGTGGTGCTCGGCGCAATGATCCTGCTGGCGGCGGCGCAGATCGTCATGCGCAATTTCAACCTGTGGGGCGGAGGGTTCGGTTGGGCGGACGAGGCACTGCGCATCATGGTGCTCTGGGTGGCGATGCTCGGTGCGGTGGCGGCCAGCCGAGAGGAGCGCCATATCTGTGTCGATGTGCTTTCGCACTACGCCGGCACCACCATGCGCCATTGGCTGAGTGCGGTGACCGATGCGTTTACGGCGCTGGTGTCGTTCGTTCTGGCCTGGCTGTCCTGGCTCTTTGTTGCTGACACCTACGCCTCGGGCGAGCGAATCCTCGGTGACCTCCCGGCCTGGGTATTGCAAGGCATACTGCCGCTGGCGTTCGCGCTGATCGGATATCGCTACGCAATCTGGTTCCTGCGACGCCCGGGCCTGGCTTCGCGCGCTCGAGCGTCGTCGTGATTCTCGTCGCACTGCTGCTCGTCGTGCTGGCGCTGATTGGAGCGCCGCTCTTCGGTGTGATTGCGTCAAGCGCAATCCTGGGCTTCTGGTCGGCCGATATCCCCCTGATCGCGCTGCCGATTGAGATCTTCGGCATTGCGGAAACACCGATACTGGTGGCGATCCCTCTGTTCACTTTTGCTGGCTACGTGCTCAGTGAAAGCCATGCGCCGGCGCGGCTGGTGCGGCTTACCACCGCGCTGATGGGATGGGTGCCGGGTGGCGTGGCGATGGTGGCGATCGCGGCCTGCGCGCTGTTCACAGCGTTCACTGGCGGCTCGGGCGTGACGATTATCGCGCTCGGCGGCGCGCTGTACCCGGCGCTTATCAGGGCCGGCTATGACGGGGATTTCAGCCTCGGCCTTATCACTTCGGCCGGATGCCTCGGATTGTTGTTCGCGCCATCGCTGCCGCTGATTCTCTATGGCGTGATTACGGAGAACTCGATCGACGACATGTTCCGGGCGGGTATTCTGCCGGGTATTCTCATGATGGTGGCGCTGGCCGGTTACTGCGTCTGGGTGAATCGGCATATTCGCGTGCCGCTGGGGCAGTTTTCTGTTGCCGAGGTCGGCGCCGCGCTGCGCGAATCGTGGCTGGATGTCCCGCTGCCGTTCCTGGTGCTGGGCGGGATTTACAGCGGGGTATTTGCGGTGTCCGAGGCGGCCGCCGTGACCGCGGTGTACGTGCTGCTGGTCGAGGTTGTGATTCGCCGCGACGTGCCTGTGGTCAAGCTGCCGCGCATCATGCGCAACTCGATGGTGCTGGTCGGAGGTATCCTGCTGATTCTGGGCGTATCGCTCGCTTCGACCAACGTAACCATCGACGCCCAGTTACCGGAACGCCTCGTTGCGGCGGTCAATAACGTCGTTGCCGGACACCTCAGCTTCCTGGTGCTGCTGTTCCTGTTCCTGCTCGTGCTCGGGGCAATTCTCGACATTTTTTCGGCGCTGGTGCTGGTGGTGCCTCTGATCGCGCCGGTAGCCGCCAAATATGGCGTCAATCCCGTGCATCTCGGCATCCTGTTCGTCGCCAACCTGGAACTCGGCTACCTGGCGCCGCCGATCGGCCGCAATCTGGTGGTGGCGAGCTACCGCTTCGGCCAGCCGATATTCCGCGTCTACTGGGCAACTCTGCCGTTTCTGCTGATACTGTTGCTCTCTGTGGCCGTGATTACATTCTGGGCACCGCTTTCGCTGGCTTTGCTCGGCGAATAGCTGGTTCGGTAAATCGCGAACAACGCAACAGACGGTTTGGACAGTGAACAAGACACGATGGTCGACGACACTGCTGGTGATCTTGCTGGGGCATGGGCCCGGAGTGGATGCTGCGCCGCGAGAGGCCGGTTACCTCAACGTGCCGGCCGGATTTGCCGTGGAGGTACTCGCCGAAGTGCCGGGCGCCCGTTCGATGGCCCTCGGCGCTAAAGGCACGTTGTTCGTGAGCACGCAGTTCGGCGGGAAGGTCTTTGCCGTTCGCCAGCCGTTCAGCGGCGAGCCGCAGCTCATCACGCTGGCGGAAGGACTGAAGGTTCCGAACGGCATCGCCTTCCACCACAACGCGCTCTACGTGGCCGAACCGCAGCGGATATTGCGATTTGCAGATATCGAGACCCGGCTGGAGTCGCCTGGATCGCCGGATGTGGTCGTAGCCGACCTGCCGTATGCGAAACCGATTCATTCCTGGAAGTACATCGCTTTCGGTCCCGACGGCAAGCTGTACGTCCCTGTCGGGGCGCCCTGCAACGTCTGCAGTGAGCCGGGCTTCGCCGTCATCCTGCGCATGAATGCCGATGGATCGGGTCGCGAGGTGTTTGCGCGCGGCGTGCGCAATACCGTCGGGTTCGCTTGGCACCCGGACAACAACGAGTTCTGGTTCACCGACAACGGCCGGGACATGCTCGGTGACGAAGTGCCGCCCTGTGAATTGAATCGCGCCACGCAGGCTGGTCTCGATTTCGGTTTCCCGTACTGCCACGCTGGTGCGATCCCGGACCCTGAGTTTGCCCGCCTGGGACGCTGCGAGGATGCCGTGCCGCCGGCCCGTGCGCTTGGTGCGCACGTGGCGCCGCTTGGCATGAAGTTCTACACCGGCCGGATGTTTCCGCAGGAATTTCGCAACCAGATCTTCATTGCGGAGCATGGTTCGTGGAACCGTAGCAAGGAAGCGGGCAAGACCGGGCATCGCGTGTCGCTGGTGCGCCTGAAAAACGGTCAGGCCGTCGGCTACGAGACGTTCATGGACGGCTTTCTCGATGGCGACAACGCGAGGGGCAGGCCGGTCGACGTGCTCGTGGCGCCGGACGGGGCATTGCTGGTGAGCGACGACAAGGCCGGAATGATCTACCGCGTCGTTTATCGTGACTGACGGCTGCAGACCGAGGAGTTGACCGATGAGCCGAGGCAACATAGTCGTTCGCTTGATCAGTGCGCTGTGGCGCGGGTTGAATGCCCTGCGCAAGGTTTTGAACCTGCTGCTCCTGCTGTTGATTTTCGGCGCACTGGTGGCGGGGCTGATCGGCCCTCCAGTGCGGGTTCCTGCAAAGGCGGCGCTGGTCATCGATCCGAAGGGGGAGCTGGTTGAGGAGCTCGAGGGCAATCCGCTCGACCGTGCAATCGGCGAACTGCAGGGCGATGGGGTACGCCAGACGCTGGTTCGCGACGTGATCGCCAGCCTCGAGGCGGGAACCAGGGACGACCGGATTCAGGCGGTGGTGCTGCGGCTCGACGCGCTCGAGGGCGGCGGATTGCCGAAGCTGCAAGCGATCGCGAAGGCGCTGGGCAAGGTGCGCGCCGCCGGTAAGAAGATCATCGCGCTCGGGGATAACTTCGATCAGAACCAGTACTACCTGGCCGCGCATGCCGATGAGGTTTACCTCAACGATCTCGGCCAGGTGTATATCGACGGTTATGGCTACTACCGGACGTACTTCCGTGCGGCGATCGAAAAGCTGCGCATCGATCTCAACGTGTTCCGGGTCGGCGAGTACAAGTCCTTCGTCGAGCCTTACATTCGCGACAGCATGTCGGATCAGGACAAGGCGGCCAGCGGCCGTTGGCTGCAGGCGCTTTGGACGGTTTACCAGCGCGATGTAACGGCAGCCCGGAAGCTCGAGGCCGGCGCCCTCGATGACTATGCCAACAGGCTCGCCGAGCACCTGAAGGCAGCGGGCGGTACCGCAGCCAGGATGGCGCTCGATAAGCGACTGGTCGATGGTTTGAAGAGCCGGCAGCAGTTTCGGGAGTACATGATCGGGCTGGTCGGCGAGGCGCGCGATGACGAGGGTAATTTCAGCGGGATCAGCTTTCGCTCGTACCTGGCGGCGCAACGCCGCACGCAGACGTTGCGCCAACACGAGGAGAATGTCGGGGTTATCGTCGCTTCCGGCGTGATCATGGACGGCCGGGGCGCGCCCGGCACGATCGGCGGAGACACGCTGGCGGAGCAGATCCGCGAGGCGGCCACGGACGATTCCATCAAAGCGGTGGTCATTCGCGTCGACAGCCCCGGTGGCAGCATGTTCGCCTCGGAGGTGATTCTCGACGAAATCGGTGCGCTGAAAGCCACTGGCAAACCGGTCATCGCCTCCATGAGCAGCGTTGCCGCATCCGGTGGCTATTACATCTCGATGCTGGCGGACGAGATCTGGGCGAGCGAAAGCACCATCACCGGATCGATCGGCGTCGGCGCCTTGTTACCGACATTGCAGCGCGGTCTCGACCGGCTCGGCGTTCATGTCGATGGCATTGGCACAACCAGGCTGGCGGGGCAGTTGCGGCTGGATCGCGAGCTCGGCGCGGATGCCCGCAGTTATCTCGACCAGGGCGTGCATGAGGCCTATCGCGTTTTCGTCGGCAAAGTGGCGGAATCGCGCAAAATGACCTACGAGCGTGCCGACAGCATCGCGCGTGGCCGGGTCTGGATTGGCGCGGATGCCAAGGAACTTGGTCTGGTGGACGGGCTGGGCGATCTTGCGGCGGCGGTGGAGGCCGCGGCGAACAAGGCGGGCCTCGCCGCCGGCAGCTATGGCACCACCTACCTCGAGCCGGAGATGTCATGGGCCGAGCGGCTGGCCCTCGAGTACGTGCTCGGCTGGGTGCGCTGGGCGCAGGCGGCCGGTTTATCGAGCCGATCGTCGGCGCCATCGCTATGGGATCGCGTTCTTGGTATCGCCGGGCGTGAGCTGGGACGATTCGCCCAGTTGAACGACCCGCGGGGTATCTATGCCTACTGTTTTTGCGAGTCGCCCTGAGGCGCGGCGTCAGGCGCGGTCTGCCTTGTCGCCGGGCGCGGCTTCCGGCCGTTTGGGGTAATCGAAGTTCACCAGCCTGCCGCGCTGGCGCCCGAGGTCGTTCCATTCCGGCAGGTCAGCCTCGATGACCGCCACGCCGCACGTCGGGATATTGTCGATATTTTCGCCGGTCAGCAGATTCGCCAACTCGGTCAACCCCGGGTTGTGTCCACAGACGAGAATATCGTTGAAACTGTTGTCCTGCCGGGCGATGACCGCGAGGATTGCTTCGGGGTCGGCCAGATACAGGTCAGCCTCCCTTTGCAGGAACTCGAGCGGGTAATTGATCTCGCGGGCAACCAGCTGTGCGGTGTGTAGCGCCCGTACGGCCGGGCTGGTGATGATCAGGGACGGGCGGGCGCCACGGGCGCGCAGGCGTTGCCCCATCATCGGCGCATCGTGCTGCCCACGCGGGTTCAATGGGCGCTCGCGATCAGGCAGGGCCGGATCATCCCAGCTCGATTTTGCGTGTCGCAGCAGCGTCAAACGCTTTTTCACGGTGGCGAATCGTGCCGGACTCAAAGCAACCCGGCTTCGAGCCGCGCCGCCTCGGACATCATGTGCTGACCCCAGGGCGGGTCGAACACCAGTTCCACGTCGACATGGCCGACTGTCGGCAGCATCTGCAGCTTGTCTTTCGCATCTTCGACGAGAATCTCGCCCATGCCGCAGCCTGGGGCAGTGACGGTCATCTTGACACTGAT
>CAYOFE010000104.1:0-10627 GCA_964403135.1 uncultured Chromatiaceae bacterium | reverse complement strand
GCGCTCAATTTCGGCCTGCAACAGACTGCGCCCGATGCTGAGGTCATCGCCGTGGTCGACGCCGACTACATCGTCGAACGCGACTGGCTGAAGCGCATGGCGCCGTATTTCGCCGATCCGAAAGTTGGCTTCGTGCAGGCGCCGCAGGATCACCGCGACTGGGACGGCGACCGCTTCCAGGAGGTGTGCAACTTCGAGTACACCGGGTTCTTTCATATCGGCATGGTCCATCGCAACGAGCGCGACGCCATCATCCAGCACGGCACCATGACGATGATCCGCCGCGAGGCCCTGGTGAGCCTGGGCGGCTGGGCCGAGTGGTGCATCTGCGAGGATGCGGAGCTTGGCCTGCGCCTCTACGAGGCCGGCTACCAGTCGGTGTACGTCAACC
Source organism: uncultured Chromatiaceae bacterium (assembly GCA_964403135.1). GTDB lineage: Bacteria > Pseudomonadota > Gammaproteobacteria > Steroidobacterales > QUBU01. The sequence goes on along the minus strand of CAYOFE010000104.1, from coordinate 10,236 downwards.
ACCCGTTCGGCCGCGGATTGACCGCGCAGTCGTTCGCCGGCTACAAGAGTCAGCGCTACCGCTGGGCCTACGGCGCCGTGCAGATCATCAAGCGTCACTGGGGCAATCTGGCGCCCTGGGCGAAGAGCAGACTGAGCGCCGGCCAGCGCTATCACTTCCTCGCGGGGTGGGCGCCGTGGTTCGCCGATGCGCTGCAGCTGGTGTTCACCGTCGCGGCCCTCTACTGGACCATCGGGCTTCTGGCCGCTCCCCGCCAATTCGAGTTTCCGATCGTCGAGTTCCTGGTGCCGACCATCGGTATGTTCGCCTTCAAGTTGATCCACTCGCTGTGGCTGTACACGCGGTGCGTGCCAAGCACCTGGTCGCAGCGCCTTGGCGCCGCCGTCGCCGCCATGGCTCTCACCCACAGCATTGCCCGGGCGATGCTGCGCGGCATGTTCACCTCCAATGCGCCTTTCCTGCGCACGCCCAAGGCCGAGGACCGCCCCGCCGTGGTACGCGCCATCATGGCGGCCCGCGAGGAGTCGCTGATCCTGTTCGGGCTGTGGGTGGCGGCGCTCGGTGTCGCCGGGCGCTATGGCATCAGCTACGCGGAAACGCAGCTCTGGGTCGCGATCCTGGCCGTCCAGTCGGTGCCTTACGTGGCGGCGCTGTACCTGTCGGTGCTCAATACGCGGCCCGTGGTGCGCGTGGTCCGCACCCCGGCCACGGAGCCTGCCCCGGCGGTGGAAGCGATCGAGGGGCCGGACCGGCAAGCGGCCTAGCCCTGGCGGCGCCCGTTGCGGCTGGCGGCAGCCTGGCGAGAGCGCTGCTGCAGCGTCTCGAGCTGCCGATCGAAACGCTGTTGCACCGCGCGTGAGGCGCTTTCGCGCTGGGGCGCCTGATACTCATCACCTGTCATCGGCGGCTCGATCGTCGCTGCGGCTGATGAGGCGCACGGGGTGTACAGACCGTGCCGTCATTCGTCACAGCACCCGGGCAGACGGCCGTTACCGTTGTTCCCGATTCGATATAGCATCCGGCAACGCCCCCGGATACCGTGACCTGGCAGGCAAAAAGCACGCCGTAATTCCCGCGTGCCATTGATGTCGTCACCATCGCAACTGGCGCCAACCGCGAGCCGGTTCGGCGGGCATGCTTTGCTGGCTATGCTGGTTACCGATGCAGATATCGGGAAACTGGCCCGATCCGCTATGGGAGCATCCAGCAGGGCCTGATTGGCCAGGGAAAGATCCTCAAGCGCCACGCGCTGCCATTCTTGATCTTCGCCCCGGCGACAGTGCCGGAGGCATCTTCGCGTTCGTGACCGCGCCAACAGGCGGTCGAATCGTCTTCATAACGGGCTCCCTTGCATTTCGCCGGCAAGGCGAGCTGCACCCCGGATCTGACGCCACCAGGTCCGCATACCAGCCAAGCGGAGTTTGCCGCCTCGCAGAGGCGTCGGGAGCACTCGCTGCGATTCGCTATGCCGTTGCGGAATTTCCCTAGCCGCCGAACAGCTTACGCCACCGATCCACCGCCGGCAGGAAGCGCTCGCGCACCAGCACGCCGCCAGTCTCGTGCACCACGCGACCAAAACCCTGCAGCGCATTGGTATCGTCTTCGGTTGTCAGCAGCCGATCGGCCATCGGGAACAGCACGGTATTCTCCTTAGCGATGTGCTGGCGCAGGAGCGCCACATACTCGCCGGCGTGCGTGACGAAACTGCCCGCATCGTGCCGTGCCGTCGCTTCGGCCATGCGCCTGATCGCCGCCCGGGCGAGATCGTGTTCTTCGAGCATCACCCCGATCGGTCCGCCCTGGCGGGACACGCCGTGACGCTCGAGGCACGGAAACAGCACACGCTCCTCCTTGCCATGGTGCTGCTGATCGGCGAACTGGCGCAGAAACCCGATCGTCCACTCGGCAAACTCGCCGTTCAATGGCTGGCCGGCGCGGATTTCGCCCGAGTGGATCTCGAGCAGGTCCAGCACGCCGAGGATGATGTCGTGCTCGCTGCGCAATATCTCGATGGTTCGCATGCCGTTGCCCGCGCCGCTCCCCGGTGTCGGGCCCGGACCGGACGCGGCGCAAAACCCGCAGAATCGGTGAGCGACGCCCGACTCACCATCCGCAATAACCGAATACCGCCAGTTACATCGGCTTTCCGTCCTGCGGTGCCAACGCCATGCCTCGTCAACAGTCGCGCAAAACGCCGTTACACTGGCAATCCCTTTTCGTGATCGCGGCGAAATGCCCACCCGACGAGCATGCACAGCCCAGCCACAGTGAACGCCACGCAGGGCCGCGGGTCGGCCGGTCTCGCGCTGCTGCCGCTCATTGCTCTGACGCTGGTCAGCCAGACCATGGCTCAGGGTCGTGTCATCCCCGTAACGACGGCCATGGCCAAGCGCGCCACGGTGGAAGACACCGACTGGGCCGTCGGCGCGCTCGAAAGCCGGCTCAACGCTGAGGTGGCTGCCGAAGTTTCCGGCCGGGTCGTCAGGGTTCTGGCCGACGAGGGCCAGGCCGTGGAGGCCGGACAACCGCTCGCGGAAATCGAGAGCCAGCAGTACACGCTCGGGGTGCAGGCCGACCAGGCCGAGATCGGCCGACTGAGCGCGCTGCTCGGGAACAAGCAGCAGGAACTCGACCGCGCGCACCGACTGGTGGCTGAGAAGCTGATTGCGGCCGATCGGGTGGACGCCATCGAGTCGGAGTTGCAGGCTCTGAAGGAGCAGCTCGAAGGCGCGCGCGCCAAGTCCGGCGAGAGCCAGCGCAGGCTTGGCAAGACACGGTTGCTCGCGCCCGTGCGCAGCGAGATTGCCGTCCGCCACATCGACGAGGGCGATTACGTGCAAACGGGCACCGTGGCTTTCGAGCTGATCGACGTCGAGCACCTGCGGGTCAAGCTGCCGTTCCCCGAGTACCGGGCGCCGCAGTTGCGGCCCGGGCTGAAAGTGCGCCTCAGCTCGGCCGCAGCCGGCAGCCAGGTCGTCGACAGCACGATCACCGAGATCCGCCCGAGCGTAAATCCGGCTAACCGTTCGCTGACGGTGATCGTCGATTTCGATAATCCCGGCCAGTGGCGTCCGGGGGCCAGCGTGCGCGCCGAACTCGTGCTCGCCGTGCGCGACAACGCCGTGATGGTGCCGCAGGTGGCCGTGGTGCGGCGGCCCGCCGGCGACGTCGTCTATGTCATCAAGGACGGCAAGGCCGAGGAACGCCTGGTGCAGCGTGGCCAGCGCAATGGCGACCGGATCGAAGTCCTCGACGGCCTGGTCGAGGGCGAGCGTGTCGCCGTCGACGGCGCTGGGTTCCTCACGCACGGCGCTGCCGTCGACGTGACCGGAGAGAGCTAGCGTGAGCCTGGCTTCGATATCGGTGCGTCGTTACGTCTTTGCCGCGATGCTCAACGCGGTGATCGTGCTGTTCGGCCTGGTGGCCTGGACGCGCATCGGGGTGGAGCGACTGCCGAACATCGACCTGCCGGTGGTCTCGGTCAATACGCGACTGGAAGGCGCCAATCCCGATGTCGTCGACGCCAGCGTCACCAATGTCATCGAAGGCGCGATCAGCAGCGTACCGGGCATGGACAAGCTCGTTTCCACGTCATCCTCCGGGCTTTCCACCATCTCGCCGAACTTCCTGATCGAAAAAGACATCGATGTCGCCTTCAATGAGGTGCAGGCCAAGGTGAGCCAGATCGTCGGCCAGCTGCCGGAGCAGGTCGACCCGCCGATCGTCACCAAGACCGAGACCGGCGGCTTCCCGGTGTTCTGGGTCGCCTTGACCGGCAATCGCACCATCCAGCAGCTGAACCAGTACGCCCGCACCGTGGTGAAAAAGCAGCTCGAAACCATCGATGGCGTCGGCGAGGTGGTGATCGGCGGCGAGCGGCAGCGCACGATTCGCGTCAACCTGGATTTCGAGCGGATGGTCGCTTTCGGCGTCACCGTGCAGGACATCATCGCCGCATTTCGCAACGAGCACATCCAGCTGCCCGGCGGATTCCTGGTCGAGGCCGAGCGCGAGCAGCTGCTGAAGCTCGACCTGGAGTTTCACCATCCGGCGGAGCTGGAGCGGCTTGTGCTCGGCTACCGCGACAACGGCGCGGTGCACCTGCGCGACGTGGCGCAGATCGAGGACAGCCTGTCCGACAACCGGCGCGTTGGCCGCTACAACGGCCGACCCGGCGTCGGGCTTGGCATCGTCAAGATCGCCGGCCGAAACGCCGTAGACATCTCCCGCCAGCTCAACGAGCGGATTACCAAGGACATCATTCCGCAGTTGCCGCCGGGCCTGGAGCTGTACATCTCCACCGACGATGCAAAGTACATCCTTGAGCTGATCGCATCGCTCGAGGAGCACCTCGTCGACGGCACCGTGTTCGCGGCACTGGTGGTGCTGCTGTTCCTGCGCAACGTGCGCGCCACGCTGATCGTCTCGGCGGCGATCCCGGTGTCGCTGCTCGGCACCGTGCTGGTGATGTATTTCCTGGGCTACACCCTGAACACCGTGACCATGCTGGGTCTGCTGATCCTCATCGGTGTCGTGGTGGACGATGCCATCGTGGTGCTGGAGAATATCCAGCGCCGTCTGGAAAAAGGCGACAAGAATCGCGCCCGGGCCGCGATAGAGGGCACCCAGGAGGTGCTGCTCGCCATCGTCGCCTCGACCCTGACACTGGCATGCATTTTTGCGGTGGTACTGTTCATCGGCGGCATTCCCGGCAAGCTGTTCCGCTCGTTTGGCGTGGTGGTGGCCTGCGGCGTGATGGTATCGCTGTTCGTGTCCCTGACGCTCACGCCCATGCTCTGCTCCCGGCACCTGCAGATCGAGCCGAAGCACGGGCGGCTTTTCGGCGCCATTACCGCGGCGCTCGACCGCATGGAGCAGCGGTACCGCTCGCTGATCGAGTACACCCTCGGCCACCGGTGGAAGATCATCGGCATCTCGTTTGCGGTGGTGGCCACCACCCCGATCTTCCTGAGCCGGCTCGGCGGGGAGTTCATTCCCGCCGAGGACGAGGGCTCATTCCAGGTGGTGATCAAGACGCCGATCGGATCGAGCCTCGCGTACGGCGATGAGCGCATGCGCATCATCGAGAACATCCTGCTGGCGCACCCGGAAGTGAAAAGTGTGTTCGCCACTCTCGGCGGCGGGCGCGCCGGGGCGGTGAATCAGGGCGTGATGTACATCGACATGGTCGATCGGGACAAGCGCGACCGGAGTCAGCAGGAACTGATGTCGATCCTGCGCGGGGAGCTGGCGCGGCTGCCGGGTGTACAGGCATTCCCGGCCTCGTTCTCCTTCGCCGGCTCGGCGCGCGGCGAGCAATTGCAGTTCGCGCTGCAGGGCCCCGATCTCGCCAGCGTGGCGCGGCTCGCCGGGCAGCTGCGCGATCGCATGGCAGAGATCCCGGAATTCGGCAACGTCGATCTCGACCTCAACCTCGATCTGCCGCAGATCCGCGTCAACGTCAACCGTGAACTCGCCGCGGAGCTCGGCTTCTCCACCCGCGTGGTTGCCGAGGCGGCGAACGTGCTTGCCGGAGGGCTCAATGTCGCCAAGTACAGCGACGAGCCCGGCGACGGCGAACGCTACGACATTCGCCTGAAGGCAGCCGGTGACGTGGACCTGCGCGACCTGTCGAAGATCTACCTGCGATCGCCGGATCGCGCGCTGGTCCGGCTCGACACCGTGGCGCAGTTCACCGAGACCCTGGGTCCCTCCTCGATTCCGCGCCTGAACCGCCAGTATGCCGCGTACTTCTACTCCGACCCGAGCATCTCGCTCGGCGAGGCCATAGAACGGCTGCGCAGCGAGGCGGCTGCGATCCTGCCGCCCGGCTACCGGCTGCAGATGCTCGGCCGGGCAGAGGAGTTCGGCAAGACCTCTTCCGCGATGGGCTTTGCCTTCGGCCTGGCGCTGGTGCTCGTGTACATGGTGCTCGCCAGCCAGTTCAATTCGTACTCGCAACCGCTGATCATCATGGTGGCGCAGCCGCTGGCCATCGTCGGCGGCGTTGCGGCTCTGGCAATATCCGGCCACACGCTGAATCTTTATTCGATGACGGGCCTGGTCCTGCTGATCGGGCTGGTCGCGAAGAACTCCATCCTTCTGGTGGACATCACCAACCAGCTGCGCGCAACCGGGATCGGCATCGACGCGGCGTTGCTCGAAGCCTGCCCGCGACGGCTGCGGCCGATCCTGATGACCTCACTGACGATCATCTGCGCGATGCTGGCGCCGGTGCTCGGCCTGGGCGCCGGAGTGGAACTCTCGGCGCCGCTGGCCTCGGCGGTCATCGGCGGACTGGTCACTTCGACCCTGTTGACGCTGGTCGTGGTACCTGCGGTCTACTCTCTGGCCGAGAATGCGCGGCAGCGGCGCGAGGCCGCCGGCCTCAGTCCGGCCGGCGCCGTCGCAGGCTGGCTTAACCGTTTGCGCGGCGCGCGAGGTACGACGTCATGATCGATGATGCCTGGCAGGGCGATGTGCAGTTCTTCGAGCTGGTGTTCGGCACCTGGCTTGCTTACGCCTTCCTGGTGTTCATGTGGTCGAAGCTGCTGCGCCATCCGCTGGAAGAGTGGCGTTACGTACTGATCACGTTTCTCGGCGCGAGCTTTTACTGGGTCAACCATTACTTCCAGCAGGCGCCGTTCTACAGGGTGCTGCTGAACGGCTATGCGCTGGTGTTCTGGGTCATCTATTACTTTTTCGCGGTGCGCACCCAGCGCGGCTCCCTGATCTGGACCGTTGCAGCCACTCTATCCGCCATACCCTTCACCGTGGCGTTCATCATGTTCGAGCAGATGGCGAGGTGGATGCTGAAAAACTACGGTATCCATGAGTTCTGGTTCATGCTCGCTGCCTACTTCGGCTTCCTGTGGCTGATCGTCTGGCGCGCGCGGGCCACGCCGGTCAGGCACAACTTCTGAGACACCGGCACCTCCCACGCGGCGAATGTTGCCTCGAAACGTGACGCAGGTCGCGTCTGCGTATTTTGCATAAACCTAGAATTTACACGGGCGGAATGACGCCTGCGGCGCCGAACTATGCCCCGGCGGCGCATTGATCGAGAGAGCGCACCGCGTGCTGGAAAAACCTTTTGCCAATACCGAGACGCTGCAGCTCGCCGAGCTGCACGCGCTCGCCATGTTTTACACGCCGCTGGAAGGCCGCTTCGACCGGCTGACGCGCTTGGCGCAGCGCGCCTTCGGCGCACCCGCCACTGCCATCGCCCTGCTCCACGACGGCCGGCTCTGGCTGAAGTCAGTGCAGGGCTGGAACATCCAGGAGATGGAAATCGACCGCAGCTTCTGCAGCCGCGTGGTACGCACCGGAAAACCGATCGTCGTGGAAGACACACTGCTCGATCCGGAGTTCGTCAGTCATCCGCTGGTCACGCAGTCGCCGCGGTTCCGGTTCTACGCCGCCAGCCCCTTGCTCGATCACAACGGCCAGCCGATCGGCACGCTGGCGGTATACGACACCAAGCCGAGATCGTTCTCGGCGGGCGATGTACAGGCACTGCGCGACCTGACGGAACTCGTGCAGCGTGAACTGTTTGCCGCGGAGATCTGCGAAGCGCAGGGGCGGCTGGTCGCCAAGCTCGACCTCGCCCGGCGCGCCGCCATGATCGATGGGCTGACGCGGGTATGGAATCGCCGGGCCGCTCAGGAATTGCTCGCCCTGGCCATGGAGCAGGCAGAGCACGAGGACACCGTCCTCGGCGTGTGCATGATCGACGTGGATAATTTCAAGAACATCAACGATACGCTCGGACACCAGGTTGGCGACCAGGTGTTGCGCAAGGTGGCATCGACGCTCGCCAGCAACGTGCGTCCCGGAGACTCGGTCTGCCGCTACGGTGGCGACGAATTCCTGCTGATCCTGCAGAAGACCACCCGCGAGGAAGTCGAGCGCATTGCCGAACGCATCGGGCAGCGCGTGGGCGAGTTCCCGGTGAAGACCCGTTCGGGCCCGGTGCCAGTCGGAATCAGCACCGGCGTTGCCGTGCGCTCCACGGGCCGGCGCATGGCGAGCGAGGACCTCGTGGAAGTGGCCGACCAGGCCCTGTACCGCGCCAAGCAGGCGCGCCGCTCGGGTGCACGCGGCAGGATCTCCGCCGCGTGAGACCGCGGAACGGGGACGACGCCAGTCGCTGCTGCCCAATCGCGGCTTGCGCCGCTCCCACAGCAGAACTGCGCAGCGGCGGCTTGCGTCGCTCCCAAAAGAAAAAGGCGCGGGAAAAGTACCCGGTATAACGTCATCTTGATACCATGCGGCCCGGCGCAGAACGCGCGAGGGCGGGTCCGTGCAGAATCCTGTTCGCGATGGCTACACCGGTTGGACCGAAGTCGTCGTCAGCGTTCGTGACTTCGACAAGCTGCCCGCGCTGCTCAGCGCCGGCGGCTTCTCGGTGCTGCACGAAGGCGGGGCCGATACCCGGCTCGGGCCAGCCTGGCAACTGCCCGCCGCGGCTTCGATACGCGAGAAGCTGCTGCACGTGCCGGAAATGCCCTATGGATACCTGCGCTTCGTGCAGATCCAAGGCGTGGCGAACCAGCGGCTGATTCGCCCCCTCGACGCGCAGCCCTGGGACACCGGCGGGCTGTGGCTCATCTACACCCGCGCACGCGACGGTGCCGCCCTCTCGCAGGCGCTGGTCGGCGCAGGCTGGCCAAGCCCACGCGGCGTTCACAGCTTCGAATTCGGCGGCCTGTCGGTGAAGGAAGTGCACCATCTCGGTCCCGAGGGCATGGTGCTCTCGACCATCGAGCAGGTCAGCCCGCCGATGCCGATTCCCGTGCCGCAACTGACGCACGCCTTCAATGCCGCGATCCTGGTGCGACACTACGCGCGGGCGCGCGAGTTTTTCCTCGCCAAGCTCGGATTCAGGCCATGGATGGAGATTTCCTGGGAAAGCACCAACCCGGGCCTGAACCTGCTGGCCGACATGAGCGCATTTACCGGCATGAAAACGGTGGACACCGTCATCGTGCACCCCGAGGGACAGAATCTCGGTTCCGTGGAGCTGATCGGCTGGACCGGCGAGAAGCAGGGACGTGACTTTTCGGCGACCGCCCGCCCGCCGAATCTCGGCTCGCTCGCGCTGCGTTTCGCCGTCGGCGACCTGCGCGCGCACCTCGAGAAGCTGCAGCGCGCCGGCGTAGACCCGGCCGGGCCCTTGGCCGAGATGCGGCTTGACCCCTACGGTCACGTGCGCCTCGCGCCGATTGTCTCACCCGATGGCGTATGGATCGAATTCTTCGAGGTCACTGGCTGAAGCGATGCCCGGCGTCGCTGCGCCAGTCGCTGGCGCATCGCGACCTGCGCTGGACAGTCGTTCGCGTGCTGGCGGCACTGTTTGCGGTCACGATCCTGCTCGTGCTGCCGCTGCGCTGGCTGCCGCCACTGACCAGCGCATTCATGATGCGCGCCTGGGTGCTGAAGCCGGATGAGGCCGGTGCGCTCCGCTACCACTGGGTGCCGCGAACGCGCATCAGCCGGTTCGCGGCAGCCTCGGTGATCGCCTCCGAGGATCAGAAGTTCCTGGAACACATCGGCTTTGACTTCGCCTCGATCGGTGAGGCGGTCGGTAATGGCAACGGCAACGGTCCGGTGCGCGGCGCCTCGACGATCAGTCAGCAGGTGGCGAAAAACCTCTACCTCTGGCCCGGCCGCAGCTGGTTGCGCAAGGGCATCGAGGCCTATCTGACCATCTGGATCGAACTGCTCTGGCCGAAAGAGCGCATCCTCGAGGTGTACCTGAACATCGCGCAGTTCGGCCCGACAGTGTTCGGCGTGGAAGCCGCAGCGCGCAACTACTTCCGCAAGCCCGCGGCGCGGCTCAATCGCGAAGAGGCCGCTTTGCTCGCCGCCGTGCTGCCGAATCCCGAGCGGCTGCGCGTCGCGCAGCCATCGGCCTACGTCCGACAGCGCCAGGCGTGGATCATCGGCCAGGCGGCGCGCGCCGAGCGCGTGGGGTTGTTCGATGCGCGCAAGTGGCGTGGGAGGTGACAGTAGTCTCGAAATCTGTCACTACCAGCCAAGACGTCACGGCGAATATCGCTACCGCCAGCGGCCTACCGGCGAATGTATTATTCGCGAGCCCGCTCTTCGGCCAGGCACTGCGGTCACTGAAGCACGCAAGCTGTCGCCGGCCAGCCTTGAGCAGACCGGCATCCCCGCTTGCCCCGGTCGAATAGCCAGTCCGGCTCGCTCAGAGCACATCGCCTGCGGCCGCTG
>CAYOFE010000103.1:0-10774 GCA_964403135.1 uncultured Chromatiaceae bacterium | reverse complement strand
CCCGGATTGTGATTCCGGCCGTCGTGGGTTCGAGTCCCATCGTCCACCCCAGTCCCGCCGCTGCTGGCGTGTGCATTTGACCGCGAAGGGACAGCCGACCGATAGCCAGTCGGCCGACGTAGTGGCCACGCGCTGACGTCGCGAAGAACACAAGCGTGGGCCGTTAGCTCAATTGGTAGAGCAGTGGACTCTTAATCCATTGGTTGTAGGTTCAAGTCCTACACGGCCCACCAGTTCGGTTCCGATTCAGGCAAGAAATCCCCGCCTTTTGACCTCCGGTCAAGCAGGGCGCGGATGGTTCGCTGTGCCCAGGGCCAGTTCTTCACCTCGCGAGGTCTGCGGATCCATGGCGGCCACCAGCCCGCACAGAACATATCCAAGCATCCAGAAGTAGTCCTGCAGGTGCGTATCGACGAACAGGCCGTTGAACAGCAGGCTGATGACGATGGCTGCGACATACAGCGCCAACCTTCGCAATAGCGGGGATCCGTTGGGGTTTTGGTGCGCCGAGAACAAGGCCCGCATCAATCGGTGCACGATCATGAAATAAACGATCAGGGCGGGTATGCCCAGCATTACCGGAATATAGAGATACTCATTGTGCGGCACTGAGAGAAACAGGCCATATTCGGCAATGATCGGCCCGACACCGGTGAGGTATTCGGGCTTGTTGTTCCAGAACGTGTCTACGCCCATGCCGATGCCGGTTACGGGGTTGTGCACGATCATGTTCACGGAAGTGGCCCACACGGCGAGCCGGGTGGCGAGAGTTTCCAGATTACCGATCCGGTCGGTGAACTTGCCAAGTTCGTCGAGCATCAGGAACAGGACGATCGCCCCAATGATCGCGCCGATCGCACCGCCCACCACGAGCAGAGGCCGGATTTCCCGGTCGCGCGCGAAAATGATCAACAGGGCGAGCGCCGCTCCGCCCCACGGGGCGCGCGTCTGGCCGAGAACGATGCCAGCCATCATCAGCAACATGGTTGCCAGCAGCGCCGCACGCGCCAGTCCATCGCGATACAGGTTGAACTGGAACAGGGTCAGTATCAGCAGCACGACCAGCGACGCGATATAGGTATTCGCGTTCGCGAATGTCCCATATGCCCGCTCGGTATGTCCCTGCGTAACGTTCTTGACGTCGAAAAGCGTGACGTCGAAAAGCGCCTGTAGAATTCCCATCACAGCCATGACCACGCCTGTGACTGTCAGGCTTACCAGCAGGATCCTGATGCCCTGCTCGGTCCAGCCAATGCGTCGCGAGACCATGTACATGCACATCGGGATGCCGTATTGCATGAAAAGCCAAAGGTCTTTTCGCCACATCTGCTCAGTAGTGGTCATGACCAGGTTGCCGAGCGCATAGCCGAGGAATACCAGCATCAGGATCTCGAGCCGCGTGAACCGTTTCCCGGGGGTATTGAGAAATGTGCTGCGCAGGAAAATGATCCCGACCAGGGTGACGAACAACAGCCGCTCAACCGTGAAAAAAGGCAGATCCTGGAGAACCTGGTTGGCAAAGCCGAAAACCGTCGGCGAGCCGACCAGGTAAAGCCAGAGGATGAAATTCGGACCTGCAAGCACCAGCAGGACAAGCAGGACCAGCGTCAGGATGGCCGCACCAAGAACGATGCCGCCCGAGGCGATAAACAGGCTGAAAAGCAGGCAGACCAAACCCCAGAACCCGACCGAGGTCGTGTTGCGCAACGCTACAGCAATCATGAGCCTAACTTCCCTGCATACCGCGGGTCTCGCCGCGAAATCTTCCTTGTTGATGTTATCCGGTTGCTGCTGTATTCGCTCGGGCCGGTGCGCTCAGTAAAGCGCGCGTGATCCTGGCAGGTGGCCTTTGATGTGGCCGGGACGGTTGGGCTTGCGCACCATCGGCAGACGCCGCTCTCCTTCCCCGCGGGCATTTAACAATGTAACACCCGGCAGGTCACGGCTGTGCGGTACCTTGCTTTCATGACAACTTGCAGATCTTATTCCGACGCGGGTATTTTCCGTTGGGACAGCCCGTTTGCCGCGTGCACCGGGTGGAACTGAGAGAGTGCGACACTCCATCAGGGTCACTATGCAGATCAGGGCGGTGCTTTTCCCGCTGATTACCATCGCGCTGCCGATTGCGGCGCTGGAGGGCGTATTTCGCCTGTTGCCGGTGTCCGATCCGCCGCCGATCATGCCGGTGTCGGCAGCAGATCCGGTGGTCCGGTTCGCGGCAAATGTCGACTACGTCTATTCGAAAGGCTGGAACTTTTCCATCGTCGCCTGGAAGCGCTCTAACAATTACGGTTACATCAACCAGCGGGACTATGACCGCCGCGAGTGCGACTACCTGCTCGTAGTGATTGGCGATAGCTTCGTCGAGGGCTATCAGATCCAGGCTGGTCGCACTGCCGCGGAATTACTCGACCGCCGGACTGGTCCGCGCGACTGCGTCTACAGCATCGGCATTTCCGGTGCGGCCCTGTCCCAGTATCTCGTTTTCGCCGAATTCGCACGTACCACGTTTCGCCCCGATGCCATGGCATTCGTTATTGTAGGTAACGATTTCGACGAGAGTCTTCTCAAATACAAGTCTTCACCGCGCCTGCATTACTTCCGCGAGGACGGCGGCAGCCTGGTATTGCAGCGGGTCGACTATCGAATGTCCGGCCTGAAGAGCGTGCTGCGCAAGTCGGCCCTGATCCGCTACATCGTGCATAACCTCGATCTGGAGGCGAGCCTGCACCGCCTCGTCAACCGCGACCAGCAGGACAGCGAATTCGTCGGCAATGTGGCCGCAAGGGTCAGCGCCGAACGGCTTGCCGATTCCAGGCGAGCCATCGACGAGTTTGTGCGCCAGATACCGACGCGGACCGGGCTTGGCAGCGATTCGGTGCTGCTGGTAATGGACGGGATGCGACCGGCGTTGTACTCGACTGATTCGCTGCGGCGGACGGAAGGCAGCTATTTCGCCGAAATGCGCCGGCACCTCGCGGTGCAGGCGCGGGCGAGCGGGTACACGCTGATCGACATGCAGCCGGTTTTTGCCGCTCGGCATCGACTGGATCAGTCGCGGTTCGAATTCGCCATTGACGCCCATTGGAACGAACTCGCGCATCGACTCGTAGCCGACAGTATCGCCGATTGGCTCGGCCAGCGACGCCAGTAGTCGCCGCGTCTGGCTATTTCCTGGCCGAAGGTGCCGGTACCGCGGTCGAGATGTTGTCAGTGGCGCGGTTATCCATCATCGCGCCGATCTTCCAGCCTTTTGGCGTGTGCACAAGGAAGTACACCTCGTTGAAGCTGTTGGTGCTGGGTCTGTCCGCCTTCTGCATCACGGTCGTTGCGGTGGTCTTGGTCCACACCGTTGCCATGTCCTCCGTGGCGCGGCTGTCGAGGATCTCGACGGTGCGGGTGTAAGATGCTGCCGCCGCGAACAGTATCGGCGTCACGCCGTACCATTTTTCCTTGATATCCTGAGTCAGGCTCTGTGGCGCGGACTGGTCCGCGTGAGCCGGACGCAGGTCGAACACGACGCCGCCGTCGATGCAGTTCGCGACCAGTCCCTCGATATCCTTCTTGCCGAACGCGGCGTTGAAGGACTTGACCACGGAGATCGCGTCGGCCTGCGGGTCCGCCAGGGCCAGCGGGGTCGCGAGGACCGTGCTGATGCTGCAGGCAAGCGCGGCGCGACGAAAGCGCGATGTGCTCGGGCTCATTGCTGAATCTCCCTGTGAGAACGTGGTTGAAACTCGTCTGGTAGTTCTTGCTCGGGCGTTTGCCGCCGGCGGTTGATGTCGTCGAGAAATGCCGCCGTGATCTCGGCAACCCCGCGGTTGCGGGCTTCGGCAATGAGCCTGCTCATCGCTTCCTGCAGGAACGGTCGCGGCACACGAGTGAGCCGTGCACAGGCCTCGTCGGTAAAGCGTATGCGTTCATCCAGCCGTCGCGCCAGGTACTTCACGGACTGCAATTCAGTGCCGGCGCCGCGCGGCAACGGTATCGGAAACGGTGGCCCGTGCGCTGCAAACCAGAATTCGCCGCCGGCGCGAAAGCCGAAGAACACCGGCAGGCTGGGAAACGCACTGCCGGTTGTGACGCCGGCGTGAAATTTCTCCTGTAACAGGATGTGATTGACGTCGAGTACGAAACGCGCGGCGCGCGCGCTGTCGTTGTCGGTGCCGCCGCCGAGGTCCATGGCGTCATTCCATGTGCACACTATGACCTGGCAGGCCTCCCCGATGATCCGCGGAAAGCCGATGTCAGCGCGGCTGTCAGCCATTGGTGACGGCACCAGGGTGAAGGGGTTGCGCCGGACTTTCTCGTCGAGCGGCAGCCCCGGAAAGCCGAGCTCCGCAACGGCACGCAGACGTTGCTCGTCGAACTCAATGTAGTTCAGCGCACAGCGCCGGGTGCGGCGGATATTGACCGCTGTGCCGCTGTTGCCGCGGCTGATGAGCAGCATGGCGTACGGTTCGGTCACGCTGAACGGGTAGCACAGCGCGTGGGGCCCGATGACGGTCTCGCCGTTCTCGTGGACGGTCGTCACCAGCGCGAACGACATGGGGATAAAGGCGCTGGTCTGGTAGAAATTATCCGTCAGGCTCGACCGCACGAAGCCGTGTCCGGCACGGGTTGGCGTTGCTGTATCGGCGCGTATGTCCACTTGGGCTCCGGATCGGCGAGGCGTTGGGAATAGCACACCGCCGGCGGCTGGCGTTTGACTCATGTCATATGTAGCCGGACGGGCGTCTGTCGCGTTGCAGTCTCTCCCCGGCGGCCAGCCGCCCGGGCCGGACCGCTCA
This sequence comes from uncultured Chromatiaceae bacterium, assembly GCA_964403135.1. Classification (GTDB taxonomy): domain Bacteria; phylum Pseudomonadota; class Gammaproteobacteria; order Steroidobacterales; genus QUBU01. The sequence continues at coordinate 5,984 of CAYOFE010000103.1, read as the reverse complement.
GGCATCTATAACTGACTGTTTTGTTTTATGATATCGGCCGGGTTGTGTGTCGCGGCGGGGAAACAGCCGAGGCTCAGGGCGCCCGCAGCGTTCGCTATAATGGCAGGCGGCCGCCAATGGGTGCCCCGTGTGCGCGAAAGTGGCGGAACTGGTAGACGCGCAGGATTTAGGTTCCTGTGGGGTAACCCGTGAGAGTTCGAGTCTCTCCTTTCGCACCAAACCCGGGGCCATTGCATTGGTTGCAGGCCTGGTAGAGTTCGGTCGCCGTTCGGGCGACCGGTAACGGTAAAGTAAGGAAAAGATTTTGACCGACCTGCAGGTTTCTTTGGAGTTGGGGCAGGGCCTGGAGCGCCGTATGCGCGTCCAGGTGCCGGCCGGCCGTATCGATAATGAGGTGGAGGCGCGCCTGCGGGCCGCCGGCCGTACTGCCAGCATGAAGGGTTTCCGGCCCGGCAAGGTGCCGGCGCACGTCATACGGCAACGGTTCGGGCCGCAGATTCGCCAGGAAGTGGTCCAGGAGGTGGTGCAGGCGAGCTATGCCGAGGCTATAGCCCGGGAAAAGCTGCGGCCGGCGGCAGGACCGAGGATAGAGGCGGAGCCCGTCGATGGCGGTCGCGATGTGACCTTCACCGCAATCTTCGAAGTGTATCCGGAGTTCCAGGTGCAGGGGGTCGAGAACCTGAGCGTGGAGCGACCGGATGTCACGATCGGCGATGGCGATCTCGACCAGATGATCGAAAGACTGCGCCGCCAGCGAGGCAGCTGGCACGATGTCGATCGCGAGGCAGCCAGGGGTGATCGCGTCATTATCGACTTCGACGGGCGTCTCGGTGGTGAGCCTTTTGAGGGCGGTCAGGCGGAAAAGGTTGGTGTCGTGATCGGCGAAGGCCGCATGCTCGACGATTTCGAGGCCGCGCTGGTCGGCATCGGCCCAGGTGGCGAGAAACGCTTCACGATGCAGTTTCCGGCGGATTACTACGCGCAGAATCTGCGCGGCCAGAACGTCGAATTCGCGGTCAAGGTTCACGAGGTTGCCGAGCAGCGGCCGGCTGCGCTTGACGCGGACTTCGTGAAGTCATATGGCATTACCAGCGGCGAACTCGCGGAATTTCGCGCTCGTGTGCGCGAGAGCCTCGAGCGCGAGGTCGCAGGCCGCATTCAGGCAGAAGTACGCCGCCAGATCATGGAGCAGATGATCACTGCCAATCCGGTCGAGCTTCCTGCGGTGCTGGTCTCGCGGGAAGCGGCGAAGCTGCAGGCTGAAGGGATGCGCAACCTCGGTATCAAGGATGTCAAGGATGCCCCACCCCTCAGCGCCTATACCGAGATCGCCGAGCGGCGCGTGCGCCTCGGGCTGGTCATCGGTGCGCTGGTCCGCGAGCAGGGCATCAAGGCGGATCAGGAGCGCGTGGCCCGGAAACTCGACGAGATCTGCCGGCCCTATGACCGACCGGACGAGGCTCGCAGGATTTACCTGCAGAACCCCGAGTTGATGGCGCAGGTGGAAAACGTTGTCATCGAGGACCAGGCGCTCGGCTGGTTGGCTGATCGTGCAAAGATGCGCCCGAAACCGACCACGGTGGCCGGCTTGCTTGGCGCCTGAGGAGCGGCGCGATGGTGCTGCTCCGGGTAATGTTGTGGTGATGCTGCCGGAAGGCAGGGAGAATCGGATGGCCGCAGTGGAACCAAAAGGACTGAACCTCGTACCGATGGTGGTCGAACAGACCGCGCGCGGCGAGCGCGCTTACGACATCTACTCGCGGCTCCTGAAGGAGCGCGTGGTCTTTATCGTCGGGCCGGTCGAGGACTACATGGCGAATCTGGTCGTCGCGCAGTTGCTGTTCCTGGAGTCAGAAAACCCCGACAAGGATATACACCTGTACATCAACTCGCCTGGCGGCTCCGTCAGCGCCGGGTTGTCGGTTTACGACACGATGCAGTTCATCAAGCCTGATGTCAGCACGATCTGTGTGGGTCAGGCGGCAAGCATGGGTGCGGTGCTGCTCGCCGGCGGCACCAAAGGCAAGCGCTTCTGTCTGCCGCATTCTCGCGTCATGATTCATCAGCCGCTCGGTGGCTTCCAGGGGCAGGCGGTGGATTTCGACCGCTACGCCAAGGAAATCCTCCAGACCCGCACGCGTCTTAATCACATTCTTGCCAAGCATACGGGTCAGCCCCTGGATCGCATCGAAAAAGACACCGATCGCGACTATTTCATGAGTGGTCCGGAGGCTGTCGAATACGGCCTGATTGACACGGTTCTGGAGCAGCGCGGTGCGCCGGAGAGCGCATCGGGGCACTGAGCGCGCCGCTTGGTTCACAGAATCTGGCAGGTGTGCTTTGCGCGCCGCCTCGCCAGCGTGATATATACCGCTAGACCCGGCTACCATTTTGGGCGGTTCGGGGCTGACTTGCCGGCAGATTAACCGAGAGGCGCTATGTCCAACGACACCCGGGGACGCAACGACGACGGCAAGCTGCTCTATTGCTCGTTTTGCGGCAAGAGCCAGCATGAGGTGCGCAAGCTCATTGCCGGGCCGTCGGTGTTCATCTGCGATGAGTGCGTTGACCTCTGCAACGACATCATTCGCGAGGAGCTCGAAGACCGGACGGAGCAGCGCAGCACGAAGCTGCCCAAGCCGCACGAGATCAAATCGGTCCTGGATGAGTACGTAATCGGACAGGAGCGCGCCAAGAAGGTGCTCTCGGTCGCGGTCTACAACCACTACAAGCGGCTCGAGAATCGCTCCTCGGACAGCGGTAAGAAGGACGTCGAGATTGCGAAGAGCAATATTCTGCTTATCGGCCCGACAGGCTGCGGCAAGACTCTTCTGGCCGAGACGCTGGCGCGCCTGCTCAATGTGCCTTTCACCATTGCCGATGCGACGACGCTGACCGAGGCGGGTTACGTGGGCGAGGACGTCGAGAATATCATCCAGAAGCTGCTGCAGAAGTGTGACTACGACGTCGAGAAGGCACAGACCGGCATCGTCTATATCGACGAGATCGACAAGATTTCGCGCAAGTCCGACAATCCCTCGATCACCCGCGATGTCTCCGGTGAGGGTGTGCAGCAGGCGCTGCTGAAGCTGATCGAGGGCACGGTAGCTTCGGTGCCGCCGCAGGGTGGGCGCAAGCATCCGCAGCAGGAGTTTCTGCAGGTCGACACCACCAATATCCTGTTCATCTGCGGCGGCGCATTTGCCGGACTGGAGAAAATCATCCGCAAGCGTTCGCAGCGCGGCGGCATCGGCTTTGTGGCCGAGGTCAAGAGCAGCGCCGAGGAACCGAACATCGGCGAGCTGCTCACCGATGTGGAGCCCGAGGACCTGATCAGGTATGGCCTGATCCCGGAATTCGTAGGACGTCTGCCGGTGGTGGCAACCCTCGACGAACTCGACGAGGCGGCGCTGATCAGCATTCTGGTCGATCCGCGCAATGCGCTGACCAAGCAGTACCGCAAGCTCTTCGAAATGGAAGGCTGTGAACTCGAATTCCGCGAGGATGCCTTGCGCGCGGTCGCAACCCGCGCCATGCAGCGCAAGACCGGCGCCCGGGGCCTGCGCACCATTCTCGAGAGCGTGCTGCTCGACACGATGTACGAGCTGCCTTCGATGGTGAACGCCCGCAAGGTCGTCGTCGACGAGGCCGTGATACTTGGCGAGACCAAGCCCTATGTCATCTACGAATCTGACGATACGGCGCCGCTGCTCGCGGTGAAAGATGATCGCCTCCGAGCCGGCTCGGGTCGCGGTTAGACCGGCGCTGCCTGGTGGCGCCCAGCGCGTCGCGCAGCGCGGGATCGGTCGACGCGCCGAATGGATCTAAAGCATCATGGAGAGTGAAATGACGGACCAGCAGGCGCAGCAGTTCAGGAATGCGGTGCCGATCCTGCCGCTTCGCGACGTAGTGGTCTACCCGCACATGGTCATCCCGCTGTTTGTGGGACGCCAGAAGTCCATCCTCGCACTCGACGTGGCCATGAGGGCGGGAAAGCAGATTCTGCTGATAGCCCAGAAGCAGGCCGACGTCGATGATCCGGGTCTGGACGATATTTACTCAGTCGGCACTCTCGCCACGATCCTGCAGCTCCTTAAGCTACCCGATGGAACCGTAAAGGTGCTGGTCGAGGGCGGGTCGCGCGCCAAGCTTCTGAATGCCTATTCCGGCGAACACTTCTCCGCTGATATCGAGTTGATCGGCGAGAGCGCCGGCATCGAGAGCCGCGAGCTCGATGTGCTGAGGCGGTCGATCATCTCGCAGTTCGAAAGCTACGTGAAGCTGAACAAGAAGGTGCCGCCGGAAATTCTCACCTCGCTGATGGGCATCGATCAGCCGGGGCGGCTGGCCGACACCATCGTCGCGCACATGTCGCTGAAGCTCGAGGCCAAGCAGAAGGTGCTCGAGATCCGCGATGTCCGTGCACGGCTGGAGCACGTGCTGGGACTGGTCGACACCGAGATCGACATGCTGCAGATCGAGAAGCGTATTCGCGGCCGCGTCAAGCAGCAGATGGAAAAGAGTCAGCGCGAGTACTACCTCAACGAGCAGATGAAGGCAATCCAGAAAGAGCTCGGGGAAATGGAAGACGCCCCGAACGAGATCGCTGACCTGGAGCAGAAGATTGCCAATGCCGGCATGACGCAGGAAGGCCGTGACAAGGCGATGGCGGAGCTGAACAAGCTGAAGCTGATGTCACCGATGTCGGCCGAAGCGACCGTGGTCCGCAATTACATCGACTGGCTGGTGAAGGTGCCATGGCGCCACCGCACCAAGATCAGCCGCGACCTGCGCCATGCCGAACAGGTGCTCGAGGCAGATCACTATGGCCTTGAAAAAGTCAAAGAACGTATCGTCGAGTATCTGGCGGTGCAGCAGCGGGTAAAGAAGACCAAGGGACCGATTCTCTGCCTGGTCGGGCCGCCGGGCGTCGGCAAGACTTCCCTCGGGCAGAGCATTGCGCGAGCGACCAACCGCAAGTTCGTGCGAATGTCCCTCGGTGGTGTACGCGACGAAGCGGAAATACGCGGACACCGGCGCACCTATATCGGCTCGATGCCGGGCAAGATCATTCAGAACCTGGCCAAGGTCGGTGTGCGCAATCCACTGTTCCTGCTCGATGAAGTGGACAAGATGTCGATGGATTTTCGCGGTGATCCTTCCGCCGCCTTGCTCGAGGTGCTCGACCCCGAGCAGAACTCCTGTTTCAATGACCATTATCTCGAGGTCGATTTCGACCTCTCCGACGTGATGTTTGTCTGCACGGCAAATACACTGAATATTCCGGCGCCATTGCTGGATCGACTGGAGGTCATACGTATCCCGGGTTACACCGAGGACGAAAAGCTGAACATCGCGCGGAATTACCTGATCCCGAAACAGATGAAATCCAATGGCCTGAAGCCGAAGGAATTGAGCCTCGCCGATGCCGCGATCCGCGACGTGATCCGGTACTACACGCGGGAGTCCGGTGTCCGGAATCTGGAGCGCGAGATTGCCAAGATCTGCCGCAAGGTAGTGAAGGGCCTGCTGCTCAAGCCGAAGGAAGTCCAGACCCAGGTCGTGCCGCGCGGGCTGGAGAAGTATCTTGGCGTGAAGCGCTACCGCTACGGCCGCGCGGAGGAGAGCGACCAGGTCGGGCAGGTGACGGGCCTCGCCTGGACCGAGGTGGGCGGGGAGTTGCTCACCATCGAGGCCGCGGTCGTGCCCGGCAAGGGCAAGCTCATCCACACGGGCCAGCTCGGGGACGTCATGCAGGAGTCGATCCAGGCGGCGACGACGGTCGTTCGCAGCCGGGCGCGCGTGCTCGGGATCGACGAGGACTTCCACCAGCGCTTCGACCTGCACATCCACGTGCCCGAGGGCGCCACGCCCAAGGACGGCCCGAGCGCCGGCGTCGGCATGTGCACGGCGCTCGTGTCGGCACTGGCGGGCATTCCGGTGCGCGCGGACGTGGCGATGACCGGCGAGATCACGCTGCGTGG
>CAYOFE010000102.1:0-10780 GCA_964403135.1 uncultured Chromatiaceae bacterium | reverse complement strand
GCCGCCTATGAAGGGACGATCGAGGAAGGCGACATGTTCCTCACGACCGACCCGTACTCCTGTAACGGCGCCGTCAGCCACATCAACGACTGGCTGCTGCTGCGGCCGATCTTCAAAGACGGCCGGCTGATCGCTTACGCAGCGATGTTTGGTCACATGACGGACGTCGGGGGCAAGGTGCCAGGAAGCCTGCCCACCGATGCCCGGCAGATCTTCGAAGAAGGCATTCGCATTCCGCCCACGAAGATCTTCAGGAAGGATGTTCTGCAGGAGGACGTGCTGAACCTGATCCTGCACAATTGCCGCCTCCCGCACTGGAATCGCAGTGACTTCAACGCCATCGTAGCGGCCATTCGCACCGCCGAGAAGCGCTGCATCGAGATGGCCAGCCGTTTCGGCGATGACGTTTACTATTCGGCGCTCGAGGAACTGCTTGACCGCAATCGCCGGGCCATGGCGCACCTGATCAAAACCACGGTGCCTACCCGCAAGCAGTTCTTCGAGGATTACATCTGCGACGACGGCATGGGCATGGGTCCTTACAAGATCCGCTGCTCGATGTGGCGGGAAGGTGACAAGGTCATTTTCGATTTTGAAGGTACCGATCCGCAGTCGATCAGTTCGGTGAACTTCTACCTCAACGAGGAGATGTTCAAGATGTTCTGCGGTGTGTACATGATCATGGTTTTCGACCCGAAGATCATGTTCAACGACGGCTTCTACGATCTGATGGAAGTGCGAATCCCCGAGGGAACCCTGCTGAAACCACGCGAGCCCGCCGCGCTGTCCTGCCGCACCCACGCGCTCGGCCGGCTGTTCGACGTGCTCGGGGGGCTGCTCGGACAAGGCAACCCGGCGTTCCTGAACGCTGCGGGTTTTTCCGACAGCCCGCACTTCATGTACTCCGGATACGACAAGAAGGGCGAGTGGTTCCAGCTGTTCCAGATTGGCTTCGGCGGTGTGCCCGGGCGTCCCTTCGGCGACGGCCCGGATGGACATTCGATGTGGCCGAGCTTCACCAACGTGCCGAACGAGTTCGTGGAAAGCTATTTCCCGTTGCGCATCGAGATCTACGAGACTCTTCCCGACAGCGGTGGGGCGGGTCAGAACCGCGGCGGCAACGCCTTGCGCGTCGGCTATCGTTTCCTCGAGGACGGTGAGATCTCCATTCACGATGATCGCTGGCTGACCTATCCCTGGGGAGTCAACGGCGGCACCCCGGGGCAGCGCAGCCGCAAGGAACTGCGCCGCAAGGACGGCAGCCGCGAAATCATTCCTTCGAAGTGCGATCGCATTCCGGTCAAAGAGGGCGATCTGCTGTACTTCGATACCTGGGGCGGTGGTGGCTGGGGGGATCCTTACAAGCGCGATCCGGCGAAGGTCGCCTTCGATGTGGAAGCGGGCCTGGTGACGGTGGCCGGCGCAAAAAAGAACTATGGCGTTGTCCTGAAGAAAGACGGCAGCGTCGATGAGAAGGCAACGCAGTCTCTGCGGGCGCGGCTGGCAAAGAAACGCGGCAAAACCGGCATCTTCAACTTTGGCGGCAGCATCAGGGAGCTGAAGAGGCGCTGCAAGGCTGAGACCGGCCTCGATCCGCCGAAACAGCCGGAGTTCCCGCGGTGGGTCAAAGTAGATCAGCAGTCCAAAGCGGCTGGCAAAAAGGCTCGCAAAGCCAGAGCAGCTTAATTCACGGGATGGGGATAATCTTTGACTTATTGATATAAAGAGCCGTTTATCGGCCCGTTTTTTCTGATCGGCCGACGCTCTCTGCGCTTTGCGCAACCGCTGAGGCCGCGGCGGCATCCTGCTCGCACTGCGCCCGGAATTCCCCGCCGATCTTTTCGGCCACACTGCGCATGCGCGGCAGGAATTTTCGCAGTGCGTCAGCCTCCGGAATCGCGCTGCTGGAAAATCGCATGGTGAGCGCCGCGAGCAGTCGCTCTCCGGACATGATTGGCACTGAAACGCTGATTTCGTCCGAAACACGACGTGGGCGGCGCCATAGCGCGTAGCCGCGCTGGCGGATCTCCTGCAGCGATTCGTAGAGCTTCTTGCGGTTACGGGCGGGTTGGTCTTCGTCGCGCTTCGATTTGGCCAGCGCGTCGAGAATGGCTTCGCGCTGCTCCTTCGTACAAAAAGCCAGATAGACCTGACCGGAAGCCGAGCCAAGGATTGCTACACGGAACCCCGGACCGCGCTTTTCGATTGCCAGCGGGCTGCGGTGATCCGTGGTCTGTCGCACCAGCATAGTCGTGCCGGAGAGCGTCGCTACTGCGATTGGCCAGACCAATTCTTCGCAGAGATCGTAGATATGCGGTCGTGCGATCTGTGTGACCCATGCCTCATCGTCGAATCCGTCGCTCAGTCCCCGCACCATGATGGTCAGCCGGTAGCGCTCGTCGCTCGCCGCACGGTAAGCGTAGCCGGCGACGCACAGGGATTCGAGGATGCGGTACGTGGTGGTTCGCGGCAAGTCGATGGCGCCGGCCACCTCGGAAACAGTGGCGCCGTTATGCAGGTTCAGTACGTGCAGTACGTCGAGGCCGCGGAGCAGGGCCCGGATCGGGCGTGTAGACGACATGACTGGGCGCAGATTCGTTATTGTCCGACAGGCGGACAATATTATGCATGCGACCGGTGTTTGCCAAGCCGCAGGCAAGCGCGTCACCGTTTCTGTGAGGTCTCGCCGCAACAGCGCGGACCGGTACGGACCGTTGGGCGTGCCTGATGATGTGGTCTGCAGACATCAGCAACCATAGACTACGCACTGTAGCGGGACATGATCGAGGTGCATGTCCTGGCGCCGTTTCGCGTGTCGGTGACTTTCCGGGTGGCGGCTCGCGGCATCAGCCGCGAGTAGCGCGAGATCATCGTCATTGCGATGGCGCCGGGCTGGTGCCATACGCAGCTCGGCCGCCCGGCGGCACCACTGGATCCGGCCGAGAGCATGCGCCTGCAACAGGAGGCTTTCGACCGTCCCGCGCCGGAAAATCCGGCCGACTTATCGACCGGTTTGGGGAAACCGTGCCTTGGTGACCAAGGCCAGCGTGGCTCGCCCGGTCAGAATATGACGGTCGTCGCCTTGGTCTTGAGGTAGGGGTCCAGCCCCTCGCGCCCGAACTCGCGCCCCCACCCGGACTGCCTGTTGCCGCCGAAGGGAATCGCCGGATCCACGGCGGCGTGGCAATTGATGCTGACCTGCCCGGAGTCGATCAGGTTAACCATCTTGTGTGCCACGGAAATGTCCCGGGTCCAGACACTGCCGGATAGCCCGTAAATTGTCTTGTTGGCTTCGTCGGCCACGGCCTGCAGATCCGAATCACCGAACGACTGCGCACACAGCACCGGACCGAAGATCTCTTCGCGAGCGATTTTCATTTCCATGTTGGTGTGGCCAAACAGCGTTGGCCGAACGAAGTAGCCCTTGCCGGGTAACGCCTCGCCGCCGCAGACGAGTTCCGCACCGGATTTCTTGCCCGAGGCGATGTAGCTCATAACGATCTCGCGCTGGCCGGCTGAGATCAGCGGGCCAAGGTCCGACTGCGGATCGAGGCCGGGGCCCAGCCGCAGCGCATTGGCCATTTTCGCGATGCCGTCGACGACCTTCTCGAATATATCCTTATGGACGAAAAGCCGGGTGCCGGCCATGCAATTCTGTCCCTGCAGAAAGAAGGCACCGCGGGTTGCTCCGGGTATCACGCGTGACAGGTCAGCATCGGGAAACACCACCATCGGCGACTTGCCACCGAGTTCCAGGGTCACGCGCTTCAGATTGCCGGCTGCCGCCTGCAGGATTTTCTTGCCGACTTCTGTGGAGCCGGTGAAGGCGATCTTGTCCACATCGTCATGGGCAGTCAATGCAGCCCCGGCGACTGAACCGTGGCCCGGCACGACGTTGATGACGCCGTCGGGAATGCCCGCACGCCTTGTCAGTTCGCCGAGCAGCAGTGCCGTAAGCGGCGTCAGCTCTGCCGGCTTCAGCACCACGGTGCAGCCGGCGGCCAGCGCAGGTGCCAGCTTCAGTGTGGCCATCACCAGCGGCGCATTCCACGGAATGATGGCGCCAACCACGCCGACCGGTTCGCGTTGCGTATAGGTCAGCGATTCGCGGTTGCGCGTTTCGTGCGGGGATACCGGGATCGTCTCGCCGTTAATCTTGGTGGTCCAGCCAGCGTAGTAGCGCAGGAACTCACACCCGAACTTGGCGATCGAATACATCGCGGCCGTGCGCGGCATGCCGTTGTCGAGCACCTCCAGCTCGGTGGCCAGTTGCAGTTTCGCCTCCAGCTCGTCGGCTAATTTCCAGATCAGCCTTGCGCGCTCGTAGGAGGTGATCTTCGACCACTCGCCGCGAAACGCCTTGCGTGCAGCGGCGACCGCCCGATCGACATCTTTTTCGCTGGCGCAGGCGACCCGCGTCAGGAAGGCTTCCGTGGCCGGATCGTGCACCTCGACTTCCTCGCCCGAACTCGACGGCACCCACTGCCCGTCGATCAGCAACAGGTGGCGGCGCTCGAGAAACTCCCGCGCCTCGTTGGACGGTGCAATGTTGTGGGCCGCGGCGCTCATGACAATCTCCCGGATTGCGAGTTGGGATCCAGCAGGTCAGGATAAAGGCCGCCTCGGGCGCGAATCAAGGCGCAGCGCGGGGTTGTAAGGCTACCGGCGCAGCACCAACAGGCGCGGGAGGGGTCGTTGCAGGGGGCTGTGGAACCGGGTGGGAGAAGCATGGCGTTACGATGGCGTGTCGCAGTGCTGCTGTGCCTGATCACGACCATTAACTACCTCGACCGTCAGGCGCTGGCGGTTGCAGGCCCGGTCATTGTCGACGAATTCGGGCTGTCGAATACGCAATTTGGGGCCATCAACTCCGCCTTTCTGCTTACCTACGCGGTCGGGCACCTGCTGGCAGGACCGTTTGTCGATCGTTTCGGCACCCGGCGTGCATTCGGTATCGCCGTGGTGGCCTGGAGCCTTGCCGGCATGCTTCATGCTGCCGGGCGTGGCTTCGCCAGTTTTCTCGCCCTGCGGGCGTTACTCGGCATTACCGAGGCGGCGAACTTTCCAGCGGCGCTGAAGGCCGTGGCCGAGTGGTTTCCGCGCCGCGATCGGGCGCTCGCCGTCGGCATCGTGACGGTTGGCCCCGGACTCGGGGCGGTGCTAGCACCGCCACTGCTGGGCGGGCTGATCAGCGAATTCGGCTGGCCATGGGCGTTTCTGCTGCCGGGCCTGGCCGGGTTCGTCTGGCTCTGGGCATGGCTCGCGTGGTACCAGCTCCCCGAGCGTCATCCGGGACTCGCCCCCGATGAACGCGCACTGATACTTGCTGATCGCGACCCGGAGCGGGGACCGGCACGCAAGTGGACGGCGCGTCAATTGCTGGACTTTCTGCGGTTCCGGGAAACCTGGGGCCTGTTGTTGAGCCGCTTCGCCAACGATGGCGCCTTTTATTTCTTCGTTGCCTGGCTGCCGCTGTACCTGGTGCAGGCGCGCGGTTTCGACATCCGCCAGATTGCGGCATTCGCGTGGATTCCGTTTGTTGCGGCCGATGCGGGCAGCCTGATCGGTGGCTGGGCCGGGGGCAGGCTGATTGCGCGCGGCTGGAGCGTGGATGCTTCCCGCAAGGCGATCATCTGGAGCGGGGCCTTGCTGGTGCCACTGACCCTGCCGGCCGCCACTAGCGAGTCGCCGACGGTGGCAATTGCGCTGATCGGCTTGGCGATGTTCGCCATTCAGGTCAAGGCATCGAATCTCTTCGCGCTGCCGGTCGACCTGTTCGCAGCGCGTGAGGCGGCCAGCATCTGGGGCTTGTTCGGCGCCGTCGGCAGCTTCGGCGGCATGGCATTCGTTGCGGCGGTCGGCTGGGCGTCGGATCGCTTTTCGTACGAGCCAGTGTTCTGGGCCGTTGGACTGACGCAGCTGCTCTCCGCGGTATTTATCAGCTTGCTGATCCCGCGCATCGAGCCCTTACCGAGCCGCAGCGCATGAGCGCAACGCCCAATCAGGACTCCGTGGCCTCAGCGCGCGCGGAGGCGGCAGCGGCCTCGCTCCTTGCCGGGCTGAGACGCGTGGAGGAGGCCATTACCCTGACCGCATTCGCGATACTCGTGCTGGTGCTGTTCGCCGACGTGCTCAGCCGTGAGCTGACTGACGCCGGACTCGCCTGGTCGCGCCAGGTTGGCGTGTACGCGAATCTGTTTCTCACGCTGGTCGGTGTCGGGCTCGCGTCGGCGGGTGGCACGCATCTGCGCCCGCGATTTGCGGATCACTGGCTGCCGTCGGCGTGGCATGGGCGGCTCGAGACAGCGCGCGAATTACTGATGGCGGTTTTTTTCCTCGGTGCGCTCACCATCAGCCTGGCAGCCATCGCGGAAACCTATGCGCTGGAGGAGCAGGTTCCGTTACTCGGGTGGCCGGTTTGGCGTTTTCAGCTCATCCTGCCGGCGGTATTTTTGGTCGCAATTGTCCGCCATGGCTGTTACGCCGCGTTTCCGCGACTCAGGCCGGCTGAAGCCGGAAGCGAGCCGGCGTGATGGAGTGGCTCGGTCTGATTGGGCTGCTGATCACGCTGCTGGTACTGCGTCAGAACCTGCTGGTCCTGCTCGGGTGCGTAACGGCTTACGCCAATCTTGCCTTTGGCGACGGTCGGCTCACCGACATCGTGGTCGACATCTGGGATGCGGCAAGCAGAGACGTGCTGTTGTCCATACCGCTATACATGCTGGCCGGCAATCTGATGGCGCGCGGAGTCATGGCCGCCCGGCTGATCCGGTTGATGCGCGCACTTACGGGCCCGGTACCCGGCGGCCTGGCGATGGCGACCGTGCTGTCGTGCGCCCTGTTCGCCGCCGTGTCAGGGTCCGGCACCGTCACCATGCTGGCCATCGGCACCATAATGTATCCGGCGCTGCTGGCAGCGGGCTATCCGAAGTCATTTGCCCTGGGGGCGCTGTGTGCTGCGGGAACCCTCGGCATCGTGATTCCGCCGAGCATTCCCCTGATCCTGTACGGCGTCATGACTCAGACCTCGATTGCCGATCTTTTTATCGCGGGTATCGCTCCCGGTTTGCTGCTGACGCTGCTGATGACCTGCTACGCAGTGGCGCGAAACTGGAGATTGCGCACCGGGGCCTGGTCTGCACGAGCAGCGGGCGCGGCGCTGCGTGAGGGCATCTGGGCACTGATGATGCCGGTGCTGATTCTTGGTGGAATCTACAGCGGCCAATTCACGCCCACCGAATCAGCCGCCGTGGCAGTCGTCTACGCGCTCGGTATCGAAATCCTCGTGTACCGTGAGTTGCGCTGGCCACAGCTTCGCGAGGTGACGATCGAAACGACGCAACTGCTGGGTGGGCTGTTTCCGGTGTTAATGCTGGCGCTCAGCCTGAACGTATTTCTGACGTACCAGCAGGTACCTGATATGGTCGTCGCCGGCCTGGCCAGCCGCATCGATAGTCCTGTCGCGTTTCTGATCGGCGTGAACATCTTCCTGCTCCTGGCCGGCTGCGTTATGGACATCGGCTCTGCGATCCTGATTCTTGCGCCGATGCTGCAGCCGCTGGCCGAGGCCCAGGGCATCGACGCCGTGCACTTCGGCATCATGATGGTCGTCAACCTGGAAATCGGCTACCTGACACCGCCGGTCGGCATGAACCTGATCGTCGCAGCAACTGCATATCGCGAGAACTTCTGGGCGGTATGCCGGGCGGTCATCCCGTTCGTTGCGCTTACGCTGGTCGGCCTGGCTATCCTTGCAGCGTGGCCGGGACTGGTGTTGTTTCTGGTAGGATAGCCGGCCTTGCCGCGGACCCTGATGCCCGCGGCCTTATGACGGGGTACCGGCACGGTCTGCGCCGGTGTAATTGAATAACAAGCAGGAGATTTTTCCATGACCATCAAAGTCGGCGATCGCATGCCGGAGGGCAGCTTTGGCATCATGACCAAGGAGGGCCCGGGAAGTCTATCGACCGCGGAACTGTTTGCGGGTAAGAAGGTCGTGCTGTTTGCCGTGCCCGGCGCATTCACCCCGACCTGCTCGATGAATCATCTGCCGGGGTACGTGAAGCTGGCGAACGAGATCCGCGCCAAGGGCGTAGACACGATTGCCTGCATGTCTGTCAACGACACGTTCGTGATGGACGCATGGGGCAAGGACCGCCAGGTTGGCGACAGCGTGCTGATGCTCGCCGACGGCAATGGCAGCTATACCAGGGCGCTCGGCCTCGAGCTCGATGCCAGCGGCTTCGGCATGGGTAAGCGCAGCCAGCGATTTGCCATGGTCGTGCAGGATGGTGTAGTCAAACAGCTGTTTGTCGAGGCGCCGCGCGAATTCAAGGTGAGCGCCGCCGATCACGTCCTGAAGAACCTGTAGAGATCATTGGGAAAGCCGCATGGAAGAGCTGAGCATCATCAATACGCTGCCGCTGGACCACGCAACCGTGAAATTTATTCACGTGCTGCTGTTCGTGTATTGGCTTGGTGGCGATGCCGGTGTGTATTACTCGAGCACATTCGTCATCAATCCCAAGCTTTCGAAGGAAGCCCGGCTCACGGCATTCAAGATCTTCGTCAATCTCGATATGCTGCCGCGGTACTGCCTGGCGCTGATGCTGACCGTGGGAGGGATACTTGCCGAGTATGTCGGCTACAGGCATCCAACCTGGCAGATGCTCGGCATCGTGGCACTTGGCCCGGTCTGGGTCTGGGTGGTGTATGCGGTGCACGCCAGGGAGGGCACGCCCCTCGGCAAACAACTGGCGCTCGGCGACTACTACTTCCGGCTGCTGATGATCTTCGCGCTACCAGTCTCGGTGATCTATCACTGGATCACCGGCCCGCTGCAGCCCTATCCGTGGCTGGCCGCAAAGCTTGCCATGTTCTCCTTCCTGATCTTTTGCGGGTTCATGATCCGGCGCAATCTGCCGCCCTTTATCGACGGCTTTCGGATCATGGCAACGACTGGTCCCACGGTCGAAAGTGACCGGAAGATGCACGACGGTCTGAATGCCTGCCGGCCTTACGTCTGGGCAATCTGGGCAGGCGTTGCGATCTCGGCGTTCCTCGGCATCTGGAAGCCGGGCGCGGCCGGCTGA
Organism: uncultured Chromatiaceae bacterium; assembly: GCA_964403135.1. GTDB lineage: Bacteria > Pseudomonadota > Gammaproteobacteria > Steroidobacterales > QUBU01. The sequence continues at coordinate 1,688 of CAYOFE010000102.1, read as the reverse complement.
GTCGGGGAGACCGCCGTCGCCGCAGTGCCGGCCTCAGCTCTCGAGGCGAGACCGGTATTGGGTTTCGTAATAGTGGCGATATTCACCGGATGTCACCCGCTCGCACCATGACCGGTGTTCCGTGTACCAGCGCACCGTCTCGATCAGCCCCTGCTCGAACGGGCGGGTGGGGATCCAGCCCAGCTCATCGCGCAACTTGCTCGCATCGGTGGCGTAACGGCGATCGTGTGCTGGCCGGTCTGCCACATGCCGGATCAAAGACCGCGGCTTTCCCAGCATTGTCAGAATGCTTGTCACGACAGAGAGATTGTCGCGTTCGGCGCCACCACCGATGTTGTAGACACTTTGTGCGCGGCCTTTTTCCAGAATCAGCAGCAGTGCCGCGCAGTGATCGTCGACGTGCAGCCAATCGCGCACCTGGCGGCCGTCACCGTAAACCGGCAGCGGCTGGTCGTTGAGCGCGTTGTTGATCATCAGCGGAATAAGCTTTTCCGGAAACTGAAAAGGCCCATAGTTATTCGAGCAGCGAGTCACGACCACATCGAGACCATAGGTTCGCCCGTAGGCCAGGGTGAGCAGATCAGCGGACGCCTTCGATGCCGCGTAGGGGCTCGACGGATGCAGCGGCGAGGTCTCGACAAATGCTCCGCTCGCGCCGAGCGAGCCGTAAACCTCGTCCGTGGAAACCATGACGAAACGCGACACGCGGTGTTCGCGCGCCGCGTCGAGAAGAACGGCTGTACCGAGCACATTGGTGATGATGAACTCGCCTGGACCGAGAATCGAGCGGTCAACATGGCTTTCCGCCGCCAGGTGCACGATGGCGTCAATTTTCTCCTCGCGCAGCACCCGCTCGACCGTTGCACGATCGTTGATGTCACCGTGAATGAAGCGCAGCCCGGGATCTGCCTCGAGGTCGCGAAGATTCTCGAGGTTGCCCGCGTACGTCAGCTTGTCCAGGTTCGCCACCCGCCACTGAGCGCGGTGCGTGCGCAGATAGCGGACAAAATTCGATCCGATGAAGCCGCAGCCGCCGGTAACGAGTACGTTCATAAGCGGGCAGAGTAGTCTGGGGGTATTGACGGGGTCAACGATCTGCCGCCACCGGGGACCGTACTGGCTGTCCGACGGGCGGTAGGCGCGTGGCGTCAGAAGCGGCTAAAGTACAGCAGGTGCCGCGGTACTGGCGGCGCTTGCCCTCGACAGCCAACTCAGGAGTGTAACGGGCCATGGACAATTTGCGTTTCTTGTTTGGCGCCGGCTTGCTTGGTCTCACTCTGGCGGGCACCTCGATAGCTCAAGACAGGCCTGCGCGACATCCTGCAGCGCCCCCGTCGCCAAGGGATTTTTATACTCATAGCGGATTCGACGGTCGAGAGGCCGAGCTTGGCGCAGCCGTCATGGATGCTATTCGCAATGCCAGGCCCGCCGACGGTGATGTCCTCAGTTTTGATGCTGCCCGGCAGAAAATGCTTGGCGTCGCCGTTGCTCGAGCCATACAGGCGCTGAGCGTCGAAGATCCCTATCAGCACGAGACGAACGATGCGGTGGTCAAGGCGCAATTAACGGCGCTGCAGTTCGCCAAGGACAACAATATGGTTGGCGCTATGGTTGACCATGAGGTCAGGACACAGACCCCGATGCTGAAACGGGTGGGGAAACTGATCGGCATGGGTGGCAGCCCGGAG
>CAYOFE010000101.1:0-11121 GCA_964403135.1 uncultured Chromatiaceae bacterium | reverse complement strand
CTAGCGGCAGCCGGGCCGCCCGGTATTCTTGACGCGCCGGCCACCTCGCGTAAGCTGGCTTGCCAATGAGGACATCGTCACAGCGATCGGCCCGGCACCTGCGGGCAGGAATCACGGCAATCGTGCTTGGGGTCCTGAGTGCGTGCGCTTCGACACCGCCGGTGCAGGAAATGAGCGATGCACGCCAGGCGATCGCCGCGGCGCGGGAGGCGGGCGCCGAGCAATACGCAGCCGGGCCACTGGCCCGGGCGGTCGAGCTCATGGGCACGGCGGAGCGCGAACTGCAGGCGCGTTTGTATCACGGCGCGCGACGCGCGGCCGTGGGTGCGAAGGAAGCCGCCTTCGACGCGCTGCTGAAGGCGCGAGCCGTGCGTGAGCCGGGCAGTGCCGCGAACCCCTGATCCTGGCGCGCCAAATGCGTCTGGGGCCGATCAGGTCTGCATGCGCTTCGTCGTATCCGGCAAGGTGCAGGGGGTGTTTTTCCGCGCATCTACAGCGCGCGAGGCCCGGCGCCTGGGTGTGCGCGGGCACGCGTTGAACCTGCCCGATGGTCGCGTCGAGGTGCTCGCCATCGGCAATACGGCGGCGGTCGATGAGCTCGCGCGATGGCTACACCGCGGGCCGCCGGCGGCGCGAGTCGAGCGGGTAGATCGTCAGCGTGCGAGCCCGGCGGAGTTCGCTCACCTCGACGGTTTCCGCACGGGTTGATGGCGTCGTCGCGGCTGGGGGTGGCAGCGTTAGTCGCTGACGGCTGGCTTCTGCTGGCGGGATCCGGAAGGCTCGGGCACAGGGCCCGCCTGCGATGCGGGGCTATGGGTCCGGCGCGAGCGTGTGGCGCAATTCCTCCAGCTCCCGCCAGCGTTCCGTGCACGACTCGTGCCCAACCTGCCGCCCGCGGAGCTCGCCGAGCACGGGTGCAGTGGTTTCCCAGGGATTGGTATAGAAGTCCGGCGCGCCGATGCGTTGCTCGAGATCGGCGATCTCCTGCTCCAACGCCGCGATCTTCGGCAGCAGTGCGTCGAGCTCGCGCTGCTCCTTGTATGACAGCTTGGTGCAGATCGCGCGCGGCTTCGGTGCTGCGGGCACAACCCGCCCCGCAGCGGGTGCGACCCCCCCGGGGAGTCTCGGCCACAGCGAGTTCGCCGCCCTGGCGCATCCAGTCGGAATACCCGCCCGGGTAGCGGCGTACGATGCCGCCGGTCTCGAAGGCGAGCGTGCTGGTGGCAACGCCATCGACGAACATGCGGTCGAGGCTGACGTTGATCAGCGTCCCTTCGTATGGCTGCAGCTGGTCCTCGAGCACCTCGAGGGTTTCCACGTCGAGGTCGTTGGTCGGCTCGTCGAGCACCAGCAGGTTGCTCGGGCGGGTGAACAGCCGTGCGAGGATCACCCGGTTTCGCTCGCCGCCGGACAGTGCCTTCACCGGCGTCATGGCGCGGCGGGCGTTGAAAAAAAACCCTGCAGGTAGCCGATGACGTGCACGTCGCGGCCGTGCAGGCGCACATAGTCATAGCCGTTGCCGACGACCTGCGCCACGGTTTTCTCCGGGTCGAGCGTTTCACGCGGCTGGCCGAAGTAGCCGACCTGGATACCGGTGTCGAACTTGACCGTACCCTGCTGCGGGGTGATCTCGCCGAGCAGAATTCGCAGCAGCGTGGTCTTGCCGGCGGCATTGCGTCCGATCAGGCAGATGCGTTCGCCGGCCTCGACGCTGAAGTCGACGTGGGTGAAAACCGGCACGTCCCCGAAGGTCAGGGAGATGTCATTCAGGCGAACGATGGCCACGGGTTACTGCTGGAACCAGCGGGTGCGGAGGCGGTCGAGTACCTTCTGCGAATAGTCGCGGCGGCCAACGCTGCCATTATAGCGCGCGAGTGCCTTCATCCAGTCACCGCGTTCCATTTCGAAATAGTATTTCAGGATCGTGACACCCATGAGAATGTTGTCCTGGATGTCGATCAGGCGCCGGTCGCCGAGCTCGGCTTTCCAGATCGGCATCACCTGCATCAGGCCCTGGGCGCCCGCAGTGGAAACCGCATAGGGATTGAAGGCGCTCTCGACGTCGATCACGGCCAACACCATTTCCGGCGGCAGCTCGGCGCGTGTGGCCTCGCGGTGCGCCGTGGTCAGGATCTCGATTCGCGTATCGGCATCCGGCACCTGGTTGCCCAGGCGACCCGCCATGTCGGTCAGCCAGACCTGGGCGTCGAAACGGTCGCCGAAGCTGTGCGGGCGCGACAACGCCGCCTGTACGCGCTCGCGCAGTTCCGGCGTGGGGTCCTGGGCGGCTTGTGCTGCCTCGGCGAGCAGTACGGCAATCACGATGGGCGCGAAGCGCAGCCACACCGGGCAACCGGGCTCACCGACCTGCGCACGATTCGAGACGGCCCTGCACGAACGCAACCACGTCATTCAGGTTCACCTTTTGCTCGGCTCGGGTGCGACGGTGGCGGTACTCGACCATGCCGTCGCGCAGCCCCCGCTCGCCAACGACCAGGCGGTGGGTGATGCCGAGCAGGTCGATTTCCGCGAACTTGACCCCCGGCCGCGCATCGCGATCGTCGAACAATACCTCGATGCCGGCCTGGCATAACTCTAAGTAGAGCTTTTCGACGGCTGCTGTGACCGGGTCGGAGTTTTTCGGATTAACCTCGAGCAGGGCCACCTGGAACGGACTCATCGGTTCCGGCCAGACGATGCCGTCCGGATCGTGATTCTGTTCGATGGCGGCGGCCACGATGCGCGACACGCCGATGCCGTAACAGCCCATGATGGTGGTGCGTTCCTTGCCGTCCTGGTCGAGCACCACGGCATTCATCGCCTTGCTGTACTTGTCGCCGAGCTGAAATATGTGGCCAACCTCGATGCCGCGGGCGATCGACAGCACGCCGCCGCCGCCGGGGCTCGGATCCCCGGGTACGACGTTGCGCAGGTCGGAGACGTCCGGCTCCGGCGCATCGCGCCCCCAGTTGACCCCGGTCAGGTGATAGCCGTCGACGTTCGCGCCGCAGACGAAGTCGGCGAGCGCCGCTGCGCTGTGATCGGCGACCAGCCGCACGCGTGATTCGACCGGGCCGGCGCAGCCGGGTGGGGCGCCCGTGACGGCAACAACGCGCTCAGCCGAGGCCATCGTCAGCGGCTTCGCAACGGCAGCAAGTCGCTCGGCCTTGACGGCATTGAGGGTGTGATCCCCGCGCAAGGCGAGCGCCACCAGATCGCCGCCGGCGCCTTCGACGAGCAGAGTCTTCAGGCAACGCGCCGGCGAGACCTTCAGCGCGGTGCAGACCTCGTCGATGGAACGGGCGTTTGGCGTGGCCATTTTCTGTATTGCAGCAGCCGGTGCTGCACGCGGCTGTTGCGGTGCCGGCGCCGGTACCATCTCGATGTTGGCGGCATAATGGTCCGAATCGCAGTATGCGATCGCATCCTCCCCGGATTCCGCCAGCACGTGGAACTCCTGCGAGCGCGAGCCGCCGATCTCGCCGGAGTCGGCCTCGACCGTGCGAAAACGCAGCCCGAGCCGCGTGAAAATGCGCCGATAGGCCTCGGCCATCGCCGCGTAGGTGGCATCGAGGGAGGGCTGATCGAGGTGGAACGAGTAGGCGTCCTTCATGACGAACTCGCGCGCCCGCATCAGCCCGAAGCGCGGGCGGATCTCGTCACGGAACTTGGTCTGGATCTGGTAGTAATTGACCGGCAGCTGCCGGTAGCTCTTCAACTCGCGACGAGCGAGGTCGGTGATGACTTCTTCGTGTGTCGGGCCAAAGCAGTAATCGCGCTCATGCCGGTCCCTGATGCGCAGGAGCAGATCGCCGTAGCGGTCCCACCGCCCGGTTTCCTGCCAGAGTTCGGCGGGCAGCACCGCCGGCATCAGCACTTCCAGCGCGCCGCTGCGATCCATTTCCTCGCGCACGATCTGCTCGACCTTGCGCAGCACCCGCAGGCCAAGCGGCATCCAGGTGAAGATGCCCGAGGTCAGGCGGCGGATGAGCCCGGCACGCAGCAGCAGCTGGTGGCTGACCACTTCGGCTTCGGCGGGCGTTTCCTTTAGCGTCGTCCAGGGCAGGTGACTCAGGCGCATGGGCGGATTGCAAGCTTTGGGGACGTTGCGAGCGGGCGACATTCTAGCAGGGCGCCTCGCCCATGCGTGGCGTGTGCACCACGCGCCCCAACCGTGGCACAATTTCGCGTGACCAGGGCCGGGTGAGGCGAATGGATCAGTCGACTCAAAGGCCGGACAGACCCCGGCGGCGCGGCATTTACCTGCTGCCGAATCTGCTGACCACCGGCAGCATTTTCGCTGGCTTCTACGGCATCATCGCGGCCATCGATGGCCGTTACCAGGCAGCGGCCATTGCCGTCATCATCGCCGGCGTGCTCGACGGCCTGGACGGACGCCTGGCGCGCCTTACCGGCACCGAATCCGAGTTCGGCAAGCAATACGACAGCCTCTCCGACATGGTGTCGTTCGGGCTCGCCCCGGCGGTGATCGTCTACCAGTGGGGCCTGATACGCCTCGGCGAGTATGGCTGGATCTGGGCCAAGCTCGGCTGGCTGGCCGCGTTCGTCTATGCGGTGGCCGGAGCATTGCGCCTGGCGCGATTCAACGTCAAGGCGCGGACGATGGATCGGCGCTTTTTCGAGGGCTTGCCGAGTCCCTCGGCGGCCGGGCTCATGATGAGCATGGTGTGGCTCGGCACCGACCTCGGCTGGACTGCCGGCTTCGCTCTGGTGCTAGCCTTTGCAGTATCCGTGTCGGCGGGCGGTTTCATGGTGTCGCGCTTCCCGTACTACAGCTTCAAGGAAGTGCACGCGCGCGGCCGGATCTCGTTCACCTACGTATTCGTCATTCCACTCACCTTCGTGCTGATCGCGATGGATCCACCCAAGGTGCTGTTCACGATCGGCGTGATCTACGCGCTTTCGGGGCCAGTTCTGGCTTTTTGGCGGCGCCAGCGACGCAGGGCCGGACGACCCGTCCGGGAAGAACCCTCGGGTACCTGAGCATGAGCGCGAATCCCGCCAGGCAGCGCCGCATCCTGGAGGAAATGGGCATCCAGTTATGGGTGCGGCGGGAGCTGCCCGCGCCGCAGGTTGCGGCCGTCGAACCGGCTGGTGCAGCCGCCGAGGAGTGGGCTTCGCTGCGCGCGGAAGTCAGCGGCTGCACGCGCTGCTCGCTCCACACCAGACGCACGCACACCGTTTTCGGCGTCGGCAATACATCGGCTCGCTGGATGATCATCGGCGAGGCACCGGGTGCCGAGGAAGATCGCCAGGGCGAGCCCTTCGTCGGGGCGGCCGGTCAGTTGCTCAACGAGATGCTGCGGGCGGTCGGGCTTGCGCGCACCGATGTATTCATCGCCAACGTTGTGAAGTGCCGCCCACCCAACAATCGCGATCCGGCGCCGGAGGAGGTCAGTGCCTGTGCGGGTTACTTGGCACGGCAGGTGCGGTTGGTAGCGCCGCGGCTGATTCTCGCAGTGGGCCGGATTGCGGCACAAAACCTGCTGCAGCAGGCGGTACCGGTCAGTCGGCTGCGGGGCCGAGTGCATGCCTACGGTCCCCAGGCAATTCCGCTGGTGGTGACCTATCACCCGGGCTATCTGCTGCGCTCGCCGGGAGAAAAGCGCAAGTCCTGGGACGACCTGCGGCTTGCGCGCAGCATCGTCGATCCGCGGGCTGCATGATCGCCAACCTGCGCGGCCTCGGTGTGGCGCTGCGCGACATGCAGCAGGTGGACCTTCCGCAGGTCGCCGCCATCGAGCGCGAGGCTTACGAGTTCCCGTGGAGCCCCGGTATCTTCCGGGACTGCCTGCTGGCTGGTTACACCACCATTGTCGCCGACCTCAACGGCGAGGTGGTCGGCTACGCCATCATGTCGGTGGCGGCAGGCGAAGCGCATCTGCTCAACCTGTGCGTGGCCAGCAAGCTCCGGCGCAGTGGCCACGGGCGCCAGCTGCTGAATGCAGCCATGCAGCGGGCCCGTCAGGCGGGAGCGGAGCGCATGCATCTGGAGGTCCGGCCGTCGAATGTCGCGGCGCTGGCCCTGTACGACGAGAACGGCTTCGAGCGGATCGGCCTGCGTCGTGCGTATTACCGGGCGACGCATGGCAGCGAGGACGCGGTGTTGCTGGCCCGCTGGCTCGGCCGGCGCCCTGCGTCCAGGTGAAGACCGGCCGCGCTGGAATCTGGTTTCGCCGCCCGGTCATTGCCTGGGCGCTGTACGACTGGGCGAACTCGGCATTTTCCCTGACGGTGGTGACCGCATTTGTGCCGGTGCTGCTGGCCGGTTACTGGAACGATGGCGCGCCTTCGACCACCACGACGTTTCGCCTTGGCCTGGCCAACGGGATCGGCAGCCTGATCGTCGCACTGCTGGCGCCTCTGTTGGGTGCGATCGCCGACCGCAGCGGCCGCCGCAAGGCGCTGCTGCTTGTATTCACGGCGATCGGTGTGCTGAGTACCGCCGCGCTGTACCTGGTGCCGGGCGGACTGTGGCTGGCCGCGGCAGTCCTGTATGTGATCGCATCGATAGGCTTTACCGCCAGCAACGCGCTCTACGATGCGCTGCTGGTCGACGTGGCCTCACCGGTCGAGTACGACCGCGTTTCCGCTTACGGCTATGCTCTCGGCTACCTGGGCGGGGCGCTGCTGTTCACGCTGAACGTCGTCATGGCTGCGAGTCCGGCGCGATTCGGCCTCGAGTCCCCCGATCAGGCAGCGCGGCTGTCGTTTCTCATGGTTGCTGCCTGGTGGGCGCTGTTCACGGTGCCGCTGGCAGTGTGGGTGGTCGAGCCAGGCGATGGCCGGCGTAATGGTGCTGGTGAGCTGGTGCGCGGAATTCGCGAATTGCGCTCGACCCTGGGTGAGGTTCGTCAGCGCCGTGACCTGTTGCTGTTTCTGGTGGCCTACTGGCTGTACATCGACGGCGTATACACGATCATCAAGATGGCGGTGGATTACGGTCTGTCGCTCGGGCTGACGACGCAGGATCTGATCCAGGCCATCCTGATCACCAATTTCGTGGCGTTTCCGGCGGCGCTGGCTTTCGGTCGGCTCGGCGAGCTGATCGGGACACGGCGAGGCATATACCTCGGGCTCGGCGTCTACATCGTGTCAACTGCGGGGGCGGCCTTTATCGAAACCGAAACCGGCTTCTATGTCCTGGCATTGCTGATCGGGCTGGTGCAGGGCGGCGTGCAGAGTCTGAGCCGGTCGTTCTTCGCGGGCCTCGTGCCGCACGGGCACAACGCCGAGTATTTCGGGTTCTACAACATGCTAGGCAAGTTTGCTGCTATTCTCGGACCGGTGCTGGCCGGTGTCGTGGCGGTTGTTTTTGGGAGCCAGCGGATCGGGATTTTATCCATCCTGCTGCTCTTTACCGCCGGCGCGTGGCTTCTGACTCGTGTGAGCGGGACGACGCCAGGCAACGACTGACCTTCAGGGCAGCAGGTCGGTGCGGCCCATCAGGAAGCGGTCCACTTCGCGTGCGGCGCCGCGGCCTTCATGGATGGCCCAGACGACCAGGCTCTGACCGCGCCGGCAGTCGCCGGCGGCAAACACCCCGCGCACGCTCGTGGCATAGCGGCCATACTCGGCGCGAATATTGCTCCGGTCGTCGGTGGTGACGCCCATTTCCTCGAGCAGCGGCTGCTCGGGGCCGAGGAAGCCCATCGCGAGCAGCACCAGTTGCGCGGGACGCGTTTGTTCGGTGCCGGGGACTTCGACCGGCGACATGCGCCCCCTGGAATCCTGCGCCCACCGGATGCCGACGGTCACGATTTCCCTGACCTGGCCCTTGTCGTCGCCGATGAATCGCTTGACCGTGATCTGGTAGCCGCGCGGGTCCGCGCCGAACACCGCGGCGGCTTCCTCCTGGCCGTAGTCCAGGCGATAGGTGCGCGGCCATTCCGGCCAGGGGTTGTCGGCGGCGCGATCGAGCGGCGGCTTGGGCAGGATTTCCAGCTGTGTCAGGCTGCGGCAGGACTGGCGCATGGCAGTCGCCACGCAATCGGTGCCGGTATCGCCGCCGCCGATGATCACGACGTCCTTGCCACGTGCGTGAATCGCGCTGGTGTCGGCCCCGCCATCGAGCAGGGCCTTGGTGCTCGCCGCGAGGTATTCCATCGCGAAGTGTACGCCCTTGAGCGGGCGACCCTCGACCGGCAGATCGCGCGGCTGGCTCGCCCCGGTGCAGATCACGGTCGCATCGAAATCCTTCAGCAGCAGCATGGCTTCGACGTTTTCGCCGACATGAGCATTGCAGAGAAACTTGATGCCTTCCTGCTCCATCAGTTGCAGCCGGCGCATCACCACTTCGCGCTTGTCGAGCTTGGGATTGGGGATGCCGTACATCAGCAAGCCGCCCGGCCGGTCGTCGCGCTCCAGCACCGTGACGCTGTGTCCGGCTTTATTGAGCTGAGCGGCAGCGGCCAGCCCGGCAGGCCCCGAGCCGATGACTGCCACCTTCTTCCCGGTACGGGCCTTTGGCGGCTCGGGCAGCACCCAGCCTTCCTCCCAGCCGTGCTCGATGATGGTGTTCTCGATATTCTTGATCGTCACCGGCGGGGCGTTGATGCCGAGGACGCAGGAGCCTTCGCACGGCGCCGGGCAGACGCGCCCGGTGAACTCCGGGAAGTTATTGGTGCGGTGCAGGCGCACCAGCGCCTCGCGCCACAGGCCGCGATAGACAAGATCGTTCCACTCCGGGATGAGATTATTGACCGGGCAGCCTGCAGTAGCGCCGTTGAGCAGTTTGCCGGTCTGGCAAAACGGCACGCCGCAATCCATGCAGCGCGCACCTTGCTGGCGCAAGCGCTTGTCGTCCATGTGCAGGTGGAATTCCGCCCAGTCGCGGATACGTTCGCGCGGCGGGCGGTCGACGGGAAGTTCCCGCAGGTACTCAATGAACCCGGTCGGCTTGCCCATGACTAATTACCGCCCACGCGCGCAAGGTCCCTGGCGTTCTCTTCAAACGCCACCATGATCGCGTCGTCGCCCGTCAGACCCTGCTCCTGGGCGCGACGGATGCAGGCGAGCATGCGCTTGAAGTCTTTCGGGATCACCTTGACGAAGCGCGGCAGGTACTGATCCCATGCGGCCAGCACCTGGCGCGCGCGTGCGCTGCCGGTGTACTTCAGATGTCGTTCGATCATGGCGCGCACGGCGGCGATTTCCTCCGGCTCGTCGAGTTTCTCGGCGCCGACCATCTGCGTATTGATGTTGCGTACGAAGCTGCCGCGTTCATCGAGTACGTAGGCAATGCCACCCGACATGCCGGCGCCGAAGTTCCGTCCCGCCGCGCCGAGCACAACGACACGCCCGCCGGTCATGTATTCGCAGCCGTGGTCCCCGACCGCTTCGACAACGGCGTCGACACCGCTGTTACGCACGCAGAAGCGCTCGCCGGCCATGCCGCAGATGTAAGCCTCGCCGCCGGTGGCGCCGTAGAGAGCGACGTTGCCGATAATGATGTTCTCTTCGGCGGCGAACGTGGAGCCGGCCGGCGGAAAGATGACGAGCTTGCCGCCTGAAAGCCCCTTGCCGCAGTAGTCGTTGGCATCGCCTTCCAGCGTGAACGTCATTCCCTTCGGCATGAAGGCGCCGAAGCTCTGGCCCGCCGAGCCCTTGAAATGTATCCGCACGGTATCGTGCGGCAGTCCCTTCGCCCCCCACTTTTTCGTGATCTCGCTGCCGGTGATGGTGCCGACCACGCGGTTGACGTTGCGGATCGGCAGTTCCGCGCTGACCTGCGCACCGCGTTCGATCGCCGGTTTGCACAGGTCGAGCAGTGTCGTCACGTCCAGGGATTTCTCCAGGCCGTGCTCCTGCTCGATCTGGCAGTAGCGGCCGACCTCGGGGCCGACATCCGGCTGGTACAGGATATTGCTGAAGTCGAAGCCCTTCGCCTTCCAGTGGTCGACTGCCTTCTTCGGCTCGAGCCGGTTCACTTGGCCGACCATTTCCGTGATGGTACGGAACCCAAGCTGAGCCATGATCGTGCGCAGGTCTTCGGCGATGAACCGCATGAAGTTGATCACGTGCTCGGGCTTGCCGGTGAATCGGTCGCGCAGCCGCGGGTCTTGCGTGGCAATGCCGGCCGGGCAGGTGTTCAGGTGACACACACGCATCATGATGCAGCCGAGCGCGACCAGCGGCGCCGTGGAGAAGCCGAACTCCTCGGCGCCGAGTAGCGCAGCGATCGCCACGTCGCGGCCGGTCTTCAGCTGTCCATCGGTCTCGACAGCGATGCGGCTGCGCAGGTTGTTGAGCACCAGTGTCTGGTGAGTCTCGGCGAGGCCAAGTTCCCATGGCAGACCGGCGTGAATGATTGAGGTCTGCGGCGAAGCGCCAGTGCCGCCGTCGTAGCCGCTGATCAGCACCACGTCGGCGTGGGCCTTGGCCACGCCGGCCGCGATCGTGCCGACGCCGACTTCGGCCACCAGCTTCACGCTGATACGTGCATCGCGGTTGGCGTTCTTCAGATCGTGAATGAGTTCGGCCAGGTCCTCGATGGAATAGATGTCGTGGTGCGGCGGAGGGGAGATCAGCCCCACGCCCGCGGTCGTGTGCCGGGTCTTGGCGATCCAGGGATAAACCTTGCTGCCCGGCAGCTGCCCGCCTTCGCCGGGCTTGGCACCCTGCGCCATCTTGATCTGCAGTTCGCGCGCATTGACCAGGTACTCGCTGGTGACCCCGAAGCGCCCGGAGGCGACCTGCTTGATCGCCGAATTCCTCGAGTCGCCGTCGGGCAGTGGCGCGTAGCGCTCCGGATCCTCGCCGCCCTCGCCGGTGTTGGACTTGCCGCCGATGCGGTTCATGGCGATCGCCAGCGTCTCGTGGGCCTCCTGGCTGATAGAGCCGTAGGACATGGCGCCGGTCTTGAAGCGCTTCATGATCGTCTCAACGGGTTCGACCTCGTCGAGAGGGATGGCTTTGCCCGGCTTGAAGTCGAGCAGCCCGCGCAGCGTCGCCAGTTGCTTCGACTGGTCGTCAATGCGCTCGGCATAGGCCTTGTATACAGCGTAGTCGCCGGTGCGCACCGCCTTCTGCAGCAGGTGAATCGTTTCCGGGTTGAACAGGTGATACTCGCCGTCGGCGCGCCACTGATAGATACCGCCC
>CAYOFE010000100.1:0-11170 GCA_964403135.1 uncultured Chromatiaceae bacterium | reverse complement strand
ACAGCGGCTACTCGGTGTTCGCCGGCGTCGGCGAGCGCACCCGCGAGGGCAACGATTTCTTCCACGAGATGAAGGACGGCGGCGTCATCGACAAGGTGGCGCTCGTCTACGGCCAGATGAACGAGCCGCCGGGCAACCGCCTGCGCGTGGCGCTGACGGGCCTCACCATCGCGGAGAACTTCCGCGACGAGGGCCGCGACGTGCTGATGTTCATCGACAACATCTACCGGTACACGCTGGCGGGCACCGAGGTGTCTGCGCTGCTCGGCCGTATGCCCTCCGCGGTGGGCTACCAGCCGACGCTTGCCGAGGAGATGGGCGTGCTGCAGGAGCGCATCACCTCGACCCGCACCGGCTCCATCACGTCGTTCCAGGCCATTTACGTTCCAGCCGACGACCTGACGGACCCGTCGCCGGCCACCACTTTCGCGCACCTCGATGCGACACTGGTGTTGTCGCGTAATATTGCCGAGCTCGGCATCTACCCGGCGGTCGATCCGCTGGATTCTACCAGCCGGTTGCTCGACCCGAACGTGATCGGCCAGGAGCACTACGACTGCGCACGCTCCGTGCAGGCGGTGCTGCAGCGGTACAAGGAGCTGCAGGACATCATAGCGATCCTGGGCATGGACGAGCTCTCCGAAGACGACAAACTCATTGTGCAGCGCGCGCGCAAGATTCAGCGCTTCCTGTCGCAGCCGTTCTTCGTCGCCTCGCAGTTCACCGGCCAGGACGGCAAGTACGTGTCGCTGAAGGACACCATCCGCGCCTTCAAGGGCATTGTCGCCGGCGAGTACGACGCGCTGCCCGAGCAGGCGTTCTACATGGTCGGCCCGATCGAGGAAGCCGTTGCGAAAGCCAGGACCCTCCAATAGCAAAGCTGTAGGAGCGGCGCCAGCCGCGATTCATCGCCATGGGAACCATACACGTCGAAATCGTCAGCGCCGAAGGGCACATCTTTTCCGGCGACGCCAACCTGGTCGTCGCGCCCGCGAAGCTGGGCGATGTTGGCATCGCGCCACGCCATGCGCCGATGATGACGACACTGCGGCCGGGCGAGGTGCGCGTCCAGGCCGATGGCAAAGATGAGGTATTCCTCTACGTCACTGGCGGCATCCTCGAGGTGCAGCCGCACCAGGTGACGATCCTCGCCGACACAGCGCTGCACGGCGACCAGCTCGACGAGGCGGCTGCCGACGAGGCGCGTCGCAAGGCCGAGGAAGCCTTAAAGGGCGTCACGGGTCGCGAAGACCTCAAGCACGCCCAGGAGCAGCTGGTGGAAGCCGCTGCGCGGTACCGCGCGGCGCAGAAACTCAAGGGCAAGCGCCGCGAGCTCTGATCTGTCGGCCACCCTGTCGTGCGCAACCGCCCGCCGATTCGCCACGCGCACCGGTGGTATGCGTGGCGAATCGGCGGGCGGTTGCATTCGTTGGGCATGCGCAGACCGGTTGATCGCCACCGTATAATCCCGCCCCAATGAGTCTTACCGTCATCATCCTCGCCGCCGGCCAGGGCAAGCGCATGCGCTCTGACCTGCCCAAGGTCCTGCATCCGCTGGCCGGCCGCCCGATGCTTGCGCACGTGCTCGACACGGCTGCGGCGTTGAAGCCCCGCGAGGTTCGCGTCGTTCACGGACATGGTGGCGAGCAGGTACGCGAAGCCTTCGTTGGCCGGAGAGTCGTCTGGGTGGCTCAGGCTCAGCAGCGTGGCACGGGCCACGCGGTGCGCCTGGCGCTTGGTGGCGCCGGGAAGAAGGATGTTGTGCTGGTGCTTTACGGTGACGTGCCGCTGGTGCAGCCTCAGACCCTGAAAAAGCTCGCCCGGATCGCCGTGGCCGGCAAGCTCGCGATCCTGACCGCTGACCTCGACGATCCAACCGGGTACGGTCGCATCATTCGCGACGATGCCGGCCAGGTCATGGCGATCGTCGAGGAGAAGGATGCCTCGCGCTCGCAACGGGCCATCCGCGAGATCAACACGGGGCTTCTCGCCTGCCCGGCCGGCAAGCTCACCGCATGGGTTGCGCGTCTGCGAGCCGGCAATGCGCAGCGCGAGTATTACCTCACCGACATCGTTGCGATGGCCGTCAAGGCCGGTGTGCCGGTGGTACCGGTCGCGGCGGATTCCGCTGAGGAAATCATGGGCATCAACGACAAGGCGCAGCTCGCCGCCGCCGAAGCGGCGTTGCGCCGCCGGCAGGCCCGCGCCCTGTTGGACGCCGGTGTCACGCTGGTCGACCCGCAGCGCATCGACGTCCGCGGCACGCTCACCTGCGGCCGCGATGTTGTCATCCACCCGAACGTCATGTTCGAGGGCCGTGTGCACCTCGGCGACGGCGTGCTGGTCGAGGCTTTCAGCCGTGTTGCCAATGCCAATGTCGGTACCCGTACCGTCATCCACTCGCATTGCGTGATCGAGGCCGGCGAAATCGGCGGGGAATGCGAGATCGGGCCTTATGCCCGCATCCGTCCGGGCGTGGCGCTGGCCGGCGACGTGAAAATCGGCAATTTCGTCGAGGTGAAGAAAAGCGCGATCGGCCGCAGCAGCAAAATCAATCACCTCACCTACGTCGGTGATGCCACCATCGGCGCACAGGTTAATGTCGGCGCGGGCACCATCACCTGCAACTACGACGGCGCGAACAAGCACCGCACCGTGATCGGCGACGGCGTGTTCATCGGATCGGGCGTGGAACTCGTCGCGCCCGTCGAAATCGGCGCAGGCGCCACGATTGGCGCAGGCTCCACCATCACGAAGGACGTACCGCCGGGTCAGCTGTGCCTGGAACGCGGCAAGCAGATGGTGGTACCGGGCTGGAAGCGGCCGGCAAAGAAAGGAGCGGGGCATGCCTGAGCGCGCGAGGCCGGGAGCCGGGACGCGGCGGCTCGCTAAATCTCGCTGCGCCATCCCTGGCTCTGCTCGAAGCATCTCGGCCTCGCTTTCGCTGTCCGTGCCTCGCTCGGCCTCGATGCCGCTCACAGCCCGTCCCGGCTCCCGGCCCGCGGAGCCCAGGTGTTGGCGGCCATTCAGCCGCACTTAAGAAAACCGGGCAACAGTCGCATTTGGATCCCCTGATGGCCCGGGCATAATCTCGATCATGTGCGGAATCGTCGGAGCAGTGGCTGACCGGGACGTGGTGCCTGTCCTGATGGAGGGCCTGCGCCGCCTGGAATATCGCGGCTACGACTCCGCCGGCATAGCCGTACTCGTCAATGGCAGCGTCGAGCGCCGGCGCCGGCTCGGCAAGGTCGCCGAGCTGCAATCCTGCCTCGATGGCGCGCCGGTCGCGGGCCATCTCGGTATCGCCCACACCCGCTGGGCGACCCACGGGGCGCCCGCCGAGAGAAACGCTCACCCGCACATCTCCGACGACGGCCTGGCCATCGTCCACAACGGTATCATCGAGAATCACGAGCAGTTGCGCGACGAGCTGAAGAAGCTTGGCTACGAATTCACATCGGACACCGATACCGAGTGCATCGCGCACCGGATTCATCATCACCTGAAGTCGAAAAAAGACCTGTTCGCCGCCGTGCGCGCCACGGTGGCCGAGCTCGAAGGCGCCTACGCGCTGGCCGTCATGAGCCCGGCCGACAAGGACCTGCTGGTGCTGGCGCGCTGCGGCTGCCCGGTGGTGGTCGGCTGCGGCGAGGGCGAGAACTTCGTCGCCTCGGACGTCTCGGCGTTGCTCCCGGTGACCCGCCGCTTCATGTTCCTGGAAGAAGGCGATGTGGCCGCGATCCGCAAGGGCGCGGTGCGCGTAGTGGATCACCACGGCCAAGCGGTCCAGCGCGAGGTCAGGGAAAGCACGCTGTCTGCGGATGCCGCCGAAAAGGGCCAGTACCCGCACTTCATGCTCAAGGAAATCCACGAGCAGCCGCGCGCGGTGGCCCAGACGCTGGAGCAGCGCATTGCCAATGGCCGGCTGCTGGAGGCGGCCTTTGGCCCGGAGGCTGCGGCGATTTTCCCGCGCGTCCGGGCGGTGCATATCGTCGCCTGCGGCACCAGTTACCACGCGGGCTCGGTGGCCCGCTATTTCATCGAGCAGGTGTGCCGGCTGCCGTGCAACGTCGAAATTGCCAGCGAGTACCGCTACCGCAATCCGGTGGTCCAGCCCGACACGCTGTTCGTCACCATCTCGCAGTCAGGCGAGACGGCAGACACCCTGGCCGCGCTGCGACTGGCGAAACAGGCCGGGTATCTCTCCACGCTCGCTATCTGCAACGTCCCGGAAAGCTCGCTGGTGCGCGAGTCCGAGCTCGTCATGCTGACGCGCGCGGGTCCGGAAATCGGTGTCGCCTCCACCAAGGCCTTTACCACGCAGATCGCGGCACTGGCGATGCTGGTGATTGCGCTGGCCCGTCACCAGGGCAGCGATTCGGAGCGCGAGCGCGGTCTGGTCACGCGGCTGATCGAGATTCCGGGGCTTATCGAGAAGACGCTGGTTCTCGACCCCATAATGAAGAAACTTGCCGAGCGCTTCGCCGACAAGCATCACGCGCTGTTTCTCGGCCGTGGCGTCCTGCACCCGATCGCGATGGAAGGCGCGTTGAAGCTCAAGGAGATCTCGTACATTCACGCCGAGGCCTACCCGGCCGGCGAGCTGAAGCACGGGCCGCTCGCGCTCGTCGATGACGACATGCCGGTGATCACGGTCGCGCCCAACAACGACCTGCTCGAGAAGCTGAAGTCCAACCTCATGGAAGTACGGGCGCGCGGCGGTGAGCTGTTCGTGTTCGCCGACCCGGACTCCGGCTTCACTTCCAGCGATGGCGTGACCGTAATCCAGATGCCGAAGCACGTCACCTACCTGCAGGCGCCGGTGGTCTACACCGTGCCGCTGCAGCTGCTCGCCTACCACGTCGCGATCCGCCGCGGTACCGACGTCGACCAGCCGCGCAACCTCGCCAAGTCGGTGACGGTGGAGTAAGCCACGGGTCGATCAACCTGTACTAATCGGTATCCTCCAGCGCGATGACTGGCGGTTGCGGAGACTGGGAATACCTATCACGGCGGTCTCGCCGTCAGGTCGTACTGATCCGCTCCGGTGATCTCTACCTCGATAAAGTCACCCACCTTGCACTTTCCCGGTTTTGCGACGCGCACCACGCCGTCGATCTCCGGCGCATCGCCCGGGCTGCGCGCGACGGCGCCATTGGCCGAGACCTCGTCCACCAGCACGCGCATGCGGGTGCCGACCCGGCGGGCCAGCCGCGCAGCGCTGATGCGTGCGGCGAGCTCCATGAACCGCCGCTGGCGGTTTTCGGCGACCTCGCTGGGCACGTGGTCCGGCAGCGCGTTGGCTGACGCACCTTCCACGGGTGAATAGACGAAGCAGCCGACGCGATCGAGTTGTGCCTTTTCGAGCCACCGGAGCAGCATTTCAAAATCGTCCTCTGTTTCGCCGGGGAACCCGACGATGAACGTGCTGCGGATGGTGAGCTCCGGACAGATATCGCGCCAGCGGCCAATTCTCGCCAGCGTGTCCTCGGCATGCGCCGGCCGGCGCATCAATTTCAGGATTCGCGGGCTGCCATGCTGGAAGGGCACATCGAGGTAGGGCAGCACCTTGCCCTCGGCCATCAGCGGGATGACTTCATCGACGTGGGGGTACGGATAAACGTAGTGCAGGCGAACCCAGGCGCCGAGCCCGCCGAGCGCGCGGGCGAGATCGAGGAACCGGGTGCGCAGCGGCCGCCCGCCCCAGAAATCCGTGCGGTACTTCAGATCGGCGCCATAGGCGCTGGTGTCCTGCGAGATCACCAGCAGCTCCTTCACGCCGGCCCCGACCAGCCGCTCGGCTTCGGCCATCACCTCGCCGATGGGCCGGCTGGCGAGCTCGCCACGCATCGAGGGGATGATGCAGAAGCTGCAGCGATGATTACAGCCCTCGGCGATCTTCAGATAGGCGTAGTGCCGCGGGGTGAGCTTGACACCCTGTGGCGGCACCAGGTCCATGAATGGATCGTGCGGGCGCGGCACCTGCCGATGCACCGCCCTCATCACGGCCTCGTAGGCCTGCGGGCCGGTCACGCTCAACACCGCCGGATGGCGGTCGGTGATAGTCCCGGGCCGCGCGCCCAGGCAGCCGGTGACAATCACCTTGCCGTTTTTCTCCAGCGCTTCGCCGATCGCATCCAGAGACTCATGGATAGCTGAGTCGATGTACCCGCAGGGGTTGACCACGACCAGCGAGGCGCCCTCGTAAGTGGGCGCGACCTCGTAACCCTCGGCGCGTAACTGGGTGAGGATCCGCTCGGAGTCCACCAGCGCCTTCGGGCAGCCGAGGCTGACGAAACCGATGCGCGGCACGTTGTTCGCGCTTCTGCGTGCCATGTTGGGGATGGGCTTCAGGCGCGCGCGGCCGCAAGGCCGGCGCGGTGCCGGATCAGGTAACGCGTGACGAGGCCGCTCACATATTCCAGCGGCCGGTCGAGCGCCGTGAAGCAGGGCGGCTGGCGGCGCAGCTGCTGCCAGGCCTCATCGCGGATCACGCCGTCGAGGAAAGCCAGGTTGTGCTCGATCGCGGCCATGTAGGGGTTTCGCCCGCCGAACAGCGGCTCGACGTGGGTGTAGGCGCGGTGGAACTTGCGCTCCAGCCGGTCCATGGCCGACGCGTGGAAGAACCCGGGTGTCTGCCGAAGCAGATCGTTGCCCGACTGGTATTGGATCCTGCTGGCGTCCGGCACAGGCCGCGTGGCGACACCCGCCAGCACGAATTCTGCGTATAGCCGGTCACGGCATTTCTCGAGGTAACAGCGGTCCGCCATCTGTGCCATCAGGTCCGCGCTGCCGAGCAGATAGCCGAGCTGCGTGTCGCGCGGGTTCTCGAGCTCGATGTCGTCGATGTTCATTTCGTAGCCGGTGAAGTGCACGATCTTCATCGCCTCGGCGGCATGCTCGCCGAGGCCGATGCGCGGCAGATACCGGCCGAGGAACCCGGCGCTGCGCGACACGTGGTGCCCGGTGAACTCCGCGCCGTTCAGGATGCTCGTTTCCGACCGTCGGCGGATGTAGCCGGCGTCGTGAAAGAGCGCAGCGATGAGCCCGACCAGGGCACGCTCCTCGCCGAGCCGGTCGGCGGCCGGGCAGCTGCGCTCGTAGCCGGCGATGAGCCGGCCCATGGCCAGCGTCATGTCGAGCGTGTGCTGCCGGTCGTGGTAGATGGTGTCGCAGCCGAGGTAATCACCGTAGCCGGCACCGTCGAACAGCCGCTGGAAGTCGTGAAACGCCACCCAGAGGATGTCGAATGCGCCTTCCGGGTAGGTCTGCTGGAACAGCGCGTGCACCGCGTCGCGCACCGCGGCGGGCGAACTCACCTGCACCGTGTTGGTGACGTCGTATTCGCTGCGGCGCTGCCGCATGGATGGCGCTTCGGCGCCGGTATTCGTCGGGAGGGTGGGCGTCATGGGCAGTCGGTGCGCCATTCATCTGGCACCGCGGCGATTCTTGCACTCCCGCGCCGGGCGTACAACGCGCTTACCGCGCGGAAAAGCCGAAAAACGGCGTTTTGCCGCCAGATGCGCGGATTATTGGAAAGTCGCCCACACCGGGGCGTGGTCGGATGGCTGCTCGAGCCGGCGCGGCTCCGGGTCGATGCCGCTGGCCGCGCAGTTTGCCGCCAGCGCCGGCGAGGCCAGCACCAGGTCGATGCGCAGCCCGCGGTTGCGCCGGAACGCGGCAGCGCGGTAGTCCCACCAGCTGTAGACCTTCTCCGGCTGCTCGAAGCGGCGGAACACATCCACGAAGCCCAGTCCGAGCAGCGCGCGCAGCTTGTCGCGCTCGGGCTCGCTGCACAGGACCTGGCCGCGCCATTCATCGGGGTCGTGCACGTCGCGGTCTTCGGGGGCGATGTTGAAATCGCCGACCACCGCGATGCGCGGATGCCGCTTCAGCTCCTCGCGCAGCCAGTCGCGCAATGCGTCGAGCCACTTCAGCTTGTAGTGGTACTTGTCGGAGTCCACCGCCTGGCCGTTCGGCACATAGAGATTGACGACCCGCAGGCCGTCATAGCTCGCGGCAAGCACGCGTTTCTGGTTGTCGGTGAAATTCGGCAGCCCGCAGCTCACCTCGGCCGGCGGCGTGCGCGAGAGCAGGGCGACTCCGTTGTAGGTCTTCTGGCCATCCACCGTGCAGCAGTAGCCGAGAGGTTCGAACTCAGCCCGGGGAAAATCCGGCGTCGGCACCTTGATTTCCTGCAACGCCAGGACGTCGGGTTGCGCGGACTCCAGCCAGCTTCGCACCTGTCCCGCGCGTACGCGGATCGAGTTGACGTTCCAGGAAGCGATCTTCATGCGGCCGAGAGCCTAAGCGAACGCCCGGAAAACCGAAACCCCGCCCTGGCGGGGTTTCGGTGCCGCCACGCGGGGTTGGGGTGCTAGAACGTGATTTTTCGCGCGCTGCCCTGCCCGGAAAACCCCTCCGTCGCGCTGGAGATCAGCAAGTACAGCTCGATATCCGAGGGAGTGCCGGTGGCGATGAAGTCGAAACGCACGCGGCTGCCATCGTTCAGCGTGACGCTGGAACTGCCCGCGCAGTTGGCCGACAGCGTGTAACTGCCGCTGCCGGTGAACGATGTCGCCTGCCCGTAGTCGCTGACCTTGCCATTGCTGAGCGTAACCTTGTTAACGCCGTCGAAAATGACGCGCCCGATGATGAAGGAGGGAGTCTTCATGTCGTAGTCTTCATCCGTCGCGCCGAAGCCGAATGCTCCTTTCACGGTTGATGCGTTACACGCGGCTTGTGCAGGCGTCGCGATTGCGATCAGCGATGAGACCGCTGCTGCAAGCAAGAGTCTGTTCATGACGAACTGCTCCTTTACTTTTACCGCGTTCAGTCTCGGAGGCCCGCTCGCCGATCTCAATCAGGGGTTGCTCGCATTGACGCTCGCAGCGTCAGGGGCGATTTCGTCGCCTGCTTCCGCGCAGCGCTATTCGCCGGTCACCGTGCCGGTGGCTGCCTCGGCGGCAGCGGCCGCGGTGATGCCGGAATGGCGCAGCAGTGCCGCGATATCGGGATCACGGCCGCGAAAGGCGCGAAACGCCGCGCCGATGTCGCGCGTGCCGCCGATCTCGAGAATCTGCTCGCGGAAGCGTCGCGCCAGGTCCGGGTTCAGCACGCCGTGCTCCTCGAACGCCGCGAAGGCATCCGAGGACAGCACCTCGGCCCACTTGTAGCTGTAGTAGCCGGCGGCATAACCGCCGCCGAAGATGTGCGCGAAGCCATGCGCGAAGCGGTCGTACTCAGCCGGCGGCACCACCGCCACCTGGGCGCGCACCTCGTGCAGGATCTCCATGACGCGGGCGCCGGTCTGCGGCCGGTATTCGTGGTGCAACCGCAAGTCGAACAGCGCGAACTCGAGCTGCCGCACCATGTGCATGCCGCCCTGGAACACGCGCGAGGCGCGCAGCCGTTCCAGCACGGGCGCGGGCAGCGGCTCGCCGCTGCGGTAGTGCCCGGAGATGGTCCGCACGATTTCGGGCTCCCAGGCAAAACCCTCCATGAACTGGCTGGGCAGCTCGACCGCGTCCCACGGCACGCCGTGAATGCCCGACACACTCGGGTAGTCCACGCGCGTCAGGATGTGGTGCAGCGTGTGGCCCATCTCATGAAACAGCGTCAGCACCTCGTCGTGCGACAGCAGGCTCGGGCTATCGGCCCCCGGCGGGGCAAAATTGCAGACGAGGTGCGCCACCGGCCGCTGCACAACCCCATCGATCCTCATGCGGTTCACGCAGTCGTCCATCCAGGCGCCGCTGCGCTTCTCGGGCCGGGCATAGAAATCGGTGCACAGCCCTGCCACCAGCTCGCCGCCCGCGTTTCGCACCTGGAAGTACTGCGCGCTGGGGTGCCAGAGCGCGGCATCGCGAACCTTCTCGAAGCGCAGGCCATACAGGCGCTCGACCAGCGCGAACAGGCCCTCCAGCACCTTTGGCAGCGGGAAGTACGGGCGCAGCTCGTCGTCGGACACGGCGAACTTCTGCCGGCGAAGTTCCTCCGAGAAATACGACACGTCCCAGGGTTTCAGCGCATGGCCGGCGAAGGCTTCCAGCTCGGCGAATTCGCGTTTGGCCGCCGGCCGCGTCGAATCGATCAGCCGCTGCAGGAAGCCGAGCACCTCGGCGGTCGAGCTCGCCATTTTCGTCGCGAGCGAGTATTCGGCGAAGTCCGCAAAACCCACCAGTCGGGCGGCCTCGTGGCGCAGCGCCAGTATCCGCTCCATGACCGAAGAGTTGTCGTAGGCCGGATCGGAGGGCGGTTCGGCGGAGGCGCGTGTCTGCCAGGCCCGGTGGAAGACGGCTCGCAGCTCGCGATTGCGGGCATGGGTCAGCACCGCGACGTAGGTCGGCTGATCCAGCCGGAACCGCCAGCCGGCCTGTCCTGCAGCCCGGGCCTCGGCCGCCGCTCGCTCCAGCACCATCGCCGGCAAGCCGTCGAGTTGTGCAGGGTCGGTCTGGTGATGCGACCAGGCGGCCATCGCATCCAGCAGGTTCTGCTCGAACTTTGCCTGCAGTTCGCTCAGCTCCTCCATGATGGTCCCGAAGCGCTTCTTCTGCGCCGCGGGCAGGGCGACACCCGCGAGCCGGAAGTCGCGAATGGCGTGATCGACCAGCGCCCGCGCCCCGTCGTTCCGGCCCTCGGGCAGCGAGCGGGAGACCGACTCGAACAGCCGGTACAGCTGCTCGTTCTGGGCAATCTCAGTCTGGTAGCGGGCCAGCAGCGGCAGGCAGCGGTTATACGCGTCGCGCAGCTCCGGCGTATTAGCCACCGCGTGCAGGTGGCTGACTGGCGACCAGACCCGGTGCAGGCGGTCGCCGAGCCGCTCCAGCGGCAGCACGGCATCCTCGAAGCTGGCGGAGTTGGCGCCGATACGCGCGAGCAGCTGCTGCAGGGCCTCGCGATTCCCGGCGAGGGTTGCCTGCACGGCAGGCTCAACGTGCTCGGGGCGGATGTCGGCGAAGCGCGGCAACCGGTCGGCCGCCATGTCGAGTAGAGGGTTGTTCACTGTGCTCCCGTCCTGAGGCGCAACGATATCAGACCACCGGGATGCGTATCAGCGGCCAGTCGGTCATGCCTGTTTGCCCTGCCGGCTTGCCCTTACGGGTACCCTAGGCACGCTCGCTGGCAGCGGTGCCCGCGCCAAGGGCCATCCCTGGCCCTGGCGCGGGGC
>CAYOFE010000099.1:0-11248 GCA_964403135.1 uncultured Chromatiaceae bacterium | reverse complement strand
GCGGCGACGGCCGAATCCACGCCCCCAGAAATGCCGACCATGATTTTCTGCCGCGCCGTCATTGGCGCATTGTAGCGGCCCGGGCGCGCCCTTCAGAGCACCGTGGCGCGGGCGGCGAGCTGGGCTCGGTCGAGGGCGACGATCGCGGCCGGATCCTCGCGGTGGCCTGCCAGATAGTCGTCGATCGAGCGAAGAACCATGGGACTGCGCAGCGTTGCGATCGACTGTCCCAGAAGATCCTCGCGGCGCAGCCACAGCGCGCGGAGGATGCCGCGATCCAGCTTGCGCCCGGTTTCATGGGCACCGCAGCGACCGCTGAAGACCACGCGCAGGAACGGCCGCGCGCCCGCAGCGGCCTGCCACAGATAAATGCCAGTAACCGCCTGGGGTTCGAAATGCCAGGCTGTTTCTTCAAGAGTCTCACGAATCACGGCGGCGGGCAGCGATTCACCCGCCTCGACGTGGCCAGCCGGTTGGTTGAGGACGTGCTGACCCTGAACTAATTCCTCGACCATCAGGAATCGCCCGTCACGCTCGATGACGGCGGCAACGGTCAGCGCGGGCTTGCCCTGTGAGAACATCGGACCGGGTCGACGGCGAACCATGCGGGGGCCGATTTTAATACCGGGCCTGCGCAGGGGTCAGATCTGAATGCGCCCGAATTCGCCCCCCGGTTCTGACATCCCCCAGATCGTGTCGAACAACTCCAGGTATCGGCGGGTCACGATCGGGTCATTGGCATCGGCGATGCCTTCCCAGCGTGAGCCGTCGACGCGGTATACCAGGCCATGATCGTCGGCAATCATGAACGCTTCGCGGTGACCAGCGTAATCGCGGTGGGCATTGCGCATTTCGATGTAGGTGTTCAGGCGGCGTGCCACCCCGACAAACTTGTTGCCGTTGCGGATGGCCCGGCCCGGATCGCTCACGAGCATGCGGATTTTCGCCCACGGCTTGGACAGGACCAGGCGCTTCGCGACATCGAGAAAATCGTTGTGATCGTAGATGCCCGGCTCGAGGTCCGGCGTCAGGATGGCGAGCGAACGCCTGGCGCTGGCGGCGACGGCGACCGCGGCGCGCCGGGTCTCGTCCCGTGACGAAAGGATCCAGCGATGATTCTCCGCGCGTTCCGGCTGCATCTGTCCGTGCCCTGCTGCCGGATAGGCGGCATCGGCCGCGTCGGCCCTGCCGTGACTTCCAGCGTGAATCAGCCCCTATGAGCCGCGCGTTGATTCTAGGGCAGGGGGGAAGTGGTGCGTTGCGGACTGCGTCACGTTTCGCGGGATGTCCGTGGCCGCCGGATCTCAGCCTTTGCCGAGCGCGCGGTCCAGATCCCGCGCCAGCCGTTCCGCCAGCCCCGTGTAGGTACCGGGCGTGAGGCGCAGCAGGGATTCCTGTGCCGAGCGAGGCAGGTCCAGGCCGGCGACGAACGCGCGCAGGTCGTCGGGCCGCAACTGACGGCCGCGGCTCAGCGTTTTCAACTGCTCGTAAGCGTTGCTATGACCGTAACGGCGCAGCACCGTCTGGATGGCCTCCGCGAGCACTTCCCAGTTCGACTCCAGGTCGGCCGCGAGCCGGGCCGGATCCGGATGCAGTTTGTCGAGCCCGAGGAGCAGCGCCTGATACGCGAGCAGCCCGTGGGTGACGGCCACACCGGTATTGCGCAGTACGGTCGAATCGGTCAGATCGCGCTGCCAGCGGGACACCGGCAGCTTGGCGGAAAAATGCTGCAACAGGGCATTCGCCAGCCCGAGATTGCCCTCGGCGTTCTCGAAGTCGATCGGATTGACTTTGTGAGGCATCGTCGAGGAGCCAACCTCTCGATCAAGCGGGCGCTGCCGGAAATACCCGATCGAGATATAGCCCCAGATATCCCGTGCCGCATCGATCAGCACGGTGTTGATTCGCGCCAGCGCGTCGAAGTACTCGGCCATCCAATCGTGCGGCTCGATCTGCGTGGTGTACGGGTTCGGCTGCAGACCCAACGATTCGACGAACGCCTGTGACAGCGCGGGCCAGTCGGTCTCCGGATAGGCGATCACATGAGCATTGAAGTTGCCGACCGCCCCATTCATTTTGGCCATGATCGGCACCGATTCGAGACAACGCATCTGCCGGAACAGGCGGTGGGCGAAATTCGCCAGTTCCTTGCCCATCGTGGTCGGGCTTGCGGGCTGGCCGTGGGTACGCGACAGCATCGGCACGGCCGCGGTGGCTCGCGCCATTACGCGCAGCCGGGCGAGCAGGTTGCGCAGCGCCGGCAGGACATGCTCGTCGCGGGCACTGCGCAGGATCAGGGCGTAAGCGATGTTATTGATGTCTTCCGATGTGCAGCCGAAGTGCACGAACGGCCGGAATCTTGCCAGCTCGCCGTCCTCTGCCAGCCGCTCGGCGATGAAGTACTCGACCGCCTTGACGTCGTGATTGGTGTTTTTCTCGATTTCCTTGACGCGCTGCGCCTCGGCGGTGCCGAACTCGTCGAGCAGCCGATCGAGCCAGCTGTGGACCACCGGCGACATGAACGGAAAGTCGGGGAGTGCAGCCCGCGCGGCCACAAACTGCAGCCAGCGCACTTCAGTGAACAGGCGGCGCGCAATCAGGCCTTGCTCGCTGAACAGGGCGCGGCAGGACTCGCACCTGGCCGCATAGCGGCCGTCGAGCGGCGAGATGGCGCTCAAGGCGCGGCTCTGATCCATGTGCTGATGCTGAAAAGGACTATACTTCCGGCCCCGAATCATACACCAGGCCCCGCGGCCGCGGTCGCAATCACGCGGGTGATTTGAAAGAGCGATTATCAGGAGGAAGCAATGTCGGAGGCCGGATACAGGATCGAGCGTGACAGCATGGGCGAACTGCGCGTGCCCGGGCAGGCGATGTGGGGCGCACAGACCCAGAGGGCTGTCGAGAATTTTCCGATCAGCGGACTGGCCATGCCGCGAGCCTTCATCCGCGCGCTGGGACTGATCAAGTGGGCGGCGGCTGGCGCCAATGGCGAGCTGGGACTGATGCCCACCGCCAAGGCACGAGCTATTCAGGCTGCGGCTATCGAGGTGGCTGACGGCAAGCACGATGGCCAGTTCCCGGTGGACGTATTTCAAACGGGTTCCGGCACCAGCTCGAACATGAACGCCAACGAAGTCATCGCCAGGCTGGCAAGTCAGCAATCCGGCGTGGCGATTCATGCCAATGACGACGTCAACATGGGCCAGAGCAGCAATGACGTGATACCGACGGCGGTACATGTCAGCGCGGCGCTGCTGGTCGCCGAAGAACTACTGCCCGCCCTGCGGCACTTGCAGGAAGCCATTGAAGCCAAGGCGCACGATACCGACGGCATTGTGAAGACCGGACGCACGCATCTTATGGATGCCATGCCGGTGCGCCTCGGCCAGGAGTTGTCGGGCTGGGCCAGTCAGATTGCCAATGCCCGCGCCCGCATCGAAGAGTGCCGGGCGCGCCTCGGGCGAATCGCGCAAGGCGGCACCGCGGTGGGTACCGGTATCAATGCGCATCCGAAGTTCGGCGCCAAGGTTGCCGTGCTGCTCAGCGAGCGTACCGGCGTGTCGTTCACTCCGGCGCCCAACCTGTTCGAGGCCATGAGCAGCCAGGACACCGCCGTGGAACTCTCCGGGCAGATGCGCGTGCTGGCCGTGGCGCTGATGAAGATCGCCAACGATCTGCGCTGGATGAACAGCGGACCGCTCGCGGGTCTTGCCGAAATCAGCCTGCCGGCGCTGCAGCCTGGCAGCAGCATCATGCCGGGCAAGGTCAATCCGGTTATTCCCGAGGCCGTGGCCATGGTAGCGGCTCAGGTCATCGGTAACGACGCGACCGTGACGATTGCCGGTCAGTCGGGCAACTTCCAGCTCAATGTCATGCTGCCGGTGGTCGCATACAACGTGCTGCAGAGTGCCAGCCTGCTGGCCAACGCATCGCGCGTGCTGGCTGACAAAGCCATCACCGGCTTCCAGGTGAATACCGCGAAGCTGGAGGAGGCATTGAATCGAAATCCGATTTTGGTGACGGCCATGAATCCGGTCATCGGCTACGAGAAAGGCGCGACCATCGCCAAGAAAGCCTACGCGCAAGGCCGGCCGATTCGCGATGTCGCGAAGGAGCTCACGGATCTCACCGATGCCGAACTCGATCGCCTGCTCGATGCGCTGGACCTCACTCGCGGAGGCATCAAGGGCTGAGTTGGCCGCGATGCCGTGGAAGACCAGGATCATCGAGCGACTGACGGGCACGGCACCTTCGATCGACCCTGACCGGGAAGCGCGCGCCTGGCTTCCGGCGCCCGTGGCGGAGGAGTGGTTCAAGGCGCCGCTGGTTCCGGCCGCGGTTCTGGTGCCGCTGATCGAGCGGCCGTCGGCCCTGTCGCTGGTGCTCACGCGCCGCACCGAACATCTGCGCGATCATCCGGGCCAGATCAGTTTTCCCGGGGGCCGCATGGAGCCGGAAGACGACGGACCGCAGGCGACTGCGCTGCGCGAGGCTGCAGAAGAGCTCGGCATCGCTGCCGGGCTGGTCGACGTGGCGGGATATTTGCCGGCACACCCGGTCATCACCGGTTTTGCGATTACGCCGGTGGTGGGTTTTCTCGCCGGCAACGTCGAGTTCCGTCCTGACCCGTTCGAGGTTGCTGAAACCTTCGAGGTGCCGCTCGATTTCTTGCTGGACTCGCGGAACCGGCGCACCATCCACCGCAGCGTGCGTGGCTTCGAGGTGCCGCTCTACGAGTACCACTATCGTGGGCACCGGATCTGGGGTGCTACGGGGAACATCATTCAGTCGTTGATATTAGCTATTGAGTAACAGATAGTTATGAGCGACATCTCTAAATTAATAGAGATAATGGCCGCGCTGCGTGACCCGTCCCGCGGCTGCCCCTGGGACCTGGAGCAGGACTTTCACAGCATTGTTCCGTACACCATTGAGGAAGCCTACGAGGTCGCCGCGGCCATCGACCGGGGCGATCTGGCGGCGCTGTGTGACGAACTCGGTGATCTGCTTCTGCAGGTGGTTTTTCATGCCCAGATGGCAGCCGAGCAACAGGCATTCGCGTTTCCCGACGTCGTGCATGCGATCAGCAACAAACTGGTACGGCGACACCCGCACGTTTTCGGCGCGGCGGCTGTCGCCTCGGCGGCGGAGCAGCGCGATGCTTGGGAACTGCACAAAGCCAGGGAGCAGGGGCAGGAACCCGGCGGCGCCGCGCCCGTGCTCGCGGGCGTGAGCGAGGCGTTGCCGGCTCTGGCGCGGGCAGCCAAGCTTGGACGCCGGGCCCGGACCGTCGGTTTCGACTGGCCGGATATCGGTGGCGTCGTCGACAAAGTGCGCGAAGAACTCGATGAGCTTGCCGTGGCACGACAAGGCCAGGATGCATCGGCCGTCACGGAGGAAGTCGGGGACCTGCTTTTTGCGGTAGCAAACCTCGCCCGACATCTCGACGTAGATCCCGAAGAGGCACTGCGCAAGGCGAACCGCAAATTCGAGCGGCGGTTCACCGCACTCGAAAATGGTATTCGTGCGGGCGGGCGTAACTGGCAGGAACTCGACGCCGGCGAACTCGACGCGCTGTGGCGCGAGGTCAAGCGCCGCGAGCCTTGAGTCCGATCGATGTTGCCCGGATGCCCGCCGAGCGCCGCCTCAATGCTCGCCTGGTAACCGTGAGGGCCGCTCGAGGAAGGATTTCAGCAGGTCGATCGGCACCGGAAAGACGATGGTGTTGGTGCGATCCTTGGCGATCTCCGTCAGAGTCTGCAGATAGCGCAGCTGCAGGGCCTGGGGTTCCGATGCCAGCGTGCGTGCTGCCTCCATCAGCTTGCTGGCCGCCTGCTGCTCACCGTCGGCGTGAATCACCTTGGCGCGGCGGGCGCGCTCGGCCTCGGCCTGGGCGGCAATCGCGCGCACCATGTTCTCGTTCAGGTCGATGTGCTTGATCTCGACATTCGATACCTTGATGCCCCATGCGTCGGTCTGCCGATCGAGAATGCGCTGGATATCGGCGTTCAATTGCTCGCGTTCCGCCAGCATTTCGTCGAGTTCATGCTGGCCCAGCACCGATCGCAACGTGGTCTGCGCCAGCTGGCTGGTCGCCTCGAAGACGTTTACCACCTGTAACACGGCTTTCTCGGGGTCGACCACCCGGAAATACACAACGGCATTCACCTTGACGGATACGTTGTCGCGCGAAATGACGTCCTGGCTCGGCACGTCGAAGACGACGACCCGCAGGTCTGTCCGGGCCATTTGCTGGACGGCAGGAATGACGATGATGATTCCCGGGCCCTTGACGCCAGTGAAGCGACCGAAAGTGAATATCACACCGCGTTCGTATTCCTTGAGGATCTTGATGCTGCTCAGGAGCAGCAGGACCAGAATGGCGACCAGAAACAGGATGAATGTCATGGGTTGACTCCAGTATTCCGAAGCATGAGCGTGCGGCCCACCGTCAGTCGACGACCGGCGCGGGCTCCACATCGAGTTGCAGTCCGGTGACGCGCGTGACGCGAACCACCTGGCCTTTGCGCACCGGGCGTCTGGTCACGGCATTCCAGCGTTCGCCGCGCAGAAAAACCGTGCCGGTGTGATCGAAGTCCTCGAGCGCCTCGGCGAGCTCGCCGGCCATGCTTTCGCGGCCGGTAGTGACGGGGCGGTTGCGGGTGCGCACGACAATCGTCAGGATCGCGAGCAGGGCGGCGCTGGCGGCGACGGCGATACTGCCGATCATCCAGCGCGAGACGGCCAGGCCATGCAGGTCGGTATCCAGCAGAATGATCGACCCGATGACGAACGCGACGATGCCGCCAAGACCGAGCGTGCCGAAACTCGGCACGAAGGCTTCGGCGACCAGCAACAGCACGCCCAGGGCGATCAGGGCCAGCCCTGCGTAATTGACGCTCAGGACCTGGAAAGCGAAAAGGGCCAGAAGCAGGCAGATGGCTCCCACCACCCCCGGCAGCACCGCGCCGGGGTTGTAGCCTTCGAAAATCAGCCCGTAAATGCCCACCAGCAGCAGCAAATACGCCACGTTGGGATCAGTGAGAGTTGCCAGCAATTGCGTGCGCCAGTCGGGGTCGCGTGGCTCCACCTCGATGCCTGCGGTGGCCAGGCGGATTTCACCGCCCGGCATTTTCACGTCACGTCCGTCGATTGCGGCGAGAAGACTCTCCACATCCTTGGCCAGCAGGTCAACCACCTTCTGTTCCACGGCCTGTTCGGCGGTCAGGCTGGCGGCTTCGCGTACGGCTTTTTCCGCCCAGTCGGCGTTGCGACCGCGCAGTTCCGCGAGACCGCGGATATAGGCGATGGCGTCATTGACCGCTTTGCGTTCCATCGCGGTTGCCGATCCGCTGGCATCGTCCGGCTTTTTTTCCGCCGGGTTTTTCTCATCATCTCTACCGGCTGGCGCCGGTGCACCCCCGATTTGCACCGGTGTTGCGGCACCGAGATTGGTCGCAGGCGCCATTGCGGCGATATGGCTCGCATAGAGAATGTAGGTGCCGGCACTGGCGGCACGGGAGCCGCCGGGGGCAACCAGGGTGGCCACGGGCACCGGCGAGGCCAGAATCGCCTTGACGATGTCGCGCATCGCCGAATCGAGCCCGCCCGGAGTATCCATTTCCAGCACGATCAGCGCCGCGTTCACGGAGGCGGCATACTCGATACCGCGCACGACATAGTCGCTGGTTGCCGGGCCGATCGCGCCGCGGATCTCGAGGCGAACGGCGCGAGCGCGGGGCGAGATACCCTCGGCACCGGCCGTGGGCGGCAGGCCGCCGGCCCACAACGATGCAGCAGCCAGCAGGCTGACCGAAACGGCCCTGCTCACATGCCGCATCATTGCCATGCCGCCATGATAGCAGGCATGGCCTCAGGCGCGGCAGCGCGGCGCCGGGATACAATGAAAAGATCAACTGAGCACGCTCATGGATAATCCATCGACCGAAGGCACATGGCATCCCGACAGCTGGCGCTCGCGGCCGGCGGCACAGCTTCCGGCTTACCGCGACCAGAGCCACCTCGCCGATGCGATACGGCGCCTCGCGGCGTTCCCGCCGCTGGTAACCAGTTGGGAGATCGAGGAGCTGAAAAGCCGGCTTGCTGCCGCTCAGCAAGGCCGCGCTTTTGTGCTCCAGGGTGGCGATTGCGCCGAAGCGTTCGAAGAGTGCACCTCGGACAAGATCGTTCAGCAACTGAAGATCCTGCTGCAGATGAGTGTGGCGATCATCGCCGGACTGAAGCGGCCGGTGATCCGCATCGGGCGCATGGCCGGCCAATATGCCAAGCCGCGCTCGGAGGACATGGAGGTGCGGGAGGGCCGTTCCCTGCCGAGTTATCGCGGCGATCTGGTTAACCGGCAGGCATTCACGCCCGAGGACCGCGAGCCGGATCCCGAATTGATGTTGCGCGGCTACGAGCGCGCGGCTCTCACCTTGAATTTCATCCGGTCGCTGATCGATGGTGGCTTTGCCGACCTGCATCACCCGGAAAATTGGGACCTGTCATTCGTGCGTCACTCGCCGCTTGCCGCTGAGTATCATGCGCTGGTGCAGACGGTGGCGGATGGGCTCGACTTCTTCGAGTGCATCACCGGCGTGAAGATCCACGAGGCGCGTCGGGTCGATTTCTACACTTCTCACGAAGGACTGCATCTGTATTACGAGCAGGCGCAGACGCGTTTTTTGCCGCACCGGCAGAGGTGGTACAACCTGACCACGCATTTCCCGTGGATTGGCGCCCGCACGGCCGATCCTGCTGGTGCGCACGCCGAGTATTTCCGCGGCATCGCCAATCCGGTGGGCGTCAAGATCAGCGCGGACGTTTCGCCTGCCGGTCTGCTGGACCTGATCGCCGTGCTGAACCCGGCGAACGAGCCGGGGCGTCTGGCACTGATTCATCGGCTCGGCGCATCCCGGGTCGCCTCACATCTGCCGCCGCTGATCCGCTCCGTGCAGGATTCAGGTCGACAGGTGCTGTGGATCTGCGATCCCATGCACGGCAATACCGAGAGGTCAGGCTCCGGCCTGAAGACGCGGCGCTTCGATCGCATCCTCGAGGAACTCGAGGCCGCGTTTCAGATTCACCGCGACTGCGGCAGTTATCTCGGCGGCGTGCATCTGGAACTGACGGGCGATCACGTGACTGAGTGCACCGGCGGCGCCCGTGGTCTCTCGGACGAGGACCTGCAGCGTGCCTACCGCACGCAGGTCGATCCGCGCCTGAATTACGAGCAGGCGATGGAGGTCGCCATGCGAATCGCCGGGCGGCGCCGAGAGGCCCGTGGCCGCTGACGGTCCGCGCGGCGCGGCCAGCGCCGCATTCGATCCCGACTGCCGGGCCTGCGCCCGCCTCGCCGTTTTCCTCGACGGAGTCCGGGCCCGCTACCCGGGGTATTACTGCCGGCCGGTTCCTTCCTTCGGTGATCCCGCAGCATGCTTCCTGATCGTCGGGCTGGCGCCCGGCATGCATGGCGCCAACGCCACGGGTCGGCCGTTCACCGGCGACCACGCGGGGGTTATTCTTTACCGGACTTTGTACGAGTTCGGGTATGCGAGTGCGCCAGTGAGCGCGGCCCGCGACGACGGACTTGTGCTCCGCGGCTGTCGGATCACCAATGCCGTGCGTTGCCTGCCGCCGCAGAACAAGCCGCAACCCGCGGAGGTGCGCAACTGCAACGCTTACCTTCGCGCCGAGCTTGCTGGTCTGCGCAGACCGGCCGTGATTCTCGCGCTTGGCACCGTGGCTCATGCCGCAGTGCTGCGCGCCCTCGACGCCGCAGTGCGTGAATTCCCTTTCGGCCACGGCCGCTGGCATTTCCCGGCAGCGGGACTTGCGCTCGTCGACAGCTATCACTGCAGCCGGTACAACATACAGACACGGCGCCTGACGAGCGCAATGTTCCGTGAAATCTTTGGTGCGATCCGCGTACGGCTGGATGAGTCCGATGGGAAGCCGGTTCGATAGCGCCGCATTTCTGCGCAATCTCAGCACCCGCCCGGGCGTTTACCGCATGCTCGACGCGGAAGGCGCGATTCTCTACGTGGGCAAGGCGCGGAACCTGCGCAAACGCGTCGGCAGTTATTTCAGCCGAAAACCTGCGGATGCCAGGACTCAGGCCCTGGTGCAGGCCATTGCCGCCGTTGAGGTGACCGTGACTGCCACGGAGCAGGAGGCGCTATTGCTGGAAAGCAATCTGATCAAGCAGCACCGGCCGCGCTTCAACGTAGTACTGCGGGATGACAAGAGCTACCCGTACATCCGGGTGACCACGCAGCATGATTTCCCGCGCTTTGCATTTCATCGCGGCAGCCGCAAGCTGCCGGGCCGGTTTTTCGGGCCGTTTCCCAATGCCGGTGCCGTGCGCCAGACGCTGCAGCAGTTGCAAAAACTGTTTCGGGTGCGTCCCTGCGAGGATTCTTTTTTTGCTCATCGCACCCGGCCGTGCCTGCAGTACCAGATCAAGCGCTGCTCGGCGCCGTGCGTGGGCCTGATTTCGGCCGATGACTACCGCAGGGATGTCGACAACGCAATACGCTTTGTGCAAGGGCGTAACGATGCCGTTCTCGCCGATCTGATTGCGAGGATGGAACAGAGCGCGGCGAGTCTCGCTTACGAGCGAGCGGCCGGATATCGCGACCAGATCGCGGCGATTCGCCGTGTCCAGGCCGGACAGGCTGTCAATGCCGGTACACGGGCCGACGTGGACGTTGTTGGCGCTGTCGAGGAGGGTGGCACGTGGTGCGTGGCGTTGCTGATGATTCGTGGCGGGGCGATGCTGGGCAGCCGCACGTTCTTTCCGGCCGCGCCCCGCGGTACGACCGGTCGGGAAATCGTGAGCGCTTTCGTAGGCCAGCACTATCTTGCGCATGAGCCACCAGCGGAAGTCGTCGTTGCAGACCCGGTAGCGGATGCAGGCATGCTGGGAGATCTGCTGACGTCCAGAGTCGGTCGCCCGGTCTCGATTCGCGCCGGCGGGCGCGGTATGCGGCGGCGCTGGCTGCAGATGGCCGCGGATAACGCTCGCCAGGCGCTAGCGGCGCGGATGGCGTCAGCAGCGACTCTGTCTGAACAACTCGCAGCGCTGGGGGAGGTGCTCGGGCTGCCGGCTCCGCCAAGCCGGATCGAGTGCTTCGACATCAGCCACACGGCCGGTGGCGAAACCGTAGCCGCCTGTGTGGCTTTTGGTGCAGACGGGCCATTGAAGAGCGCCTATCGGCGTTTCAACATTCGCGACGTCGCTCCC
>CAYOFE010000098.1:0-11350 GCA_964403135.1 uncultured Chromatiaceae bacterium | reverse complement strand
CGGGGTGCGCGACAATCGAGAGCTACACCATCGTGCGGCAGGCGATCTCGCCGGCCTTCGCGGACCAGGTGCCGTACGTGGTGGCCATCGTCAGGCTGGAAGAAGGCGCGACGATGATGAGCAATATCGTGGCGTGCGAGCCGGCGAAGCTCACCATCGGCATGCGGCTCACCGTCGTTTTCGAACCGGCGGACGCCAAGATCACCCTGCCAAAGTTCAGGCCCGCGTGAGCGCGCATCCCCCGCCATGACGAGCGCGCCTGTCGAAGCGGCCCTGGAGCCCGAACTCCCGGTCTGCGATCCGCACCATCACTTCTGGACGTACGCGCAGAACCCGTATCTCCCCGGGGAGTTGCTGCGGGACATGGCCGGCGGTCACCGCGTCGCTGCCACCGTGCACGTCGAGTGCCGGCACGGCTGGCGGAGCCGGGGATCCGAACCGTTACGACCCGTCGGGGAGACCGAGTTCATCGAGCGCTGCACGGCCGGCATTGCCGGTGAGACGCGCATCGCCGCCGGCATCGTCGCCTTTGCCGATCTCACGCTGGGAGCGGCGGTGGAACCGGTCCTGCACGCGCATCTGGCGGCGAGCGAGCGCGTGCGCGGCATTCGCTACCTGGCCGCCTGGGATCCGAGCGAGCAGGTCCATAACGCGCCGACGAACCCGCCACCGCATCTGTATGCCGATCCCTGCTTTCGCGAGGGACTGCGCTGCGTCGAGAAGCTGGGGCTGGTGTTCGACGCCTGGGTATATCACCCGCAGATTCCCGACGTGACCGATCTCGCGCGCGCCTTCCCGCAACTGACTGTCGTCCTCGATCACATCGGCGGGCCACTCGGCATCGGGCCCTACGCCGGCCGCCGCGCTGAGGTGTTCGACGTGTGGCAGCGGCACATGCGGGAGCTCGCCACCTGCCCGAATGTCTGCGTCAAGCTGGGTGGGCTGACGATGTCGGCAGCGGGCTTCGGCTGGCACAAGCGTCCTGCGCCGCCGGACTCAGCGGAACTCGCCGCCGCGATGGCGCCTTATTACCGGCTCTGCATCGAACTGTTCGGCTCACAGCGCTGCATGTTCGAGAGCAACTTCCCCATTGACCGGGTGTCGTGCTCCTACACCACGCTGTGGAACGCCTTCAAGCGCATCGCGGCGGACCTGCCGGAAGCGGATCGCCACGGGCTGTTCCACGACACCGCGGTGCGCGTGTACCGGCTCGGCGCCTGAAAGGCCGCTGCGCTATTTGCGCTGGTCGAAGCGCCGCCCGACCATCGCAGCAGCGATGTTTACCTTCTGGATATCAATGGTCCCGCCGGCGATACCCCAGCCCCAGGCATCGCGCAGCCGCCGTTCCATCGGGTATTCGCGCGAGTAGCCGTAGCCGCCCATTAACTGCACCGCATGGCCGGTGACGGCGCGGGCGATCTCGTTCGCGTAGCACTTCGCCACCGAGGAGTCGAGCAGGCTCGGCAGGCCGTTCTGCGCGTTGCAGGCGGCGCGGTGGATCAGCAGGCGCGCGGCCTCCACCATCATCTGCATCTCGGCGAGGCGCAATTGCACGGCCTGGAACTCAACGATCGGCTTGCCGAACTGCTTGCGCTCCTGCACGTACTCGATGATGTCGTCGAGCGCGCCCGACGCCTGCGCGAGAGCCATGGTGGCGTTGCCGCAGCGCTCGAGGTCGAAGGCCTCCATGAGCCTGCGGAAGCCACCGGCCGGCACGATGACGTGATGCGCGGGCACGCGCACGTCGTCGAGGAACACGTCCGAGGAGGGAATGCCGCGGAAACCGAGGAGCTTCTCGGGCGGCCCGAAGCTCAGCCCCGGCGTGCCCTTCTCCACGTACACCGCGCCGATACCCGCGGCGCCCGGTGCATCGGACATCCGGCAGTACACCACGTACCCATCGGCATGGCCGCCGCCGGAGCACCAGCGCTTGGTGCCGTTGATCACGACCTCCTCGCCGCGCCGTTCCGCCCGCGTGCTGAGGTCGGTCAGGGCCGAACCGGCTTGCGGCTCGGACATGGAAACCGCGACGATTTTCTCGCCGCGGCACACCGCCGGCACCACCTCGGCGGCGAGCTTCGCGTTGCCGAAACGCTCGATCGCGCGCACGGGCCCGACACAGGACTCGAACACCGGGAACGCCACCGCGGAGGAGATGCGGCCGAACTCCTCGATTACGAGCAGCGCCTCGAGATTGCCGAGCCCCAGCCCGCCATGGGCCTCCGGGACGTTGACCGCGAGGAAACCCATCTCGGCGTATTCCCGCACCAGTTCGCGCGGCAGGGCCTCGTTCTTCTCCTCGAGCTCTGCGGCGATCGGGCGCAGGCGCGTCTGCGCATAGCGGCGCGCCGCTTCCTGGAGCTGGAGCTGTTCGCCGGTCAGCCGGAAATCCATAGGCTATTTTCCCGGTCGCAGAATTCCTGAATGTTATTCA
Organism: uncultured Chromatiaceae bacterium; assembly: GCA_964403135.1. Taxonomy (GTDB): domain Bacteria; phylum Pseudomonadota; class Gammaproteobacteria; order Steroidobacterales; genus QUBU01. Next base: position 8,916 of record CAYOFE010000098.1, on the reverse strand, counting down.
AGGCCACCGATGGTGTCACGCGATCAGCCGGTCGCTACCGGGCGAGCCGCCGACAGGGCCGCTGACCTCAACGTCGTTCACGCCGCTTCGACGCAGTAGCCCGAGCGTGGAAAATGCACCACCACTTCACCGGCCCGCGGATCCTCGCGGCGAACGGCGATGTCCTCCGCAGTGAGCCGCAACAGCCGACCGGCCACCGCCACGACGCCATAATCCACCGGGAAGACCGACACCGCCTGGCCGGCCCTGAAACCCAGCGGATCGTCAGGATCAACCTGCGCGCTGCCATCCGGGGCTGCAGCCATGGCAACGCCCAATGCTTCTGCAGAGGACATGTCCGTGGCGGTGCCGTGGCCCCACCCGCCGATACGCCGTTCCCATGCCGCGACATGCACGAAGCGTCTCAGCGGGACGTCAATGCCGGGGACGTTGGCGCGCACCATCCACAGCGGGAAGTACGCGAGGATATCAGCCCAGCCGGGCTCCGTGCCGAGAATGTAATCGCGCCCGTCGGACAACTGGCTCTCGACCAGTGCCACCTGGCTCAGAAGCTGCCCGTACAGGTGCGGCAACTGGCGAGGGAGCGTGTCGAAATCCATGAAATTGAAAAAGGCCTTGCGATCCCTGAGCAGCGGCTCGGGCAGCCCGGGATTGGTGCCCATCGAGAGCGCCGCGCCCGGCTCGAAGAAGGTCCGGTCGGCCCAGGCACCGAGCGCCAGCGAGAGGCCACGGTTGCCCCGCGGAAACAGCGTGGCTCCGGGGAAACGCCGCTCCAGCTCGAGTGAGATCCGGCGTGTGTCGCAGTAGATGTCCGCGCCGATCTGCATTACCGGCGTCTTGCGATAGCCGCCGGTGAGCGCGGTGAGATCCGGCTTCGGCATCACCATCGGGATCTGCACCGAGCGCCATGCGAGCTTCTTCAGGCCGAAGACGAGCCGGATCTTCTCGGCGAAGGGCGAGGCATCGAAATGGTGGAGGATGATCTCGGACATCGCTTTGCCGCCAGCGCAACGCCATGGTATCGCCCCACGGCGCAAAAAACAGTCAGGCCTGTCTATGTTCGGGACAGTGTACTTATAATGCCGGCCGTGAACGCGGTGCTGACAGAAAAACTGCTCAAGCGCATCGCCGCGGCCCGAGAGCAGCACGCGCCACCCGCTGATTTCCCCGCCCTGCCGCCGCTGCCGGCGGGCCGGTATCACGACCCGGCCTTGTTCGCCCTGGAGCAGGAGCATCTCTGGCCGAAGGCCTGGCTCTACGCCGGCCACCGCGACGAACTGCCCGAGCCCGGCCGCTACAAGCTCTGGAATGCGAGCGGCACGCCCGTGCTGCTCCTGTGCGATGGCGAGGGGCGGATCCGCGCGTTCTACAACGTCTGCCGGCACCGCGGCGGACCCGTGGTGCGCGAGTCCTCGGGGCGGGTCGGGGGCGGGCTGAAGTGCGGCTATCACGGCTGGACCTACGGGCTCGACGGGCGGCTTGCCGGCGTGCGCGACCGGCGCGATTTCCCCGGGCTCGATGTGTCCGGGCACGGGCTCATCGCGCTGCGCTGCGAGCTGCTCGGCAACTGGATCTTCGTGAACGGCGACCCCAACGCGCAGGCGCTCGAGGTCCATCTCGGCCCGGTGGCAGAGTATTTCAGGAAGCTCGCACTGGAATCGCTGCGGCTGGTGCACCGGGAAACCGTCGCGGTGCGCTGCCATTACAAGCTGCTGCTCGAGGGATTCCTCGAGGTCTATCATCTCAACGCCGTGCACGCAGGCACCGTGGATCGCTTTCTCGATTATCGTGGCACGCACATGGAGCTCTGGAAGAACGGCCACTCCTGCATGCTGACCGCGAACCGGCGCGACGACTGGCAAGATCCGGGTGCGCGCGGCATGGCGGAAATTGCGGGGGCGGATGAGCTGGAGCGGCGGAACAATCCGAGCTTCCACGTTTTTCCGAACCTCGTGACGCCGGTCGCACCGACCGGCCTGCCGTTGAACCTGGTCTGGCCGGTGTCGAATGAGGAGTCCATGCTCGAGGTGGTGTGGTTTGCGCCGGACTGGGGCGATGGCCCGCGGCCCGGGGGCTGGGAACGGCGGCTGGCGAATTACACGCGCATCCTCCGCGAGGACCTGGGGCTGGTGGAGCAGATCCAGCGGTCCGTGCATTCGCCTGGCTTCCGCGACATGCCGCTCGGCTACCCGGAACGGCGGATCTATCATTGGCACGAAGAGCTGGACCGGCGTATCGGTGCGGCGCGCATCCCCGAGCCGCTGCGCGTGACGCCGGTGCTGGGGCAGTGGGTCACGGAGGGCTGGGCATGAAACAGCGGGGCATCCTCGGATTCGCGGGCTACGTGCCACGCCGGCGGCTGCCGCGGGCGGTGATCGCCACCGCGATGGGCTGGGCGAATCCCGGCCTGCAATCGCAGGCGCGCGGCGAACTGGCAATTCGCGCCTGGGACGAGGATGCGATCACGATGGCCGTGGATGCCGGCCGCCACTGCGGGCTCGATGCACTGCCTGCGCCGGATTCCCTCTGGCTCGCCTCCACCACCCTGCCCTTCGCCGACCGCGATGGCGCGGCCGTGGTCGCCGAGGCGCTCGGGCTCGACTCCGCGATCAGCACGCTCGATCTCGGTTCCTCGCAGCGTGCAGGCACCGCAGCGCTGGCCGCGGCACTTCACGCCGCTGGGAGCAGCGCGCTGGTAATCGCCAGCGACTGTCGCGAGACCAGGCCCGGCAGCCCGCAGGAAATGCAGATCGGCCACGGCGCGGCCGCGGTGCTGGTCGGCACAGGCGAGCGGGTACTCGCGCGCTGGCTGGGACACCGGTCGGTGACGCGCGACATGGTGGATCACTATCGCGTGCGCGGCGAGCGTTTCGATTACACGGTCGAGGAACGCTGGGTGCGCGACGAGGGCTATATGAAAATCGTGCCGGAGGCGGTCAAGGCAGTGTTAGCCGCCACCGGGACCGAAGCGGGGAGCGTGGCCCGCGCGATTTTTCCGGGCTCGGCGTCCGTGGGCCAGTCGCTGTGCAAGGCGCTCGGCATCGGCGCGGCGGCGCTCGTGGACGATCTCGCCGGGCTCTGCGGCAACACCGGCACCGCGCACCCGCTGCTGCTGCTGGCGCGCGCGCTGGAAACCGCCGCTGCGGGCGAGAAGATCCTGCTCGCCGGTTTCGGCCAGGGCGCTGATGCATTCCTGTTCGAAACCACCGATGCGCTTGCCGGCTATCGGCCGCGCCGCGCAGTGGAGTCGCAGCTTGGCCGGCGGCGCGAGGAAACAAGCTATGTCCGCTACCTCGCCCAGCAGGGGCTGGTGCCGGTGGACTGGGGCAACCGCGCCGAGTTCGACAACCGCACAGCGCTCACCGCGCTGTACCGCAGGCACGACAGCATCACCGGCTTCAAGGGCGGCCGCTGCACCGCCTGCGGCACGGTACAGTTCCCGCGCGCGCGCATGTGCGTCAATCCGGCCTGCCGCCGCCCCGATACGCAGGTACCGGTGTCGCTGACGGAGGCGCGGGGCCGCATCAAGTCCTTCACCGAGGACTGGCTCGCGGCCAGCCTCAATCCGCCGCTGCAATACGGGAACGTCGAACTCGAGGGCGGCGGCAATCTCTTCATGGAGTTCACCGACTGTGAACCCGGCACGCTCGCCGTGGGGCGGAGCGTGGAGATGTGTTTCCGCATCAAGGACGTGGATCGGCGCCGCGGCTTCGTGCGCTATTTCTGGAAGCCGCGGCTGCTCGATGAGTGAGCGAAATGGCAACCGGCATCAGCAACAAGGTGGCAATCGCAGGCATGGGTTGTGCGCGTTTCGGGGAGCGCTGGGACGCCAGCGCCGAGGACCTCATGATCGAGGCCTTCACCGAGGCGCTGCAGGACGCAGGCATCGAACGTGACCAGATCGAGGCCGGCTGGCTCGGCGTGTTCTACGACGAGCAGAGCGTGGGCAAGTCGGCCATCCCGCTGTCCACAGCGCTGCGCCTGCCGAATATCCCGGTGACGCGCGTGGAAAACCTCTGCGCTACCGGCTCGGAGGCGCTGCGCGGAGCCGTGTACGCGGTGGCCTCGGGCGCCTGCGACATCGCGCTCGCGATGGGCATGGAAAAGCTCAAGGACACCGGTTATCCCGGTCTGCCGGAGCGCACCAAGGGCAGTTTCGAAGATCTGTGGATGCCGTCGTATTCCGCGCCCGGCGCGTTTGCGCAGCTCGCGATGGCGTACGCTACGCGCACCGGGATCGATCTCGGCGATCTGAAGAAGGCGATGGCCCATGTCTCGTGGAAGAGCCACCAGAACGGCGCCCTGAATCCGAAAGCCCACCTGCAGCGGCCCATCACGCTGGAGCAGGCGCTGAATGCGCCGATGGTGGCCTCACCCCTCGGGCTCTATGACTGCTGCGGGGTGAGCGACGGGGCGGCCTGCGCGATCGTCACCACGCCCGACATCGCGCGCGGCCTGCGCAAGGGCCCGCTGGTCACGGTGAAGGCGCTGCAGATCGCGGCAAGCAACGGCGTGGAAGCAGGCCACAGCTCGTGGGATGGCAGCTACACCCTGACCAGCCGCACCGCTGCCCAGCGTGCCTATCATGAAGCCGGCATCACCGATCCACGCCGGCAGATTGATCTGATGGAAGTCCACGACTGCTTCTCGATCACCGAACTGATCCTGATGGAGGACCTGGGCTTCTCCGAACCCGGGCGCGCGCCCGCTGACATCATGGATGGCAGGTACGACCGCGGCGGCAGCACTCCCTGCCAGGTGGACGGCGGGCTCAAGTGCTTCGGCCACCCGATCGGTGCCTCCGGGCTGCGCATGGCCTACGAGATCTACCTGCAGCTCCTGGGCCGCGCCGGCAAGCGCCAGCTCAGCCAGCCCAGCCTCGCGCTCACGCACAACCTGGGTGGCATACCCATCAACAACATCGCGAGCGTCGCCGTCTACGGACTGATGGACTAAGCCAGCCGGAGAAACAGCCATGGCAGACACCCTCCTGCGGCGCATTCCACGTGAAAAGCTTCCCGAGGAGTTTGCTCCGGCGTGGGACACCCTGAACCGCCTGTCGGGCGAACCCGCCTTCGTCGAAGCGTTTGCACAGGCGCCGCATGTGCTGCGCTTCGTGATGCGGGACTTTTACGCCAACCTGTTCTTCGGCGGCGAGGTCGCGCAGCGCTACAAGCAGCTCGCGCGCCTGCGGCTCTCGCAGGTGCATGGCTGCCGGACCTGCAACAAGCAGAATGTGCCAGGTGCGCTCGAGGCGGGATTCACCGCGGCGCAGATCGCTGCGCTCGACGATTACCAGCGCGGCCCGTTCACCGCCGCCGAGAAAGCCGTCCTGCGCTTCGCCGACCAGTTGGTGCTCACCAACATGGCCGGCGACATGAGCCCGGAACTCTACCGCGAGCTGTCAGCGCATTTCAGCGACGGGCAGATCTGCGAGCTCGGCACGGTGATGGCGATCATCGCCGGGATGGCGAAGCTCTCCTTCATCCTGCACCTTGTCGAACGCGAGGACTACTGCCCGTTCAAATAGGTGCCGGTGTCTACCAGCCGAAGCGCATCCCGGCCTCGAGCCCGTAGACGCGCGGCTCGCCGTAGAATGACATCACCCACAGGCCGCCCACAGGCAGCTCGCCGATGCGGTACTCCTCGTCCGTGAGGTTCTTGCCGAAGGCGCGCAACCACCACTGCTCGTCCGCCGAGGTATAGGTGAGCGAGGCGTTGAGCAGCGTCCGATCGTCGGTCAGGCCGTTCGGTGTGTCCGGCACCGCCGTGTAGGTAAACACCGCCTCGTCCTCGTAGTTCGCATCCGCCGACCACATCAGCCTGCCGCCCATGAAGGCGTGCTCGTAGGTGGCGAACAAGGCCCAGGTCCAGTCCGGCGCGCGGGCCACGTCCCTGTTCGAGAAGTCGGTATCGATGACGCCGTCGTAATCCGTATCGGCCTCGAACTTGTCGAACTCCGAATCGAGCCAGCCAAGGTTCGCCCGCAGCGTCAACCCCTCGGTGGGAACCCAGGTGGTTTCCAGCTCCGCGCCATAAACCGTGATCTCGGCGGCGTTGAAGAACCGGGTTTCCTCGAACTCGTCATCGGGCACGCCGTCGCCGTCCCGATCCACGGGAATGCTTGCCACCAGGGGCTGCTGCGCATCGTCGTAAACCACGTAGAAGCCGGTGAGATTGAACCGCAGCGTCTGGTCGAGCAGCTCCGAGCGCATGCCGAGCTCGAAGGAATCGGCGGTCTCGGGATCCGTCGGCGCCGCCTGCAGCGGCTCGATCGGCTGGCCGCCGGTGCCGGTCTGGTCATTGTAGCCGCCGCTCTTGAAGCCGCGCGCGTAGTTGAAATACGTGTACAGGTCCTCGGTCGCCTGGTAGCCGAGGGCGAGGCGCCAGGTCGGCTCGTCCCAGTCCTCGTCGTCGCGCACCACGCCGCAGTCGTAACGGCCGAAATCCGCGGCGGCGAGCGGCTCACCGAGCTCCTGCCAGGTCGGGCCGCCGAAGTAGGCAGGGTCACACACGCCGTTCACCGAGCTCTGCAATGCCTGCGTGAAGACCTGGTTGCGCCCGGTCCAGTCCTTCTCCTCGTGCGTCCAGCGCGCACCGGCACTGACGCTCCACTGCTGCGTGAGATCCCAGGTGAGGTCGGCGAAGAACGCATAGGATTCCGCGTCCTGCGCATTGGAGAGCACCTGCGGATTATTGTTGAAGAACAGCGGGTCGCCGAAGATCGCGCCGCTGTCGATGGTCATGTCCACGAAGCCCAGCGTCTGGGCCACGGTGAACTTCGTGTCGTCCTCCTGGTAGAACCCGCCGACCAGCAGGTTCAGATCGTCGCTCAGATTCGATGACCAACGCACCTCGAGCTGGGTCGTCTCGCGATTGTCCTGCCGGTTCGCATCGAACAGCGAGACCGTCCCGGTCGGATTCGCGGCGGTGACGGCCTGCGCACTGGTGATGACCTCGCCAGTGTAGGTACTGGGCAGCCAGGAATCCGTCTCGCGATAGCCCACCATGGCATTGATGGTGTTGTTGTCGTCAAGCGTCCAGTCCGTGTGCAGATACACGCCGTCCACGTCGATCTCGTGGCCGCGGCTGAACTGCAGCAGGTTGTCGGCTCGGCTGCTGACCGCCGCCACGTCCACCTGGTCGCCCGGATCGCGCGTAAAGCCCAGGACATTCCACAGGTAGCCGGAGCCGGGCGGCGTGCCATTCACGGAAGGCGGCGAGTCGGACTCGTCGCGCACCACCTCGTAGGTCAGGTTCAGGTCGAGCGCCTCGCTCGCCTGCCAGCGCAGCTTGAAGCGGCCGCTGAGTACGTCATCGCCGCCAGCATCCGCGCCATTGCCGCCGCCTGACTCACCGACGAGGGGATAATTCACGCCCAGGTCGCCGATCGGCCCGTACTGCGCGCCGTTCTCGTAGTAGCCATCGGACTTGATATAGCCGCCAGAGGCGCGGAACGCGAAGTTCTCGCCGAACGGGACGTTGAGGATCGCCTGCGCGTCGGTGCGCCCGAACTCGGCAACCCGGCCGCGCACCTCGAGACCGGCTTCTTCCAGGTCCGGCCGCTTGGTGCGCACGTTGATGACGCCGCCGGTGGTGTTCTTGCCGAACAGCGTGCCCTGGGGGCCGCGCAGGATCTCGACCCGCTCGATGTCGAGCAGGTCCATGTTGGCGGTCTGAATGTGCGGGATGACGAAATCATCCACGGTCGTGCCGACCTGCGACTCGTAGTACAGGATGATGCTGGCCTGGCCGACGCCGCGAATCGCCCAGTTCGCCGAGTTGAATCCCGGCTGCTTGCCGGCGATGACGTTCGGCGCTTCGGCGGCCAGATCAAGAATGTCGTTGGTGACCATCCGGTCGATGGCCCCCTCGTCTACCGCAGTCACCGCGATCGGGGTGGACTGGATGTCGGTTTCGCCGTGCCGGGTTGCGGTCACGAGGATTTCCTCCAGCGCTTCCTGTGCCCGGAGGCCGGCGGGCAGCAGCGTCGCAGCGGCAAGCAGGCACACGCCCGAAGCTCGGGCGGCCAAGCGGGCGGTCATTCCATGGTTCATCGGCTCCCCCTCCAGAAAAACCCTGATCAAACGACCGGCCACCGTGGTCGGGCGGAATGCGGCCGACCAGGATGGATTTTGATCAACATTAAAACTTTTACGTCATTCAGAAATAAAAAGCAATCCAGACTGTTTTGCGGTGCCAACGCCGCAAGCAGCCGTTTCCCGCGGCTGCCGGCCTGAATGTTGCGCAAATACCGCCCTCGGCGGGGAGCCCGCCGAGGCGGCGCGTGGGCGTTCGCAAACCGGCAGGCGTGCTTGTTTTGTGGGGATCTCTCGCCTAGCCTCTGCGGGCATGTCGTACAACTACAGGCAGGGCTGGGTGGTCAATGCAGAGGCGCCGCCGCAGTCGCTGGAAGCCAAGGTGCCATATCGCGACAACGGCACGGCGCGCATCTCGCCGGAGCGCTACTACTCCACGGCCTGGATGGCGCAGGAATGGCAGCGGCTGTGGCCCCGGGTGTGGCTGATCGCCGGGGTGGTGTCCGACGTGCGCGAGCCCGGCGATTACTTCAGCTTCGACATCGGCCGCGAGAGCTTCATCATCACCCGCACGGATGAGGGTGAGATCGTCGCGATGTACAACGTCTGCCCGCATCGGGGCAACCGGCTCGTCCACAACGACTTCGGCTCGCTGCCGCAGTTCACGTGCTCGTTCCACTCCTGGCAGTTCGCCCTCGATGGCAGCCTGCGGCGCATCACTGACGAGGAAACCTTCCGCCCGCAGGTGCTGCGCGAGCGGCCCTGCCTGCGCCGCGTGCGCTGCGAGACCCATGCCGGGCTGATCTTCATCAACATGGATGAGAATGCCGCCCCGCTGGCCGATTTCATTGGCTTGCCAGCGGGCTATCTCGAGTCC
>CAYOFE010000097.1:0-11418 GCA_964403135.1 uncultured Chromatiaceae bacterium | reverse complement strand
ACATGGAGAAGCGGCTGGAGGCCTTCGTGCGCATCGCGCATGCGATCGTGATCTTTCCCGGTGGCGTGGGCACGGCCGAGGAATTCCTGTTCCTGCTCGGTGTCCTGCTGCACCCGCGGAATCGCGATGTGCCGCTGCCGGTGATCCTGACCGGCCCGGCATCGGCCGCGTCCTATTTCGCGCAGATCGACGAATTCATCGGCGCCACGCTCGGGCGGCCCGCACAGCAGCGCTACCGCATCAGTATCGGCGATCCGGCTGCGCTGGCGGGCCTGGTGTTGCGCGGCGTACGCCAGGTGCGCGATTTCCGGCATGCTCACAACGATGCTTATTACTACAACTGGCGGCTGCACCTGGACCTCGAGTTTCAGCGGCCGTTCCAGGCCACGCACGAGAACATGGCGGGCCTGCAGCTGTATCGGCGGCAGGATCCGGCCTCGCTCGCGGCCAATCTGCGCAAGGCGTTTTCGGGGCTGGTGAGCGGCAACGTGAAGGAGGAGGGCATCCACGCCATCGAGCGGCACGGGCCCTTCGAGCTGCGCGGCGACGGCGAGATCATGACCCAGCTCGACCGGCTGTTGGCGGCGTTTATCGCGCAGAACCGCATGCGCCTGCCCGGGCGCGCCTACGAGCCCTGCTACCGGATCGTCGTGTAACGCGACTGGCAAGCTGTTAATCGCGGCTCGCACCGCTCCCACAAGCCAGGTGAGGATCTTCTGCAGGAGCGACGCCGGCCGCAAAGGGCGGATCGCGACTCGCGTCGCTCCCACAGCACAGGTGAGGCTCTTCTGTGGGAGCGGCGCGAGCCGCGATTCGGCTGCTACCGCTCGCCCCCCGGCAGCTGCAGTTCGCCCGCGCTCGAGAATCGCACGTCGGGCGCGCCCCGGCGGGCCAGCTTGCCGCTCATTTGATAATTAATCCGCTCCACCGGCTGTCCATCGAGCACGCCCATGAACTGGCGCGCCATGCGCAGCATCGAGATCGTCATGGGCACTTCGACGATTGCCTCGCCGAAGCGAGGTACGGTGCCGCTGGCATTGGTTACTCCCGTGGCGAACGTTTTGTCGGCCACATCCAGCGTAACCGCCGCGCCGGCATAATCGATCGGCACGTCGTTCGGGTTCTGTACGCGCAGCTTCAGCAGCATGCGGATTTCCATGCCCTCGCTCGGCAGCGGCCCGACGCCGGCCACGCTGACCTGCGGTGGATCCGGGAGCGCCGCGCAGCCGGCCAGTGCAAGGAGCACAACGGCGAAGATCAGCGGCAATCGCATGGCCATGCGCGATGCCGTCCTGCGCTAGTCGGCGCGTTCAAGCAGCTTCGTTTCCAGCGGCGGCAGCGTCTGCAGGTAGTCCCAGATCGCGCCCAGGTCCTCATCGGTCATGCCGGAAAATGCGGCCCAGTCCATCTCGGTGTTTTCTTCTTCCCGTGACACCGGGAACGGGACCGGCGTCAGGCGAAAGCGCGCGATGAACCGCTCCTTCGTCCAGGTACCGAGCCCGGTCTCGTGTGGCGTGAGATTCATCGAGTACTGGGTGCGGGTGCCCATGGTGAACGGCACGCCACCGGACATGAGCCGATCCTGCGATGGCTGCAGCTCACCGCGGCTGGCGCGCACCGTGTGGCAGAACTCGCAGCGCGCGATCTTGGTCAGGTAGCGGCCGTAGGCGACCGTGTCGCTGCGTGGCGGGGAGTCCACCGGGCCGCTGAGCGGCTCAGGGTAGAAGCGAAAAATAATGTTCAGCGGAAAATCGAGCTGCCGGTCTGGTCGAAACGACTTCACCGCTGGCTGCGCGCGCATGTAGGCGATGACGGCAGCCGCATCCTCGTCAGACAGGTGCCGGTACATGAACCACGGCATGATCGGGAACAGTGCCTCGCCGTCGCGGCTCACGCCTTCGCGAATTGCGCGCACCACTTCGCCGTCTGTCCAGCTGCCAATGCCGGTCTCGACATCGGGCGTGATGTTGCGGATGCAGAGCCGGCCCGGGAACCCGCCCATGCCGAAGTTGATGCCGACGGCCTTGGTGTTCTTGTCCATGCAGGGCCGCCCCGCGCCGAGCGGCGGGATGGCCGGGCCGCTGTACAACGTCCAGTCGCGTTCCGAGTGGCAGTCATTGCACAGCATGACGTGTTTGACCAGGTATTCGCCGCGCGCGAGCACCTGCGGACTGGCCTCGACCTTGAAATCCGGCGCCGGGCGCATGCGCGGCAGAAAGCCGTAGAGGTAGATCAGCGCGACGGCAACGAGGGCGATCACCAGGAACGCAAGGGACTTCAGGATGGTTCGCATGTCGGGATTCCTGTATCAGCGGCCTCTGTCCCGGGGCTGGAAGGGGCCGTTGCGATTCTACTTGAGCCGACACGCCGCCTGTGCCACCAATCCGCGGGGAAGCGTGCGCAGCTACCACGCCGCGGTCAGGTCGAGGCCGGGTTCTCCCGGTACCAGTCGTAGATCTCGCCGGCGGTGGCGAACCAGACACCCTTCTTCTTGCGCATGTAGTCGTACAGCGCCTCGAAGTATCGGATCCGGTGTGGCACGCCGATGACGAACGGATGCGCGCTCAGCGACATCACGCGGGGCTGTTTCGCGCCTTCGCTGTAGAGCCGGTCGAACTGGTCCTTCAGGCGCTTCAGCCACACCTCGGACTGGTGCTGGTGCACCACCATCATTGGCAGGTCGCCGGTTTCCATGCTGTAGGGCAGGGCGACGATCGGGCCGTGCGCGGTCCGCATCTCGACCGGATGCTCGTCGAGCGGCCAGTCGAACACGTACTTGAATCCTGCCCCGGCGAGCTGGTCGAGCGTGTCGAGCGTCTCGTGCAGGCCCGGGCCAAGCCAGCCGCGCGGCTCCTTGCCGGTGTAGCGCTTCAGCACCTGGAACGAGGCGCGAATCTCCTGCTGCGGGTCGGGCACGACATGCAGCGCCGCCTGCGCGTAGCCATGGCCCATGAACTCCCAGCCGAGATCCTTCATCGCACGTGCTACCGGCTCTCCCGGACCTTCGCAGACCCGGGCGTTGATCGCCACGCTGGCATCGAGCCCGCGCTTCACGAGCGCGTCGATCACGCGCCAGATGCCGACCCGCATGCCATACTCGTGCCAGGACCAGTTCGGCACGTTGGGAATGGTGACCACGCCGGCCGGCGAGCTCAGGTACTCCCGCGCGACAGGCTTGGCGATGTCCCATTCCTCGACGTTCACGACCGTGTACACCGCGATGCGCGCGCCTTTTGGCAGGCGCCAGCGCGGCCGGTCTTTCATGGCGGAATACGGGAAGCGTTCGTGGGGCAGTGTCACGGCGGTACTCCGCGCGTCCGGCTGTCCGGGCGTTAGCGATTTTATAAAGACTCCCTGCGCGTGGTTCAAGGAAGCCGCCTGGCCATTGTTTCGGCGCCCGGACCGGCGCCGCTGTTTCGCGCTCTGGCGCAGCTTTCGGCTGCGTTCTCTCTCGTTACGCGCCCGGCGGTAGTTGGGCGGTCGCAGCTGCGTTTCTCTGCGGCTGATCAGGGCGCGGGAGTCGCCGGCAGCAGCACGATTTCATGCCATTGCGAGGCGGCGGTGCCAGCCCAGGTCGGCAGCGGAATGCCGAGCTCGGTCTCGCCCGCGTAGAGCATGCCCCGAATCGCTTTCAGGAGCGGATACGAGCCGTGGGCGACGGTCCTGCCATGCGCGGTCTTGCGGCCAGCGAGGAGTACGGGGCCGGCGCAGTCCCACTCACGGTACAGGCGCTGGCCGAGCCGCCAGGAGTCATCCACGTGGCTGGCGGCGATGACGTTATCGCCGCCGCGCACGGTACCGTCTGCACAGAAACGGAAGCAGGTGGCGCGGGACGTCACCAGCGTGTCAGCGGGGCCGACGCGAAACGTGAGCGTAAGCATGGCGCGGCCACGCCAGGCCAGCGGCTCGCGCGCCGCGTGGTACCCGGGTCGTTGCGGCAACGGGATCAGTAGCTTCGCGACCCGCCGCGGTTGGCGCCGTTCGGGCGGTCCCGGGCTTCGTTGACCTTGAGGGCGCGCCCGTCGAAGTCCCTGCCGTTCAGCGCCTGCATGGCACGCGAGGCGTCGCCACTGGGCATCTCGATGAAGCCGAAGCCACGCGGCTGGCCGGTGTCGCGGTCGGTGATCAGGGCAATCTTATCGACGGCGCCGTGAGCGGAGAACAAGGTGCGCAGGGCATCCTCGGTTGCGTTGAAGGGCAGGTTGCCAACATAGAGTCTGGTCATTCGATGATTCTCGCAATAATGAAGCGGAATGGTGGCAGCAGGCTGCCACCGCGAGGTTCGCATGCTTCTGCGATGACGGACCTTGGCCGGAGAGCGTGCCGAAGCGGCAATGACGGCCAATGACAGAAAAAGTCGGAAGTAAACGAGCCGAGCCCACTGTACAGCAAGACGCCGAGCGGTGCTTGCTTTTTCTCGCTGCCGCGGCCGCCCGCGCAGCAACTCCTCAGCCTTGACCCGCGAGATAGCGCCTCAGGCTGCGAGCGCGGCCTTCACCAGCTGCCGAAACTCCTCGTCCGTGATCAGCCGCTCTGCCGCGGTGGCCTTTTCCTTCACCTTCGCCAGCACCTCGGCGTGCCTGGACTCGGGCAGATCGAGGCCCAGTTCCTCCGCCTTGAGCTTGATGTTGGCAAGCCCGCTTTTCTTGCCCAGCACGATGCCGCGCGTGGCGCCGACCAGCTCGGCGGAGTAGGGCTCGATCGCTTCCGGGATATGGAACTGCGTGGCGACCGCACCGCTTTCGCGGACGAACAGGCTGTCGCCCACCACCGGGCGCCAGCCGTCGACGTGGTAGTTGGCCGCCTTCTGCACCAGCGCGGACACGCGCCGCGCGTGCTGGAGGTTCATTTCCACCGGCACGTCGTACAGGCACTTGAGCGCGAGCGCGACCTCGCATAGGTCGGCGTTTCCGGCGCGCTCGCCGATGCCGTTGATGGTGCCCTGGATCCAGTCGGCGCCGCCGCGCACCGCGGCGATCGCGCCGGCTGTGCCGAGGCCGAAGTCGTTGTGGCCATGGAAGTGCAGCGGGATCTTCGGCCCGTACCAGCCGCGCACCTTGCGGACGATGGCTTCGACCGCTTCGGGTGCGCAGGCGCCGATGGTATCCACCACCGCCAGCTCCGTCGCGCCGGCCTCCAGCGCGGTGTCGTACACCTTGCGCAGGAAATCCAGGTCGCTGCGCGTACTGTCCACCGGGAAAAACAGCACCTTCATGCCGTTGGCAACAGCGTGCTTCACTGAGGCGCCGACGCGGTTCACGACCTTGGCGCGGTCGAAGCCGTAGGCCTTCATTTTCACTTCACTGGTCGAGATCTCGATCAGCGTCTGGCGGATGCCGAGCTCGATCAGCGCATCGAGGTCATCCTGCACCGCGCGCGAGAAGCCCCAGATCTCCGATGGCAGCCCGGCATTAAGGATGCGCTTCACGGCGCGGGAGTCCGCCTCGGAGACGCGCGGGAACCCCGCTTCGATGCGCGCCACGCCGAGATCGGCAATGCCGCAGGCGATTTCGAATTTCTCGTCCGGGTTGAACACGATCCCGACCGCCTGCTCGCCGTCGCGCAGCGTGGTGTCGTAGAAGCGCACCGGGCGCGAGCGGTCGAAGCCCTGGCGCACCTCGTCGAGCTTGTTGAGCTCACTGATCCAGATCTTGTCCTGCATGTATTGCTCCGCTTACGCCACGACGCCGCAGATATCGAGGATGCACTGCACGTAGATCTTCGTGATGTCCACCATATCGCCGATGTGCACATGCTCGCCCTGCAGCGTGGAAAAGCCGCCGCCGCCCGAGCGCAGCCGGCCCGCGGACCCGTAGTTGACCGTAGGGATGCCGTAGCGGTTCATGTGCGCCGCATCGCTGTACCAGACCTCCATGCCGAACTCCGGCGGCTTGCCGAGCTGCGCGGTGTGCGCGGCGACGATGGTGCGGATCAGCTCGTGGTCCTTCGGGATCGAGGTGCCCGGCGCGGAGACGTAGATGTCCACCGTGGTGCCGGCGACCGCCGGGTGCTTGCGCGCGACGTTGCGCACCAGCTCGCGCACCTCGCGGTAAATGTCCACCGGCAGCGCGTCCGGGGCCGACCGCACATCGAGATAGATGCAGCAGTTGTCCGGCGTGCGCGCGCCGCGCCAGGGCCAGCCGCCCTCGATGGCGGCGATGTTGACCTTCGGCCGGAAATCGCCAACGGCGTTGCGCTCGATGTACTCGGGCATCCACTTGTGCAGCGCGTCGAGCACCAGCGTGGCGTTGCTGATGGCGTTTTTCTCCGGTTCCGACCATGCGGTGTGGATCAGCACGCCCGGCACGGTGATCTTCAGCCAGGTGGTGCCGCAGTGGGCCGGGATCACCATCATGTTGGTCGGCTCGCCGAGGATGCAGTAATCGGCCACCGCGCCGTGAGTGATGGCGTACTTGGTGCCGACGCCATAGCCCTGGTATTTCGGCCCGTCGAAATCGTTGACCGGGGCCTTCTCGATCTCGCCGCACACGCCGGCCACCACCACGTCGCCTGCCAGCTTGATCCCGGCGGCGCGGATCGCCTCGGTGGCTACCACGTAGGTGGCAAGCGCGCTCTTCATGTTGAAAGAGCCCATGCCGTAGATCCACTCGTCGTCGACCACCGTGCCCTCGCAGCGGTAGCCGATGCCGCGATGCGCCTGCTCCGGTCCGAACGAGGTGTCGAGGTGGCCGTTGAACATCAGGCTCTTGCCCTTGCCGGCGCCTTCCAGCAGTCCCACCGCGTTGTAACGGTTGTCGCCGATCGGCTGCAACGTGGAGCGGAAGCCTGCCCCGCGCATCACCTCGTGCAGCGCGCGCGCCATGTCGCCCTCGAAGCCGGTTGGGCTTGGCACGTTAACCAGCTGCACGACGAGATCAACGAGCCGGCCGCGGTCGATCTGCTCGACGGCGCGACGGACGAGGCCGGGGTCCGCTTTCCTGTTCATATCAGTTACCCGCCACGATGTGGGTTGTGAGGGTGCCGAGCTTCTCGATGGTGGCCTCGACCAGGTCGCCGCCCCGCAGCCAGACCGGCTTCGACATGCCGGCGGCCACACCCGGCGGGCTGCCGCTGGTGATGATATCGCCGGGCTCGAGCGTGGTGTTCGACCACCACGATACCAGCTCCGCAGTCTTGTAATGCATCTGCGAGGTATTGGCGTCCTGCCGCACTTTGCCGTTCACGCGCAGCTTCATGTCGAGGTTGTGCGGGTCGCCGAGCTCGTCGGGCGTCACCAGGTGCGGGCCGAACGGGCAGGAGCCATCGAAGCTCTTGCCGAGCAGGATCACCTTGTTGGAGTGCTCGCGGGCCTGGATGTCGCGCGCCGACAGGTCATTGAAGATGGTGTAGCCCGCCACGTAATTCATCGCTTCGGCGACCGGCACGCGGAAGGCCTTCCGGCCGATGATGATCGCAAGTTCGATCTCGTAGTCGAGCTGTTGCGTGAAGTGCGGCACCGGTACTTTCGCCCCCGAAGCCACCACGGAGGAGGGCGCCTCGAGAAACCCGGTCGGGTGCACGAAATGGAAGTCCTTCCAGTTATGCGACTGCCACTCCGGCTCGGCCCAGGTGGTGAGCTCGGCGAGGTGCGCGTCGAAATTGCACGACGTGTGGATGATCTTGCCCGGGCGCGGCACTGGTGCCGCGAGCACGATCTCGCTCGCCGCGTAAGCGCAGCGCCGGCCGTCCGGCCCGGTCACTTTGTGCAGCTGCCCGGGTTGCAGCCGGTCTTCCACCTCGGCGATCGCGTGGCGGGCGCGCCGCATGCCCGCATCGCCCATGTTCAGAAAGGCGATCATGTCGGCCGGCAGGTGGCCGCCGGTCAGGTGGTTCAGGTCGACATAGCAATCGCGGGTGAAGGCACCGATGGTGCGGTGCCCGCCCTCGATGGTGAACGTGGCTAGTCTCATGGCATTGTGTTCCGTCAGGTTGTAAGGGCGATCACCCGCGCGGGGCCTTGAGCCGTGGCACGACCTGCTCGCCGATCAGGCGGATGGTTTCCAGGTTGTCGGTCTCGCTGGCGCCGACCACTTCCATCAACGGCAGGTTAAGGCCCGCGTCCACCAGCTGTTGCAGCAGTTCCAGGCACTCGTCGGGGTTGCCGGAGATCACCGTGAAGGCGCGCATCATGTCGTCGTTGACCAGATGCGTGACCTTGTCCTCGGTGCCCGCGGCAATGGCCTTGCGAAACGGCTCCCACGCCGAGTTCGGCAACCCCGAGGTGCTCAGGATCACGTCGTTCTTGATGTTGCGCAGCTTGTTGATGACATAGGTTGCCGTGTAACTGCGCGTGGCGTCCTTCGCCTTCCTGCTGTCCTTCGAGCAGGCCGCGAGGATCACCCCGCCCACCGGGAAATCCGCCGGCATGGTCTTGCCCCTGGCCTTGAAGCCCTCCGCGCAGTGCTCGCGGGCGTACCGGGTGAAGCCGGGCGAGGTGAGCCCCGGCAGCAGCAGCCCGTCGCCGATCTTGCCGGCAAGCTTCTGCATCAGCGGCCCGGTGGCGCCGATGTAGATCGGGATCTCGGTGCGCAGCCCGCGGCCGGCGCGGTCCACCGCCGGCATGTCGCACTTGTAGAGCTGGCCGTCGTAGGCGAACTTCCTGCCGCTGACGATGCCGCGGATCATGTCCACCGATTCGGTGTGCGTGCGCACTGGCGTGAACTTGTCCATGTCGAGGCCGAGGTACTCGGTGCCGACCTTGCCGGCGCCGAGCCCCATGATGAAGCGCCCGCCCGAGAGCTCATCGATGCCCACGGCCTCAGCCGCCTGCGTGGTCGGATGGCGCATGTAGGGCGAGGTGATGCCGAGCCCGATCGGAATCTTTTTCGTCGCCAGCGTCGCGGCGGCAAGCGTCGCAAAGCAGCCGCGCGCCTCGTGGCCGTACTTGCGGAACCAATGATAGGCCTCGGCGATCCAGAAGCCGCCGTCGAGGCCGGACTCCTCGGTCTGGCGCGCGTATTTCTGTATTGAAAACATCGGTTCGTATGACTTGAAGATCACGCCGACCTTGGTTTTGCCGCTCATCGTTCGCTCCTCGCAGAATATTTGTTGATATTTGTCCGACTCAGAGGGCGGCTTCGCCGCCCTTGTAGACTCGAACCGGGACCCCGGAGAGCGGCTCGCCGCCGTCCCTGCCGACGCGGAAGGTTTCCTGCATGTACAGGCAGGCCTTCCTGTCCTCGGTCATCACGTGCGGGTGCATCGAGCACACCATGTTCTCCGGCAACACGAACTCCGAGCCCTCGCCGATGCGCGGGTACTCGATCATGGTCATGCCGATCGAGTGCCCGGAGACGTGCCCGAGCCGCCAGCCCTTGCCCTGGAAGGGGGCGGAGCATTTCTGGTGCACTTCCTCGGCGGTGGCGCCGGCCTTCAGGTGCGTCTTCACCAGCTCGTGAAATTCCTGGTAGGCATCGAGCAGGCGCTGCGTCTCGGCGCTCACGCCCTGCGGCGCCAGCAACCGCGAGAACTCGACCCAGTGCCCGCCGCGGCCGGCCACTTCGAGCCCGTAGAGCAGGCCATCGCTGTCCTGCACCTTGCGATCGGGACTGGAGAACACCATCTGCGGCAGGATCGTACCGTTCGGGCCGGTCAGCACCATATCCATGGTGCAGCGCGCGGTGCCGAGCGTGGCGAAGGTGCGCTCCGCCACGCCCATCAGCTCGGCTTCGGTCTTGCCGGCCTGGTAGGCCTGGAAGACCGCGAGCACGCCGGCCTTGTTCACCTCCATGGAATGGCGGATCGAGGCGATCTCTTCCTCGCTTTTCTGCGCGCGCGAGTGGTCGAAGGCCACGTCGAAATCGACGATGTCGAGGCCAGCCTTCGCCAGCGCCTGGTAGTCGCGCACCGGCATCACGTACTCGAGCCCGTACACGCCGATGCGCTTCCAGCCGCGGCCCTTGCAGTGCTCGGCCATCCACTCCCCGCAGTGCGGCGGGATGGCGCGCTGCTCGATGAAGGTCTGCGTATGGTCGCCAACCCAGGTCGCTTCTTTCGGAAAGACCGCAATGGGGTCGCCTTCCATCGGTACCACCACGTAGGCGTAGCGGTGCAGGATGTGAAAGCCGCACATGTAGCGCACCGCGCCTTCGAAGCCGGTGTAGGCACTGCCGCTGATGATCGCGGCGTCGAGCCCGAGCTTCGCCATGGCGCTGCGGGTGTTGCGGTAGCGGCGCGCGATTTCCGCGGCGCTGGGTTGAAAGGCGGGGGTGGCAGTCATGGGCGGCATCCTTTGTTCAGTCCTTGCGCGTCCAGGAATGCTCCAGTCCCTCGATCAGGGCCTGGATCGCGCGGTTCAGTGGCGTCGGCACGCCGGTCTCTGCGCCGAAGCGCACGATGCCGCCGTTCAGCGCGGCGATCTCGGTGGGGCGCTTCGCGAGCACGTCCTGCAGCATGCTCGCCTTGTGGTTGTAGGCCACTTCGCGCGCGTGGTCGATGAGTTTTTCCGGGTCGCTGTCGGGCGTGATGCCGAGCGCCTTCGCCACGGCAACGCCCTCGGCCGCCAGCCCCGAAATCAGCTTGCGCAGCCCCGGCTGGTCGCAGGCCACGCCATGCGGCAGGCCGGTGAGCGCACCGATCGGGTTGGTCGCGGCATTGAAGATCAGCTTAGTCCACTGCGCGCCGCGCGCATCGGCCATGGCGAGCGTCTCCATGCCGGATTCCGTGAGCTTGGCGGCCAGCGCATTGACTTCGGCCATCGTGGCGGGCTTCGGCTCGAACGGCCCGATCCAGGTCTTGCCGCCGGTGTCCTGCTGCACGTGGCCCGGCGCGACGATGCGCCCGGCGGGGAAGGTCGTGCCGCGCATCACGCGGGGGGCGAACTCCGCGATGGTTTCCTCGTTGCCGACGCCGTTCTGCACCGAGCAGACGGCGGCGTTCCTGAACACCGCGGCGGTGGCCTCGATCGCGGCGCGCGTGTGCTGCGACTTGGTCGCGACGATGCCGAAGTCGCAGGGCGGAATCTGCGCGGGATCGGAGCTGGCTTTCGGATGGGTGTGCAGGGTGGTGAAGCCCGACAGGCGCAGTCCGCCCGCGTTGATCGCATCCACGTGCGGCTGGTTGACTTCGTAGGCCCACACTTCCACGTCTTTCAGGCGGGCCAGGTGCGCGGCGAAGAGACTGCCGATGGCGCCGCAACCGACGATGCAGATTCTCATGTCGTTCTCCGTCTAATGCGTCGCCGGCACGTCGCGGCGCGTCCAGCTCAGTTCGCGCGCCTTGACCAGCCGGTATAGCGTTTCGTGAATCGGGGCCGGCACACCGACCCGGCGCGCCTCACGCACCACCGCGCCGGTCAACCAGTCGATCTCGGTCGGCCGGCGCGAACGGACGTCCTCGAGCATGGAAAAGACATGCGCGTACTCGTCGTTGCCGGTCTGGCCGTGGCTGACGGCCTTGACATTCATTTCCCAGGGGTCT
>CAYOFE010000096.1:0-11491 GCA_964403135.1 uncultured Chromatiaceae bacterium | reverse complement strand
GGCGCAATCGGCGAGCGGCAGCTGCCAGGGGCCGACCATCTGGTCGCGCGAACACAGGCCACCGACGGTGCGGTCGCCGATCGTCACCAGAAAGTTCTTCGCGGCGACGCTCGGATGCGCCAGCACGCGCAAGCCGGCTTCGCGCAGGCCGATGCCGGCGGTGTCGAGCCTGGGCCAGCGCGGGGCGGGCGGATGCTGCGTCTCGCGATGCATCTTCGGCGGCTTGCCGAACAGCACGTCCATCGGCATGTCGACGGCGCGCTCGCCGTTCGCCATCTGCAGCACCAGCCGCTGTTCTTCCGTGGCGACGCCGACGGCGGCGAACGGGCAACGCTCGCGGGTGCAGATCGCCTCGAACAGCGGCAGATGCTCGGCGGCGACGCCGAGCACGTAGCGTTCCTGCGATTCGTTGCTCCACAGCTGCATCGGCGACAAGGAAGGATCGTCGCTGGGAATCTTCGCCAGCTCGATCACGCCGCCCATGCCGGAATCGTGCAGAAGTTCCGGAATGGCGTTGGACAGGCCGCCGGCGCCGACGTCGTGCATGAAGCGGATGGGATTGTCGTCGCCCATGGCGATGCAGCGATCGATCACTTCCTGGCAGCGCCGCTCCATTTCCGGGTTGTCGCGCTGCACCGAGGCGAAATCGAGGTCTTCCGAACTCTGTCCGGAACCCACCGAGGAGGCCGCGCCGCCGCCAAGCCCGATCAGCATCGCCGGGCCGCCGAGCACGATCAGCAACGCACCGGCAGGAACCTCGGCCTTGTGCACGTCGTCGCTGCGAATGCCGCCGAGTCCGCCCGCGATCATGATCGGCTTGTGATAACCCCAGGCCCGGCCGGCCTCGCCCGTCATCTCCTGCTCGAAAGTGCGGAAATAACCGGCGAGATTCGGCCGGCCAAACTCGTTGTTGAACGCGGCCGCTCCGATCGGCCCTTCCAGCATGATCTGCAGCGGCGAGACGATGCGCCGCGGACGGCCAAGACCGCCCTGCTCCCACGGCTGCGCGAAATCGGCCAGCCGCAGGTGGGACACGGAAAACCCGGCGAGGCCCGCCTTTGGCCGCGCACCGCGGCCCGTCGCGCCTTCGTCGCGGATCTCGCCGCCGGCACCCGTCGCCGCGCCCGGGAATGGCGAAATCGCCGTCGGGTGGTTATGTGTTTCCACCTTGATCAGCGTGTGCACCGGCTCGCGTTGCAGCCGGTACGCGCCGGTTGCCGGGTCCGCCACCATGCGCCCGGCGGTGCCGCCCTCGATCACCGCGGCGTTGTCGCGGTAGGCGCTCAGCACGCCGCGCGGATTCGTCGCATGGGTGCTGCGGATCATGTCAAACAAAGTGTGCGGCTGATCCGCACCGTCGATCACCCAGCGGGCGTTGAAAATTTTGTGCCGGCAGTGCTCGGAGTTCGCCTGCGCGAACATCATCAGCTCGGCGTCGGTCGGGTCGCGTCCCTCGGCGCGGAATTTCTCCAGCAGGTAATCGAGCTCATCAGGCGAGAGCGCCAGGCCCCAGTTGCGGTTCGCCGCCGCGAGCGCCGCGCGGCCCTCGGCCAGCAACGGCACACGCCGCAGCCGCCCCGGTGCATGCGCCGCAAACAGGTCATCGTGAACAGCCGGTTGCAGCAGCACCGTCTCGGTCATCCGGTCATGCAGCAGCGGCGCGATCGCCTGCAACTCGGCCGGGCCGATGCTGCCCGGTGCCTCAAGCGTGAAGCGCGTGCCGCGCTCGAGGCGCAGCACCGCATCGAGCCCGCAGATATGCGCGATATCGGTCGCCTTGCTCGACCAGGGCGAGATCGTGCCGGCGCGCGGGATCACGCAGAGCGCCGGCCCCTCCGGCGCGACGATCGTTGCGCGCGGCCCGTAGCGCAGCAGCTCGTCCAGGACCTGCGCCTCGGCCGGCGCCAGCGGCCGCCGCAGCTCCGCGAAATGCACGAACGATGCACTGAGGCCGCCGAGCCGCGGCACGGCACTGCGTAACGCATCGAGTAGTTTCTTGAGACGAAAATCCGAAAGCGCCGGCGGTCCCGGCAGCTCCAGCATCAGCGTCGGCTTGCGATCGGTGGCCTCGGCCTCGCGACGAGGATCCGGCTTAGTCACCCGCGTCGCCACCGCGGCCGCCCGGCGTGAATACCGGCATCGGGAACTGGGTCACGTTGCTACCCTCGGCCTTGCTGATCTTGCTGATGCCCTCTTTCTCGACTTCATCGATGCGCAGCACAGAGTGCATGGGCAAATAGGTGCGCTTGACGCCGGCGAACTCGGCCTTGACGCGCTCTTCGCCCGGATCGAGCACTACGCTCGAGCGCTCGCCGAAGACGAGCTTCTCCACCTCGACGAAACCGAGCAGGTTGCCGTGGGACACAGAACGGGCGTAGATCTCGTAAACCTTGCCCTGGTTCACGAACATGATTCTGTAAAGATGACGTGCCGACATTGCCGAGATCCCGCTGCCCCCTGTTGCGGGCGGCGCATTATAACCCACGACTTTGCGCATTGCGGCGCCTGCTGCGCCGGCAAACTGTGAACCAGGCGACGGCGGCGCGCTCGATGGCGGCCGATCATGGCGAAGCGGAACTTGAGCCGCGGCCGCAGGCCTTCCGGCACGCCGGTGCCGGGTGCGGTCGATCACGGGGTGAGTGCGCATGCCATTGCGTCTTCGAGTTACGAGCCACCAGCGCGAGCAGCTGGGCGATGCTCGATTCATACAGTTCGCCGCCTGCGGCGGCTCCATCGGGCGCGCCCCGGACAATGACTGGGTGCTGCCCGACACCAAATGCTTCGTCTCCGGCCGCCACGCCATGATCGATTTCCAGGGCGGTGCCTACTACCTCGTCGACACCAGCCGCAATGGGGTTTTCGTCAATGGTGCCGACACCGCCGTCGGCCGCGGACACCCTCAGCGGCTGTTCGATGGCGATCGCCTGCGCATCGGCGAATACGAGATCGAGGTGCAGATCACAGGCGGCGATGAAAACATTCCCGATGACGGCATGCGCGACTCGGTAGTGCGCGCGCAGCTCGTTCCGGTCGATGAAGGGCCGGACATCGAGCTGGTCGGCGAGAACCAGATGCAGCCGCTGCAAATCGAGATGGTCGAGCCCGAGCCGACGCCGCTGCGTGCGCCCGCTGCGAGTCCGCCGCCACGCCCGGCCGTTGCGCGACCGCCGCGGACCAACCCGACCCGACACACGCCGTCCGGCAACCCGGTTGAGATCTTCCTGCAGGCCGCCGGCCTGGAACCGGCTGACCTCGGCGGCACGCGCCCGGAAGAAACCATGCAGATTGCCGGCCACCTGCTGCGCGAACTGCTGACCGGCATCACCGAAGTGATCCACACCCGCGGGCGCGTGCGCGATGCCCTGCGGTTGTCGCCGGGCCTGGTGCGCCCGGTGTTGACCCAGCCGGTGCAGAATGCCGGCGAGGGCCTGCGCCAGCTGCGCGCCGGGCAGCCGAAGGCCGCCACGCTGGAGGAAGCCGTGCGCGGCGCGATGCTCGACGTGAGAAACCACCAGCAAGCGTTGTTCAAGGCGATGATCCATGCGCTGCGCGATTTTATGGAACGCCTCGATCCGGACGAGCTGCGCGGGCGCTTCGACCAGGGCCTGCGCCGCTCGGCGCTGCTCGCCCCGGCCAATCGCTTCAAGTACTGGGAGCTCTACGAGGAGAGCTACCAGGCGCTGACCCAGCATCCCGAGGGCGCGCCGCTGCCGCAGGTCGTCACCGACGAACTCGCCCGCGCCTACGAGCAGGAACTCGACGCCCTGCAGCTCGCCCGCAACCGGCAGCGTACCTCCCCAGCCACTTCTTCGGGCTGATCGCGCACGTCGGCCCGCCACCAGCCGCCGGGCAGCCGGCGGTGCTGCCGTTCCCGACCGCTTCCACAGGGTCGCGGGTTCTCCTCTACAATGAAGCCTGGCCCGCGCCCATGCGGGACGAGAAGGCCATCATGACCCTCGACGAACTGAAGCCCGGCCAGAACGCGACCATCGTCAAGATCAGCGGCGAAGGGCCGCTGGTGCAGCGGTTGATGGCACTCGGCCTGCTCGAAGGCTCTGAGGTGTCCATGACCCGCCGCGCCCTCGGTGGCGATCCGGTCGAAGTGCAGGTGATGGGCTACGCGCTGTCGCTGCGCCGGGAGGAAGCCCGCCGGGTCGAAGTGCAGCCCAGGACATGAGCACACCGGCACCCGGGCCGGGCGGTAAGCTGTCGGCAAACGCCCCGGCGGACTCGCCGCACAGCGCGCCGGTGATCGCCGTCATCGGCAACCCGAACACCGGCAAGAGCACGCTGTTCAACGCCCTCACCGGGCTGAAGCAGAAAACCGCCAACTACCCCGGCGTGACCGTCGAGCGGCACACCGGCACGCTGACTCTCGACGGGCAGGAAATCAGCCTCGTCGACCTGCCCGGCACGTACTCCCTCGCCGCGCAATCGCCCGATGAAATGATCGCGATCGACGTGCTGCTTGGTCATGTCGAGGACCTCGCCCCGCCGCGCGCGGTGCTGGTGGTTGTTGACGCGACCAACCTGCGCCGCAACCTGTTCCTCGCCACGCAACTCGCGGAACTCGGGCTGCCGATCGTCATCGCACTCAACATGCTCGACATCGCCGCGGCGAACGGCGTGAAGGTAGACCCGAGGGAGCTTGCCGCGCGCCTCAAGGTCACAGTGGTACCGGTGGTTGCGACAAAAGCATCGGGCATCGCTGAGCTGAAGGCCGCGCTGGCGGCAGCGCTGCGCCAGCCACCTCCCGAGCGGCTGATCGTGCTGCCCGAGGTGCACGAAGCCGCGCTGAAGATCTGGCAGAAGCTCACCGCCGAAGGCCATCACCTGTCCGACTACGAAGTCGAGCGCGCGCTGATCGATTCGGGCGGCGTGGCCGAGCGGCGCTTCGAATATGCCACCAGCCCCGAGCTGATTGCGGAACTGCTCGACTGCCGCATGCGGCTCAGCGCGGGCAGCCCGCTCGCCGCCATCGAGGCGAAGCGCCGTTACGACCTCATCAATCAGATCATTACTGCCGTCGAACGGCGCGATCCGCCGCCGGTCACCCTCAGCCAACGGCTCGACAGGTTCACTAACCAGCCGGTGGTCGGCGCGCTGCTGTTCGTGCTGGTGATGGCCACGGTGTTCCAGGCGGTGTTTTCCTGGGCGACACCGCTGATGGACCTGATCGATGCCGGAACGGCCTGGCTCGGCGAGGCGGTGCGCGCGACGCTGCCGCCCGGCGCCATTTCCAGCCTTATCGTGGACGGGGCAATCGCTGGTGTCGGCAGCGTGCTGGTGTTCCTGCCGCAGATCCTGATCCTGTTCGCCTTTATCATTCTGCTCGAAGACACCGGCTACATGCCGCGCGTGGCGTTTTTGATCGACCGGCTGATGCGCCTGTGCGGGCTGTCCGGTCAATCCTTCATCCCGATGCTGTCGAGCTTCGCCTGCGCGGTGCCGGGCATCATGGCGACGCGCGTGATTCCGGAACGGCGCGACCGGCTCGCCACCATCATCGCCGCGCCCTTCATGACCTGCTCGGCGCGACTGCCCGTGTATGCGCTGCTGATCGGCGCGTTCATACCGGATCGCTACTTTCTTGGCGGACTCGTCAACCTGAAGGGCCTGGTGCTGCTGGGCCTGTACCTGCTCGGCATCCTTGCGGGCATTCTCACCGCACTGCTGCTGAAGCGCACGGTGCTGAGCGGCCCGACGCCGACCTTCCTGATCGAGCTGCCGCCGTACCGGCTGCCGAACCTGCGCTCCGTGCTGCTGCGGCTGCTCGATCGCGGGCGGATTTTCCTGTACCGCGCCGGCACGGTCATCTTCAGCGTGGCCGTGGTGATCTGGTCGCTCGCCTATTTCCCCCGGCCCGAAGCGCTCGGCGAGCGTTTCGCCGCGGAGCGCGCGCAGGCCGAGGCGACACTGCAGGGCGATGCGCGCGAAGCGCGCCTTGCGGCCATCGATGCCGAGGCGACCGCCGCCTACCTGGAGCAGAGCTACCTCGGCCGCCTCGGCAAGTTCGTCGAGCCGGCATTCGTTCCGCTCGGTTGGGACTGGAAAGTATCGGCAGCGGTGATCGCCGGCTTCCCGGCGCGCGAAGTCGTGGTGGCGATCCTCGGCACCATCTATGCGGTCGGCCAGAACGCCACCGTGGACGAGAGTGCGCTCGCCGAGCGGCTGCGCAGCGCCACCTGGCCCGACGGGCGGCTGGTGTTCACGCTGCCGATGGCCATCGGCCTGCTCATCTTCTACGCATTCTGCCTGCAGTGCGCCGCCACCATCGCCATGATCCGCCGCGAGACCAACGGCTGGGCATGGCCGGCGTTCGCGTGGGTGTACATGACCGGCATGGGCTACTTCGGCGCCATGCTCGCCTACCAGCTCGGCAGTTGACGGCGCAGCCGGCCGTGGCGGTACAGGAAATCATCGCTCTGCTGATCGTCGCTGCCGTCGCGGGGATTGCGCTGTGGCGGTGCTGGCAGCGGCGCAAGATCAAAGCAAGCGGCTGCAACCAGTGCGGCGACAAGCCCGCGCCGCCGAAGGAATCGACGATCCGGTTCTACCGCCGCCAGCGCTGAATGCCCAATGCGGGACCCGGACTGTGGGAGCGACGCCAGCCGCAACAAGCATCTCTCCCGTGGGAGCGACGCCAGTCGCAACAAGTATCTCTCCCGTCGGAGCGACGCCAGTCGCAACAAGTATCTCTCCCGTCGGAGCGACGCCAGTCGCGATCTTCCTAGCGCGGCTTGCGCCGCAACTCCTCGCGCAATACGCGACGCAGGGTCGCCTCCAGCGGCTCATCCGTGCGCCGGATGTGCTCACGCAGCGCCGCGTTGATCAGCGTCTGGTAGTTGCCTCCGCCGGCCCTGTTGACCTTGTCCTTGAACCAGCCAATGACCGCCTCATCCAGGCGAATCGTGATCCGCACCTTCCCTGGCGGCAACGGATCAATGGCGCCTCGTCGGCCCTTCGAGAAATCGTAATGCTTTCGCATATCAGGAGTCCCGGTACAACGCCTGCTCCCAGCGATTGGCCCGCCGTGCGGAGATGATCCGAACGACCTCACCGCGCTGACACCAGACAACGACCGGCATCACCCGCCCCAGGCCCGCTTCCGGCTGCTGTCGCGCCGCAATTCCCCCGGATATCGCAGGATTTGCCGCCCTTGACCGCCGGCCACGACCAAACCGGATGCCTGCTAGACTTGCCGCATCACCCCGACAGCTGCGGTTCGCATGTACATCAACTTCTGGTACCCCATCTGCACCAGCGCCGAACTGAAGGCCGACGCGCCGGTTCGCGCCCAGGTCCTCGGCCTACCATTCGCGGCGTTTCGCGACAGCGCCGGCGAGGCGCACGTCGTCGCTGACACCTGCGTGCACCGCGGCGGCTCGCTCGGCCACGGCAAGGTCGTCGACGGGCGCATCGCCTGCCCCTACCACGGCTGGGCGTACGACGGCAGCGGGCGATGCGTGCACATCCCGCCGCTCGACGACGACAGCAAAATCCCCGCGCGTGCCAAGGTAGACAGCTACCCGGTACAGGAGCGCTACGGCATCGTGTTCGCTTTCCTCGGCGATGCGCCGGAGCAAGAGCGCTGCGAGTTATTCGAGATCACGGAGTGGGACCAGCCCGGCTGGCGCGCCAGCGGGCTGGTCGTGTTCGAGGTGGCCGCCTATTTTGAGCGCTCCATCGAGAACGGCCTCGACCCGGCCCACAACCAGTTCGTCCACACCCTGCAGGGCAACATCCGCTTCCGGCCCGAGCGCATGAAAGTCAGCGACGACGAGTGGACCAGCGCGGTGTTCGTGCGCATGGACCCGCCGAAGCCCGGCACTACGCAGCTCGGATTCCTGCGCAATGACCTCGCACCCGAGGATTTCGGCGCCACGACCTTCCACCATGGCGCCAACACCCTCGTCACGCGCATCAATCTCTCGAAGGAGAACAGCTTCGTGCAGTACTTCTTCGAGCAGCCGATCGACGAGGGCCGCACGCGGATCTTCTTCATCAACATGCGCAACTGCATGCTCGATCCGGCCAGCGACGAACGGCTGCGCAAGATCAACATGGCGATCGCCGAGGAGGACATCGCCGTCATTACGAAGCTCAACCCCGTGCGCACACCCGAGGGCTCGACGAAGGAAATTCTCAGCGTCGGCGACGAGTGCATCGGCGCCTACCGCCGGCACCTCAAGGAATGGGAACGCCGCGGCTGGCGCATCGACCGGAAGAAGCTGCGCGAGACCGCCGGCGATGCGGCCTACGCCATCCCCTGCCCCGCGCGGCGCACCTCGAAGAACTGGGTGCTCGACCCGGTGCCGCTCATGCCGGCCGGCGACTGATACGCCGACTATGGGAGCGACGCCAGTCGCTACGCCTACTGTGGAAGCGACGCCAGTCGCGATCGGCTGACTGCTGTTGTGGGAGCGACGCCAGTCGCGATCTGCTGACGTCGCGGCTTGCGCCGCTCCCACAAAAACGCCACGCAATCAGCGCTTCTCCGCCGGCGTTGCCGCGCGCTCCGCGAGCGCCACAATCTCGGTGAGCGCATCGGTGCCGCGGCTCCACTCGTACCACGACCCGATCCGTTCCTTTTGCTCGGCCTCGCTCATCTGCGCGACCGTGCCCACTGACCACCACTGCAGCGGCGCGGGCCGCTCCACCCACGCAGCCACCACCTGGTCGCCACGCAACAGCACCACCGTCGGCGTCGAGGCGCGGCCATCCGGGGTGCGGTGCGCCTCCATCACCGGCTTGCCGTCGCGGAAGCCGACAACGCGCAGATCGACGCCGGCCTGGCCGGCCAGCCGCGCCAGGTACGGCACGCTGTGCACCGAGTCCGTGCACCAGTCCGCGGTCACGACCAGCAGCCGCAGCCCATTGCCGGCGCGCTTCATGCGATCCACGAGCATCGGCGGCACCTCGCGTCCGGCATTCTTCACCCAGGTCTCGCGCTGCACCTTCGCGCCGGCCAGATACTGGTCCCACGACATCCCCTTGTCGTAAAGAGCGACGGCCGGATCTGGCGCAGGCGTTTCGGCCGCGGCGGCGGCGCGTGGCCGGGCCGCGTGCCCCTGCCGGGGCTCGGCGTCGTCGAGCACGCCTGCGAGAACCCGGCCGACCCGCCGCGCATCGTCGCCCGCATCGTCCAGGAGCGGGTCACGCGCGGCTTCAGCCACGACGACATCGTCATCCTCACCGGCCACGGCATCCAGAACCCGGTGTTCGGCACGCTCGATGCCGTCGGCGCCGTGAAGCTCCGCCGCTTCACCGGCGAGTACACGCCCGGGGGTAACCCGGTGCTCAGCGACGGCCGCATCACCTTCGAGAGCGTCTACCGCTTCAAGGGCCAGGAGGCGCCGGCGGTGATCCTGGTGGATGTGGACGTGCCGGGCGGGCCGAGCGCGGACCCGGCGCGGGTGGATCGCGCGCAGCGCGTGCTGTACGTGGGGATGACGAGGGCGACGGTGAGGTTGGATGTAATGACCGCCAATCCGTCCTTTTCTGGTATCTCCTGAGCCATAATTTGGAAATGGCGAAACGCGTCAGTTGGACCCGCGAACAACTGTTGATCGCACTGCGCTTGTATATGCGGTCACCGTTTGGGCGACTGCATGCGCGCAACCCAGAAATCATCGATCTGGCCCTAAAAATTGGCCGCACGCCCAGTGCCGTGGCTATGAAGGCATGCAACTTCGCGAGCCTCGATCCCGCATTCCGCGCCTCCCAACGGAAAGGCCTTTCGGGTGCGAGCGATGCAGACCGGGCCATCTGGAACGAATTCCTGGCCGATCCAGAAAAAATTGCCGCTGAGGCGGAAGAGTACTGCGCCAGAATTCGACCCCGGATTCCGGACGCCGACGACGCAGCCATTCAGATACCTGCTGGCGAAACAGACGTCTTGCGCTTGATACGCGCACGCCGCGTGCAGTCATTCTTCCGCGCGGCCGTTTTAACCTCCTACGAGGAGCGCTGCGCGATCACCGGTCTAGCTGTCCCGGAGCTTCTTGTCGCCAGCCACATCATTCCTTGGAGCGAGTCGACCACTCGTCGCGCCGATCCGACCAATGGCTTGTGCCTGAATGCCCTTTTCGATCGCGCTTTCGATCGGGGACTCATCACGATTGACGACAATCTTCGCGTCGTCGTCTCGCGGCATTTGCTGGATGCATGCGGCGCAGCGGACCTCGACTGCTCGATTCGCCAGGCGCACGGTCGCCGGATGCGGCTACCAAAACGATTGGGACCAGACACGTCGGCGCTGGCGTACCATCGAGATCATCGATTTGTCGACTAAGACGCCAATTTCGGTCAACGATTTAGTCGCGGCTGGCGTCGTCGCGCGTCCGAGCGCTGTCCTTCACTGTTGCAGGAATTCCTCGTAGCGGAGCTGCAGTCGCGACGGATCCGGCCGATCCCGGACTCTAGACGGCAGTTCGATTCGCACGTCGTTAATTTCCTGCAATCCATGCAGGAGCATCGGACCATCGGTTTCCTCGAGTATGTCTCGGCGCACCTCAACGTGATAGTCCGGCCGCACGGAGAAATACCGACCGTCGTAGGCTGCGTGATGCAGTTTGCATAGCGACAGCCCGTTACTCACCACTGGCTCGCCCTCGGGGTCGCTGTCGGCCACAATGTGAGCAGCGTCAAGCAGACTCACGTGTCTCAAACGACACACCGCACAACGCTCTCGGTAGGCCTGTAGCACTCGATCACGAAAAGTCCGCTGATGAATGCGCTGTCGCGTGACCTGCGTGATATAGCCACGCCGAATGTCCTCGTCTGCATCGTCGGTTTGTCGCCCTATTTGTATTGGGTCATCAGCAGCCACCGTAAAGGTCAATTGCGCCGGATCGTCCGCGACGATGTGGACCGGCCAAACGGCCAGGTAATGACCAGGCACCGTGCTGTGGAAGTAGATCAGCGGCACTCGATCCCGCATCGCGTCCCTAAGCCCTCGATTTTCGTGGTGCTGCGGGTCCGTGCCGCGGTAGCTATACGAAAGATGTCTGCCGTCGGGATCGAATGCGTCATTGTAAGGACCCCGGGTGGTCGTGGTAATTGATAATGGGAACCGCCGGATTTGCGCAGGCTTGAAAATTCCCTGCGGCTCGACCAGTCGAATTCGCTGCCCTTGATAGGTAAAGCCACGTGCCAACGCGTCTCGGGTAAACACGTCGCCGAAAAGCTCCGCTTGTTGTCGGAGCCATGCAAAAGCAGCATTACGACATGCGCTACTCGCTGGATCTTCCATTTAGTCCTCAAGAACCAAAATCTCACGCTGACAATCGCTGCAGCGGGACCAGAAAACGCGCTCTCCCTCCATTTCGGTGAGCTCAATCAGCTCCAACCGACGGCCGCACCTACCACAGCAATCGGGTTGCTCGGACATGATCTGAAAGTGCAGCTCTGAGTCCGATTCTATGGCCGGCATGCAGATGTCCTCATGTTTTTCGCTTTAGACAGACAATCTGGTACGACCTCGGCTAGT
>CAYOFE010000095.1:5687-11550 GCA_964403135.1 uncultured Chromatiaceae bacterium | reverse complement strand
CGGCGGCCAGAGTGAACTGCGGTACCAGCAGGATGCCGCCGCCGGACTGTCGCACGTCGAGATTCATGCGGCCCTGTTCGTCGGCGAACACGCGGTAAGCGACGATGCGCTCGGCCAGCCTGCGGGCCTCGGCCGGCCCGTCGTGGCGCTCGACCGCGGCGAGTACCAGCAGGCCGGCGCCTGTGTGGGCAATACGCTCGCCGGCGACATGAACGCTGGCTTCGGAGACGCGTTGCAGCAGAGCGATCATGGCCGTTTGTTTCGGTTTTCAACCATTTTACGTGGTGGCCTGCCACCGATGCCGTTATTTGCCGTGATTTCGAAAATTCAGGCTCATGGTGTGCCGTATATTGCTGTAAAAATTTTTATAAATCCCACCTGAATTTCAACAAATATGCATTTTATTAATTTCTTTTCCACCTTTAGCTTATTTTTAATAAAGTGGGTCAATTAATCTTTAAAAGGCCATTCTTGTGAGTTTTGTGGTCCATAAGCTCCAAATAGTAGCCTTTCAGACGGCCTTTTTTGTGCTGTCGATGGCTGTCCTCGCTGGATGTACGGCTGAATCACCGAATCCCACGGTCCCCACCCGCGACGGCGGGTTGAAGACCTATCGTCACACCATGGATGAGGCGCCCTCGAGCCTCGATCCGGTGCAGGCCGCGAACGTTTACGCCAATCATGTGGTCGTCAATGCCTACGACACGCTCTATGCCTACAAATACCTCGCACGTCCTTACGCTCTGAAGCCGAACCTGGCGACTGACTTTCCCGAGGTATCAGCCGACGGGCTCACCTACACGATACGTCTGAAGCCGGGCGTGTATTTCGTCGACGATCCGGCTTTTCCCCAGGGCAAGGGTCGCGAGGTGGTGGCGCATGATGTCATCTATTCGCTGCAGCGCCAGTTCGATCCGAAGACTCGCCCCCAGGGCGCATGGCTCTGGCAGGGGCGTATCGTCGGGCTCGACGCCTGGAAGGAGGCCGGCTCCGATTACTCCCGGGAGGTTACCGGGCTGAGGGCGGTCGACAGGCACACGTTGCAGATCCGGCTGACGCGTCCGTACCCGCAGCTGGCGGACACTCTGGCGCAAGGTTACGCCGCCATCGTGCCCCGCGAGGCCGCTGAGTATTACGGCAAGGAACTCGCGATTCATCCGGTCGGGTCCGGCCCGTTCCGGGTGGTCTCCTATGACACTTCGCGCGTGGTAATGGAGCGTAATCCGCGCTTTCGCCAGGAGCCGGTGGATCTTCGCGCCGAGGGTTACGATCCGGTGATGCAGGGCTTCAGCGGCGTCGAGGCGATCGCGGGTCGGTCGCCACCGTTCGTGGATCGGCTGATTATCGATTTCGTCAAGGAGGAGGCTGCGCGCTGGAACTCGTTCACCAAGGGTGACGAGGCGCAGTACACCAGCCTGCCGCCCGAAAAGACCGATGAGGTTCTGGAATCCAAGCGCCCGGTCCGCCTGAAGCCGGAGTTCGCACAGCGGTACCACGCGATGGCCAGCCTCGAAGCGGGTTTCATTTTCTACGCCTTCAACATGGATTTCGCCGAATTTGGCTACAACCCCGACCCGGAGCGCGCGCGGCGCAACAAGGCGCTGCGCTGCGCAATCATCAAGGGCTACGATTTCGATGCCCGCAACGAGAGCTGGTATTTCGGGCTCGCCGAAATCTTCCCCGGCATTATCGTGCCAGTGGTTCCGGAGTACGATCCGGAGTTATCGCGGGACAGCATCACGCGCGACGTGCAAGGGGCGCGCCGCCTGCTCGCCGAGAACGGCTGGACCGCGGAGAACCTTCCGGTGTTGACCTACGCCTCGGTGTCAGGCGTTAAGGAACGGTTGTTCTACGAACAATTTCGCGCCTGGATGAAGGAGATCGGCTATCCGCCGGAGAAAGTGGTGCTGAAGCAATACGCGGTGTTCGGCGACCTGAGCCGCGCGTGGAAGCAGAGCGAACTGCCGTTGGTGGCCAAGGGCTGGGGGCTCGATTACCCGGATGCGGAGAACACGCTGCAGCTGTTCTACGGGCCGAATGGCTCGCCCGGCTCCAACGACGCCAACTACCGTAATCCCGAATACGATGCGTTGTATGAGAAGGCCGCGGTCATGCTGCCGTCGCCCGAGCGCACCGCGCTATACCGG
This sequence comes from uncultured Chromatiaceae bacterium, assembly GCA_964403135.1. Taxonomy (GTDB): domain Bacteria; phylum Pseudomonadota; class Gammaproteobacteria; order Steroidobacterales; genus QUBU01. Next base: position 9,403 of record CAYOFE010000095.1, on the reverse strand, counting down.
CGCATGAACCAGATGGTCATAGACGACTGCGTGGCCATGACGGGTCTCTCGCGCACCCGCATCTACCTCTGGCACAAGAACGTGATCGCCGTGCCTGACCGGGAGATCGTCGGCGGGTTTTTCCTGAAATACGTCGACGTGCTGTCGCCGGGGCAGGAGCCGCGCTGATGGAACTGCTGCAGTTTGCGGCTCGCAAGCTTCTCGCCGGCATTCCGCTGCTGCTCGGGGTGACGTTTCTGAGTTTTCTGCTCATGGTCTATTTCGGGCCGGACAAGACCTACGAGCTGCTCGGCAAGAACCCGACCGCCGAGCAGATTGCCGAGATCCGCCACGAGCTCGGCTACGACCGCCCGTTTTTGGTGCGCTATGCCGATTACCTGCGTGAGCTGGTGACGCTCGATTTCGGCAACTCCGACTCGACTGGCGAGAAGGTCAGCGGCGTGCTGGCGCGCACAATACCGATCTCGCTGGCGCTGGAGATTCCGGGGTTCCTGCTCGGCAATATGCTTGGCGTGGTGCTGGCGTTGCTGGCCGCGTACTACCGGGGGCGCTGGCCTGACAAATTGATCATGGCGGTGGCCGTGATCGGCATGAGTATCAGCTTCCTGATCGTGATCTTCGCCTTCCAGATCTGGTTCTGCACCAGCTACGGCCTGAACTGGTTCCCGGTGCGCGGCTGGAGCGTTTACGGCTTCGGCGATTACCTGCGCTACATCGCCGTGCCGACCTTCGCCACGGTATTCGTCGCGCTCGGCTACAACACGCGATTTTATCGCGGGGTGATCGTCGAGGAGCTCAATCGCGATCACGTGCGCACCGCGCGTGCCTTCGGCGTGCCGCCGGCGCAGCTGTTCTACCGCAACATCCTCAAGAACTGCGCCATTCCCATCATCACCCGGGTGATGTTCACGATTCCGTCGCTGGTGATCGGTGGCAGCCTGCTGATCGAGACTAACTTCGGCATTCCCGGCGTCGGCAAGATCACCTATGACGCGATCGTCAGCGGCGATCAGCCGGTGCTGAAGGCGGTGGTGGGGTTGACCGCGAGCCTGTTTGTGCTGACGCTGCTCGCCACGGACATTCTCTACAGGGTCGTCGATCCGCGGGTGTCGCTGCGATGAATGCCGCAGCGCCGACGGTGTCTGCGGATACGGCGGGGCAGGCCTCGCTCTGGAGCCGCGCTGCCTACAAGCTGCGGCGGGACCGGGCGGGGCTCGCCGGGGCTGCCGTGGTGCTGGTGTACTTCGTCGCGGCCGTCGGCGTCTGGCTCGGTTGGTGGGCGGTGGGCTGGGCGGACATCACCGGCCACAAGTGGGAGCCGGTGTCGGCCGAACATTGGTTCGGCACCAACATCATCGGCCAGGACATTTACCAGCGCGCCATCTACAGCACGGCCACGGCATTCGAGGTAGGCCTGATCGTCGCGGTGCTGGCCGTTGCGCTGGGTGCCACGGTGGGCGCGCTCGCGGGGTTTTTCAACGGTGGCTGGGTGGACGAGATTGCGCTCTGGCTGATGGGCGTGCTGGATGCGATGCCTTTCTACCTGCTGGTTGCCGCCATTGCCTACGCCATGGCTGGCAACGCCTGGGCGATGCACATCGCCATGGTCTCGACGTTCTGGACCACGTCGGCGCGGCTGGTGCGCGGCGAGGTGATCAAGCTGCGCAACTTCGAGTTCGTCGAGGCCGCCCGCGCCATCGGCGTGCCGCAGCTCACCATCGTTTTTCGCCACGTGCTGCCCAACACCTTCCACATCCTGCTGGTGCAGGTCACGTTGTGCTTCGTGGATGCGATCAAGGCCGAGGTCGTGCTGAGCTTCCTAGGGCTCGGTGTCAAGGACGGCATGAGCTGGGGGCTGATGATAGCGGAGAGCACGCTGGAATTTCTTGCGGGGTTCTTCAACAACCTGGTGGCGGCCTCGCTGCTGATGTTCGGACTGGTGATGGCCTTCAACATGTTTGCCGATGCGCTGCAGGATGCGCTGGATCCGAAGCAGGTCGCCTGAACCATGGCCGGCATCGACACGCCGCTGCTGCGCATCCGCGACCTGGTGGTGGAGTTCCGCACCATGGCTGGCCGGCTGCGCGCCGTGGACGGCGTGGGCTTCGACATCTATCCCACCGAGACCGTCGGGCTGGTCGGCGAATCCGGCTGCGGCAAGACCGTCACGGGCCTGTCGATACTGCGACTGATCCCGGATCCGCCGGGGCGCATCGTGGCAGGCAGCATCGAATTCCAGGGCCGGGACCTGGTGCAGTTGCCCGAGGCCGAGATGCGCCACATCCGTGGCCACGACATCGCCATGGTTTTCCAGGAGCCGATGACGGCGTTGAACCCGGTGTTCACGATCGGCGCGCAGATCACTGACGTGCTGCGCCGGCACCGCGGACTATCGGCAGCGCAGGCACGCGAGGCGGCCATCGGGTTGCTGCAGAAGGTCGGTATCCCGGCGCCGGAGAGCCGCATCGACGAGTATCCGCACCAGTTCTCGGGCGGCATGCGCCAGCGCGCCATGATCGCCATGGCGCTGTCCTGCGGGCCGAAGCTGCTGGTGGCTGACGAGCCGACCACCGCGCTCGATGTGACGACGCAGGCCCAGGTGATAGAACAGATCAACCGCCTGCAGGCGGAGCTGCGCATGGCGATGATCCTGGTGACGCACGATCTCGGCGTGGTGGCAGAGACCTGCCAGCGCGCTGTAGTCATGTACTGCGGCGTGGTCGTCGAAGTGGCGCCGGTGACGCGGCTCTTCAGCCGGCCCCGCCATCCCTACACGGTCGGCTTGCTCGGCTCGGTGCCGCGCGTGCGTGAACGGCGGGTCCGCGAGCTGCCCGTCATCCCGGGCCGGGTTCCGGACCTGCTGCACCTGCCGCCTGGTTGCCGCTTCGCCGATCGATGCAGCCGCGCCGATGTGCAGTGCCGGGCGAACGCCCCGCCGCTCGCCGCCGCGGGCGACGGTTCGGCCGTGGCCTGCTTTCACCCGCACGGATGACGCCGGACCGCGCTGCATGAACGACACGACACCGGTGCTCGAGGTTCGCGATCTGTGCAAGTACTTCCCGGTGCGCGGCGGGTTCCTGCGCCGGACGACCGGGCAGGTGCGGGCCGTCGACGGCGTGACTTTTGCCGTGCCGCGCGGCAAGACTCTCGGACTGGTCGGCGAGTCGGGTTGCGGCAAGTCCACGCTCGGCCGCACCGTGTTGCGGCTGCATGAGCCGACCGGCGGCGAAATATTCCTGAACGGCGACAACATCACCCGCCTGCCCCGTGACGACATGCTGGTGCAGCGGCGGCAAATGCAGATCATTTTTCAGGATCCCTACGCCTCGCTCAGCCCGCGGCGCACGGTGGCGCAGACGATTCGTGAGCCGCTCGACGTGCACCGCATCGGCACGCCGGCGGAGCGTCGCGCCCGCGTCGAGCAGGTGCTCGACGTGGTGGGCATGGGCCGCAACGCGCTCGACCGCTATCCGCACGAATTCTCCGGCGGCCAGCGCCAGCGCATCGGCATCGCGCGGGCGCTCGCTCTGAACCCCTCATTCATCGTCGCCGACGAGCCGGTCTCCGCGCTCGACGTATCGGTGCAGTCGCAGGTGCTGAATCTCCTCGCCCGGCTGCAGCAGGAACAAGGCATTTCGTTCCTGTTTATCTCCCATGACCTGGCGGTGATCCAGCACGTGAGCGACCGGGTCGCCGTCATGTACCTGGGCAAGATC
>CAYOFE010000095.1:0-5677 GCA_964403135.1 uncultured Chromatiaceae bacterium | reverse complement strand
CAGCGCCCTGTATCGCGAGCCGGGGCATCCCTATACGCGGGCATTGCTTTCGGCGGTGCCGGTGCCGGACCCTGGCCGGCGCCGTTCGCGCATCGTGCTCACCGGCGATGTGCCGTCACCGGCCGCGCCGCCGCCTGGCTGCCCGTTCCACACCCGCTGTCCGGAAGTGATGGCACGTTGCCGCGCCGAGGCGCCGGCGTGGGTGGATATCGGTGGCGGGCACAAGGTGGCGTGCCATCTGCACCCTGGGGCGAGTCAGCAACCGGGGGGATGAGCAATCGCGGCTTGCGCCGCTCCCACAAGAGTCTGCCACCTGTGCGAGCCTGCAGCCTGCTGGGCCTGTGATCTGCGAGAGCTGGGTGCCCATGGGAGCGGCGCAAGCTGCGACCGGGCGCACGCCTCCTGTGGGAGCGGCGCAAGCCGCGATACCCCGTCAGCGCCGCCAGAACGCCGGCGAGATCAGCACGAACAGCGTGAATATTTCCAGGCGGCCGAGCAGCATCGCCAGCACGCACACCCACTTGTCCGCACCCGGCAAGGATGCGTAATTGCGAGCCACATCACCCAGGCCTGGGCCGAGATTGTTCAGGCAGGCGGCAACCACGGAAAAGGCCGTGACCTGGTCGGTGCCGGTTGCCATGACCATCAGCATCAGGGTGGCGAAAACCAGTACATAAACCGCGAAGAACCCCCATACCGCATCGACCACGCGCTGTGGTACGGCCAGCCCCCCCAGGCGGACGGGAATCTCAGCTGCCGGGTGCACCAGCCGGACGACCTCACGGATACCCTGGCGTACCAGCAGCATGCAGCGGATCACCTTAATACCGCCTGCGGTCGAGCCGGCGCATCCGCCGATGAAGCTGGCAAAGATCAGCACCACCGGCAACGACCCTGGCCATAATGAAAAGTTGGTGGTCTGAAAGCCGGTGGTCGTGGCGATAGAGACCGCCTGGAAGAGTCCGTGACGAAGCGTTTCGGAGACCTTGGTGTAGTGGTTTTCCACCAGTAGCAGGGTGACCACGACGATCACGATGGCGCCAACGATGTTCAGATAATTACGAAACTCCGGATCACGCAGATAGGCGCGCAGGCTCTTCTTTCCCCAGGCGATGAAATGCAGCGAAAAGTTCACTCCGGCGAGAAACATGAAAACAACCGCAACGAGCTCTACGGCAGGACTCTGGAAGTAGGCAATACTGCTGTCGTGGGTCGAAAAGCCACCGATCGCGACGGTCGCAAAACTATGGCATATCGCATCGAACAGGCTCATGCCCGCTGCCCAGTAGGCAAGCGCGCAGGCCACGGTCAGCCCCAGATAGATGACCCACAGCGCCTTTGCTGTCTCGGTGATGCGCGGCGTGAGCTTGGTGTCTTTGACGGCGCCGGGCGTCTCGGCGCGATACAGCTGGAAACCGCCAACACCGAGCATCGGCAGCACCGCCACCGCGAGCACGATGATGCCCATGCCGCCCATCCATTGCAGCTGGGCGCGGTAGTAAAGGATCGCCGGAGCAAGCCGGTCCAGCCCGCTGAGCACCGTGGCGCCGGTCGTGGTCAGACCGGAAACCGCCTCGAATACCGCGTCCGTCAGTGACAAATCGGGCTGCACGGTGAAAACCAGCGGTGCTGCGCCGAATCCGCCGAGCAGGGTCCAGAACCCGGCCACGACCAGGAAGCCATCGCGGGTGCGCAGATCGCGCGTCTGCCGGCGCACCGGCCACCAGACCGCCGCACCGCTCAGTAGCGTCACGAGAAATCCGGAAACAAACGCCGGTGCCGAGCCGTCGTGATACCACGCCGAGACGAACACTGGCGGCAGCATGCTGAGGCTGAACAGCATCAGCAGCAGGCCGAGCACCTGTTGCACGGCCCTCAGGCGCATGGCGCCGTGGGCCTGCGCCCCGGTACCGGGGTCAGATATTCGCTCGCAACCGCTCGGCGCGCCCGCGGAGCCACCGGCTTACCTGAATCGTCCGGGCGCCTGGAACAGTCGCTCGACCTGATCGACCTGTCGGCGGTCTGCCAGGAACAGGATCAGGTGGTCCTCGGGTTCCACCACGGTGTCGTGGTGGGCTGCCATCACCTTGTCGCCACGAAGGATCACATTGATCGTGGTTCCAGGTGGCAGCGTGACCTGGTCAATCCGCTTGCCCACCACGCGGGATTCTCCGGGAGTACCGTGCGCGATCGCTTCGATGGCTTCAGCACGGCCGCGGCGCAGGGAGTGTACCTTGACCATATCGCCGGCGCGGGCAAGCGTCAGCAGCGAGCCGATAGTGATCAGCTGGGGCGAGATCGCCACGTCGATCGCGCCGCTCTCCACCAGCTCGGCGTACGACGGACGGTTGATCAGCGCCATCACTTTCTTGCAGCCAAGGTCCTTGGCAAGCATGGCGGACAGGATGTTGGCTTCGTCGGCATCGGTGACCGAGACGAACACGTCGGCGCTGTCGATATTCTCCTCGAGCAGCAGTTCCTCGTCGGCGGCATCGCCATTCAGCACGATCGCCTTGCTCAGCCGCTCGGAGATGCGTCGGGCACGCGCGCGATCGCGCTCAATGATCTTGACGTTGTTGTCTTCCTCCAGGGCCGAGGCCAGCCGCAGTCCGATGTTGCCGCCTCCGGCGATGACCACGCGCCGCACCGTCGGCTCGAGCTTGCGCATCTCGGCCATCACCGAGCGAATGTCGTTGCGCCCGGCGATGAAGAACACCTCGTCGTTCTCGCGGATCAGGGTGTCGCCCTCGGCGGGCACCGGCTGGCCGCCGCGGTAGATGGCGGCGATACGCACCTCCACGCCCGGCACATGGGTACGCAGGTCGCGGATGCGCTGATTGACCAGCAGACCGTCGCGGTGTGCCCGCACGCCGACCAGCCGCAGCCGTCCATCGGCGAAATCGAGCACCTGGAAAGAACCCGGATAGCGAATCAGCTGCTGGATGTGCTGCGTGACGAGCTGCTCCGGGCTGATGCGGAAATCCACCGGCATACCCTCGGTGGAGAACAATTCCGGTTTGTTGATGTACTCGCTCGAGCGGATGCGGGCGATCTTGGTGCGGGTGTTGAACAGGGTGTGTGCCACGTGGCAGGCCACCATGTTGACCTCGTCGCTGCTGGTCAGCGCGATGAGCATGTCGGCGCTCGCGCCGCCGGCCCGCTCCAGCGTCTCGGGGTAGGCGGCATGGCCGACGACGGTACGCACGTCGAGCCGGTCCTGCAGGTTGCGCAGCACCGCCGCATCGTGGTCCACGATGGTGACATCGTTGGCTTCCTGGCGCGCGAGGTGGTGCGCCGCGGTGGAACCCACCTGTCCGGCGCCGAGGATGATGATATTCATGAATGCGGGGGTGGTGCCGAGGCCGCGCTAGTTTACATCAGCTGGAGATTCGCATAGGACATCACCAGCCACTTGGTGCCGCAGGACTCGAAGTTGACCTGCACCCGGGCATGGGCGCCGGAGCCTTCGCAGTTGAGCACCACGCCCTCGCCGAACTTGCCGTGGCGAACGCGCTGGCCAAGGCGCACCGGCGCATCGGGCTGCTGGCTGGTCGCATCCGCGCCCGGGCGGCGATAAACCGGGCGCGCGACGCGCATGCGCGGCCGTACTTCCTCGATGAGCTCCGGGGGGATCTCGCCGATGAATCGCGATGGCTGGCCGAAGCTGTCGACGCCGTGCAGGCGGCGCTGTTCGGCACAGGTCAGATACAGCTCGCTCATGGCGCGGGTGGCGCCGACGTAGCACAGCCGCCGTTCCTCCTCGAGGCCGGCCGGGTCCTCGATGCTGCGGCGGTGCGGGAAGAGGCCATCCTCCATGCCGGCGATGAATACCACCGGAAACTCCAGCCCCTTCGCCGAGTGCAGCGTCATGAGCTGCACGCAGTCTTCCCACTCCGCGCCCTCGGTCTCACCGGACTCCAGTACCGCATGAGCGAGGAACCCGTCGAGCGGCGACATTTCGCTGGTTGCCTCGTCGGGCTCGAAGCTGCGCGCGGCGCTCACCAGTTCCTCGAGATTCTCTATGCGCCCCTCGGCGCGCTCGGCCGATTCTTTGCGGTAGTGGTCGAGCAGCCCGCTGCGCTGGATCACCTGGTCCACCTGCTCGTGCAGCGGCAGACCGCGAGTGTCGTTTTCCATGACCTCGATCATGCCGAGGAAGTCGAACACTGCTTTGGCGGCGCGCCCTGACAGCGTGCCGCCCGCGGCGGATCGGGCCGACTGCCACATGGAGATGGCGTTGGCACGCGCGTAGGTGCGTATGTCCTCGACGGTGCGTGCGCCGATGCCGCGCGCCGGCAGGTTCACCACGCGTTCGAAAGACGGATCGTCGTTGCGATTCGAGATCAGGCGCAGGTAGGCGAGCGCGTCCTTGATCTCGGCGCGCTCGAAGAACCGCAGCCCCCCGTAGACCCGGTAGGGTATGCGATGCTGTATCAGCGCCTCTTCAAAGGTGCGCGACTGGGCGTTGGAGCGGTACAGGATCGCGGTCTCCTCGCGCCGCCCGCCGTGGTTCACCCAGGCCTGGATGCGGCCGACGACGAAATCAGCCTCGTCGCGCTCGTTATAGGCACTGAACAGCCGGATCAGCGCGCCCTGGCCGCTCTCGGTCCACAGCTCCTTGCCGATGCGCGACTGGTTGTGCCGGATGATGGCGTTGGCCGCCTTGAGAATGTTGCCGGTGGAGCGGTAGTTCTGCTCGAGCTTGATGACCCGGCAGCCCGGAAAATCCTGCCGGAACTGCACCAGATGCTCGGTGCGCGCACCGCGCCAGCGGTAGATGGACTGGTCATCGTCGCCGACCGCGAAGGGAATGCCGGCATCGCCCGCCAGCACGCGCAGCCACGCATACTGGATGGCGTTGGTATCCTGGAACTCGTCGACAAGAATGTGGCGGAAGCGCCGCCGGTAGTGATCGAGCAGCTCCGGTTTGTTCAGCCACAACTCCTGGGCGCGGAGCAGCAGTTCGGCGAAATCCACCAACCCGGCACGCTCGCAGGCGTCCTGGTAGACGCCGTAGAGATGGATCATCTGCCGGCGGTTGTAGTCGCCCTCGTCGCTGAGATCGCCGGGGCGGCGGCCCTCGTCCTTCTGGTTGTTGATGAACCACTGGATCTCGCGCGGCACCCAGGTGGCCTCGTCGAGCTCGAGGCCCTTCAGCAGCCGGCGGATCAGGCGCAGTTGGTCCTCGGAGTCGAGGATCTGGAACGCCTGCGGCAGGCTCGCCTCGCGCCAATGCCGGCGCAGCAGTCGGTGCGCCAGGCCGTGAAAGGTGCCGACCCAGAGATTGTCGACGGGCACGCCGAGCAGGGCCTCGATGCGGGAGCGCATCTCGGCGGCGGCCTTGTTGGTGAAGGTGACGGCGAGCACCCCGAGCGGCGAGACACCCTCGACCTGAATCAGCCAGGCGATGCGGTGCACCAGCACGCGGGTCTTGCCGCTGCCGGCGCCGGCGACGACCAGCACCGGCTCCTGCGGCGCGCTGACCGCTTGGCGCTGCGCGTCGTTCAGCGGCGCGAGAATTCGGGTGACGTCCATGTGGCCAGTTTATCAGTCCGTGTTGAGCGCGATGTTCATATGGCCCGGTCACTCGCGGCGAAGCGCTTCTCGCGTTGACTCGGTGTTGCGCTCCTTCGCGCAGTCCCGTTTGCCCTGCCGGCTTGCCCTGCGGGTGCCCTCG
>CAYOFE010000094.1:0-11561 GCA_964403135.1 uncultured Chromatiaceae bacterium | reverse complement strand
GCCAAAGGCGCAGCCACCACCATCTGCTGCGATTTCCAGGATGCCGAAGCGGCCTTCGAGAAAGCGATTCGCCTCGGCCCGAACTCGTGGGAAGCCCATTATTACTACGGCCGCGCTGCCAACGAGCTGGGCCAGTTCGAGAAGGCCGCCGCGCTCTACGAGCGCGCCGCGGCCATCTGGCCCGACGATTACCAGGCGCTGGTTTTTGCCGGCCAGTGCTACCAGTCGCTGCGCCAGAAGCAGCAAGGTCTGGATGCCGAGCGGCGCGCGCTGGTTGCCGCCGAACGGGCGCTTGCTCGGGATCCGACCGACGTCCGGGCGCTGGTGCTGAGTGCGGCGGGGCTGATTCACGCGGGACGAGCCGACGAGGCCCGTGCGTGGCTCGAACGTGCACGCCAGCTCGAACCGGAAGAACCACATTGGGGCTACAACGCGGCCTGTGCCTACACGGTGCTCGGCGAATACGACACCGCGCTCGATCTGCTCGAACAACTCGATCTCGACGCCATGGCGAATCGCGCCTGGATGGAGCACGACTTCGAGCTCAACCCGCTGCGCGATCACCCGCGCTTCAAGGCCATCATGGCCCGCACGCGCTGATCCTTACGGATCACGAATAAGTCAGGCCTTGGTCACGCGCCGGTCAAGCGCCAGCAACGGCGCACGGCCATCCTGTACCCATGCCGGATATCCCGGCGAGTCGCTGAAACGGGTAAGGAGCACTGAAATGAACACGATGCAGAGAATCTCGGGACTGGCGGGCGCACTGGTCATCACCGCAGGCATGCTCGCTGGATTTGCCACAAACGCAGAGGCCGCGCCGCCAGCGCGCGTGGAAACGCGCTCCATTGCGGTGAGCTACGCCGATCTCGATCTGAACCGTGCAGCCGGTGCGCAGGCGCTCTACCAGCGGCTGCGGCTGGCGGCCAGGCAGGTCTGCGGCAGCGTCGATAGCCGCGATCTCACGGCGCGTGCCGCCTGGTACGAGTGCCGCGAAGCGGCTCTCGCCGACGCGGTGCAGCGCCTCGGCAATGAGCGTGTCGCCGCCCTGCATCGCGCCGAGCAGCGTGCTTCTCCGGTGGCAGCGCGACAGATCGCGGCCCGCGAGTGAGGCTCGATCGAGGCCGCTCCCGGCCAGGCGCCCCCAGGTCGCTGGCTGCCGGGAGCGGTCTCCCCCAGCCGACCTGACGGTGAAACCGCCCGGCGCTCCCCGGCGAAGAATGAGCTCAAAAGGGGGAACTGAACCGTGGCGACCCGGGAGATTGCAAGAAACCTGTCGAATGGCTCACTGCTGACGCTTGGCGCGGGCCTCATTTTTGCAATGCAACAGTCCCTGGCTTCAGAGCCCGCGATCGAGCAGCTGCGGGACCGTGTGGAACTGGCCTACCAGGCAGGCGACATTGCCGCCATCGAGGACGCACGACGCGGCCTGCTCGCCGCAGCCGAACGGGACCGTTCGGCACAGGCCCGTTACTACGCCGCCTTCGCGCGCCTGCGCCAGGGGCTTGCGGCCGGGGACCGTCCTGCCGAGGCCCGGGGCTATATCGATGACTGCATCGAGGAACTGAAGTCCCTCGTGGATCGTCAGCCCGACAACGCCGAGGCACGGGCCATGCTCGGTTCCTGCTATGGCCTCAGCACGATGTACCATAAGTTGTCCATCCCGACGCGCGGTCTGGAAGCGCTCCGGCACATCGCCATTGCGCGGGATCTCGCCCCTGACAACCCCTGGGTCATGCTGCAGGACGGGCTCGCCGACTTCGAAACACCCCGCCTCTTCGGCGGCGATCGCAAGCTCGGCATCAGCAAGCTGGAAAAGGCCTCCGTGATGTTTGCCGCCGCCGCCGCGTCCGGCTCGCGCTCCGCGACCTGGGCCGCCGCCGAGACCTGTCAGCAGCTCGGCCGCATGTACGAGGTCATCGGCCGCATGGATCAGGCACGAGCGGCGCTCGACAAGGCCCAGCTGTTTCTGATCGAAGTCCGGACGCCGGCGCAGATGGCCGCTGCGCTTTAGACGACCGGCATTGTAGGAGCGACGCAAGTCGCGACTTGCGTCGCTCCTACAATGCCGGGACGATTTTTTCGCCGATGACGCGAATCGCCGACTCGAAATCGTGATAGAGGCATAGCGCCAGGCCGGTGATGCCGGCGTTGCGCAGCTCGCGAAACCGCTCGATCTCCCGGTCGATATCCCTCAGCGCGGACGCTGACACGCCGCGGTCCACGATTTTTTCCACCAATGCATCAGGTACGCCCGGAAAATCGGGCGAGCGCTGCTGGTATGCCTTGACGAATACCGGGTAGTGCTTCTTTACGATTTCCGCCTCTTCGGGGCTGACCACATCGTGAATGTAGGGCTCCCAGATCGTGCCGCGCGCCATGAGGTACGTGCGCGCCTCGCGGTGCGCGGCTTCACGACTCTCCTTCACGTGCCACGCCCAGAAATTGAGCAGCGGGAAATCGGCGACGCCGCGGCCATTCCGTTTCAGCACCGGGTCGATGATCTCGCGCGCCCAGCGAATGCGGGTGGCGGTGAAATCGCTCACCATGATGCCGTCGCCCCACTGGGCGGCCATCCGCAGCATCTTGGGTCCGTTCGCGGCCACATATAGCGCCGGCGGCGGAGCCTTCGCCCAGCTCCAGTCCACCCACTGCGCCCGATAGATCTCGCCCTTGTAGCTGCCCGACTTGCCGGCGGTGCCGATGCGCAGCATCTCGATGCACTCGCGAACCGCCCGCACCATGCGCACCGGCCTGATGTTCATCGCCTCGATGGTGCCGCCACCGCCGCCCACGGCGATATGTGCCCGCCCTGCCGAGATTTCGTTCAGCGTCAGCAGCAGATTGCCCATTTTCAGCGGGTGCACTTCGAACGGGCTCAGCGCCGTCGGCCCCATGGTAAGCTTCGAAGTGCGCTCGGCGAGGGGGACGAAATTCACGAACGGGTCGCGACTGCCCAGGTGATTGGAAACCCAAACTCCGGTAATGCCGTAGCTCTCGGCGAGCTGGCCGAACTTCACCATCTGCGCAGCGGAAAGATGGGGCTGGAGAATCAGGTCGATGCGCATGATAAAGCTACCTGCCGCCAGGTCGATCCCATAGCTTAACCAGCTGGTATAACCGCCGACACCGCTCTGGCGGCCGCGCGACCACCGGAAAGCCCCTATCCGCCGGGCGCTGGAGTTCTGCGAAAATCGCCCGGTAACCACCTCGGAAAGGGTCCCCGCCATGGCTCACAAGCAGGTCATGTTCCGCGGCGCCGCCCGCGAAAAGGTTCTGCGTGGCGCCACCCAACTCGCAGACGCGGTACGCATCACGCTCGGCCCGAAGTCGAAATCGGTGCTGATCCAGAAGTCCTGGGGTGTACCGATCGTCTGCAATGACGGCGTCGCGATCGCCAAGGAATTCGACCTGAAGGACCCCGAGGAGAACCTCGGCGCCCGCATGCTGCGCCAGGCCGCGGAAAAAACCGGCGACCTCGTCGGCGACGGCACCAGCACCTCGACCATCATCGCGCACGCCATCTTCGCCGACGGCGTGCGTAACGTTACCGCCGGCGCCAGCGCGATCGATATCAAGCGCGGGCTCGACCGCGGGCTGGCGACCGCCATCAAGGCGCTGCAGGCGATATCGCGAAAAGTGAGCACCCGCAAGGAGAAGGCGCAGGTTGCCACGATCTCCGCGCACAACGACCCGGGGATCGGCGACCTCGTGGCCGACGCGATGGAGAAAGTCGGCGGCGAAGGCGTGATCACCGTCGAGGAATCCAAGACCACCGAGACTGTGCTCGACGTGGTCGAGGGCATGCAGTTCGACCGCGGCTACATCTCGCCCTACTTCGTGACGGACCCCGAAAAAATGGAGGCGGTGCTCGAAGATCCGTACATCCTGCTCACCGATCGCAAGGTCAACCTGGTTAAGGACCTGCTGCCGTTGCTCGAGCAGGTGGCCAAAACCGGCAAGCCACTGCTCTTCATCGCCGAGGACGTCGAGGGTGAGGCGCTCGCCACGCTGATCGTCAACCAGTTGCGTTCCGTGCTGAAAAGCACTGCCGTAAAGGCGCCGGGCTTCGGCGATCGCCGCAAAGCGATGCTGCAGGACATGGCAGTGTTGACCGGCGGGGAACTGATATCGGAAGAACTCGGCGTAAAGCTCGAGGATGCGGAGCTGCGTCAGCTCGGTCGGGCGAAACGCGTGGTGGCCGACAAGGACAACACCACCATCATCGGCGGGCTTGGCGACCGCAAGGCGATCGAGGGCCGGATGCTGCAGATCAAGCGCGAGATCGAGAAGACCACCAGCGACTACGACAAGGAGAAGCTGCAGGAACGGCTCGCCAAGCTCTCTGGCGGCGTAGCCGTGATCCGCGTCGGTGCGCCGTCGGAATCCGAAATGAAGGCGAAGAAAGACGCGCTCGATGACGCGATCAGCGCAACCAAGGCCGCGGTTGCCGAAGGCATCGTGCCGGGCGGCGGGCTCGCGTTGCTTCGCGCGATCAAGGCCGTTGTCGCCGAGGAGTCGGCCTGCAGCGGCGATGAGCGCACCGGCGTGCAGATCCTGAGGCGCGCGCTCGAGGCCCCGGCCAGGCAGATCGCCGAGAACTCCGCCGTGGACGGCGGTGTGGTGGTGAATCGGGTGCTGGAAGGGCCGGAAAATGTCGGCTTCGACGCCGCCGCCGGCGTCTACGTGGACATGTACGAAGCCGGCATCGTGGACCCGACCAAGGTGGTGCGAATCGCGCTGGAGAATGCCGTGTCGGTGGCGAGCATCCTGCTGCTCACCGAGGCGACCATGACGGAAATCCCGGAGAAAAAGGAGCGGGCCGGACCGGACCTCGGCGAGGGCGGGATGTAGGCGCGCTCTCCGCGCCTCGGATAGTCAGACGGGTGCGCGAGCACCCGGCGGGGCGCACCAATAGACTCTGCGGAAAAGCCCGTGTGGCCGATTGCGCTGCCGGCGTGCCCTCCGGGTGTCCCTGCAGTGGGAGCGCCGCGAGTCGCGACCGCGCGATCGCGGCGGACGCCGCTCCTACCGGGGAGCCGGAGTCGCGCCGGCCGCACCGTACTTTCCGGCAATCACGTTTCGCCAAGGACATTCGACCGATGACACGCGCGTTTCACCCTCCCGTCCGCACCCTGATGGGCCCGGGCCCTTCCGACGTCAACCCGCGCATCCTCGAGGCGCTGTCGCGCCCCACCATCGGGCACCTCGACCCCGCCTTCGTCGGACTGATGGACGATGTGAAGCGGCTGCTGCAGTTCGCCTTCCAGACAAGGAATGCATTGACGCTGCCCGTCTCCGCCCCCGGCTCGGCCGGCATGGAGGCCTGCTTCGTCAACCTGGTGTCGCCCGGCGACAAAGTGATCGTGGCGCAGAACGGCGTGTTCGGCGGGCGCATGAAGGAAAACGTCGAGCGCTGCGGCGGCATCGCAGTCATGGTGCAGGACGACTGGGGCCGGCCGGTGGACCTACAGAAAGTCGCCGATGCCCTCAAGGCGAATCGCGACGCGAAAATCGTCGCCTTCGTGCACGCGGAGACCTCGACCGGCGCGCGCTCCGACGCGGCGGCGCTGTGCGCGCTTGCGCGTGAGCACGACTGCCTGGCGATCGTTGACACCGTGACTTCGCTCGGCGGCATCGAGGTGAACGTGGATGCCTGGGACGCGGATGCGGTGTATTCCGGCACCCAGAAATGCCTGTCGTGCGTGCCGGGACTGTCACCGGTGACGTTCAGCGATCGCGCCGCCGCCGCCATCAAGGCGCGCAAGTCGAAGGTGCAAAGCTGGTTTCTCGACATGAACCTGGTGATGGCCTACTGGGGCGAGAGCGTGCAGCGCACCTATCACCACACGGCGCCGGTCAATGCCGTGTATGCCCTGCACGAGGCGCTGGCGATTCTCGAAGAGGAAGGCCTGCAGAACGCCTGGGCCCGGCACCGGCGCAATCACCTCGCGCTCGCGGCCGGGCTCGAAGCGCTGGGTCTGCAGTTCGTGGTCGACGCCGCCTGGCGCCTGCCGCAGCTCAACAGCATCACGATTCCGGCCGGCGTGGACGATGCCGCCGTACGCAAGCAACTCCTGCACGATTACCAGCTCGAGATCGGCGCCGGGCTCGGGCCGCTCGCCGGCAAAGTGTGGCGCATCGGGCTGATGGGCCATGCATCGAATCAGAAAAACGTGCTGTTCTGCCTGGGCGCCCTGGCGGCGGTACTGCGCCAGCGCGGCGCGCGGGTGGACGCGGGCGCGGCAGTAGCGGCGGCGCAATCGGTATATGCGACCGATTGACTGACCCGCAGCCTGGATCCATCCCTGCCGGCGGGACGAATTACTCGCAGGAAGCCTTCGGGTGCGACACAAAGCCACAGCCCGGACCGGGCCCTCGGGCCCGCTGCGGCTGGTCTTGGCACGCCTGCAGGTGAATAATTAGCCATTCGGACGGTCCAGGCGGGAGCGCCTCATGTACATCAATTTCTGGTATCCCATCGCGCGCAGTACCGAGATCACCAGCGACAAGCCGCTGAAGGTACAGGTCCTGCTGATGCCGCTGGTCGCTTTCCGCGATGCCGATGGCAAGGCGCGCGTTCTTGCCAACACCTGCGTGCACCGTGGCGGCTCGCTGGCCGACGGCTGGGTCCGCAACGGCTGCGTGGTCTGCCCCTATCACGGCTGGCAGTTCAGCGGCGACGGCAAGTGCGTCAGGGTGCCGTCGCTTGGCGACGATGCGAAGCTGCCGCCCCGCGCCAAGGTGGACAGCTACCCGGTGCAGGAGCGCTACGGCATCGTGTTTGCCTTCCTCGGCGATCTCCCCGAGGCCGAGCGCCCGCCGCTCTACGACATCCCGGAGTACGGCACGCCCGAGTGGAAGTCGCAGCTCTACGTGTTGAACCTGGGGGCCTACTACGAGCGTTCGATGGAAAACGGCCTCGACCCCATCCATAACGAATTCGTGCACCCGATGCAGGGCGCCCCGATGATGTCCCCGGAGCGCCAGCGCGAAAAGCTGCCGATCGAGGACATTCCCTGGGGCAGCAAATTTTACGTGCCGTTCGGCGGCAAGCTCGAGCACAACACCGAGCTGGCCAGCGCGAGGAGTGGCGCGCGCGTAGGCGCAGCGGGCTCCTGGCACCAGGGACCGAACCAGCTCGTCACCTGGATCGACCTGACGGCGACCAACTCCTTCCACCAGTATATTTTCGAGGCGCCGGTCGACGAGGGCCACACGCGGCTGTTCTTCCTGAACATGCGCAACTGGCTGCTCGACGACAAGCATGACCAGCGCATCGAGGACGTCACCCTGAAGATTGTCCACGAGGACATCTCGGTGCTCGAAAAGCTCGACCCGATCCGCACGCCGGACACCAACAGCCGGGAAATCCTCGTGCCCGGCGACAGCGCGGTGGTGCGCTACCGCGAGCTGCTCAAGGAATGGGACGCGAAAGGCTGGCGCATCGACGTGAAAGCGCTGCGCTCGAAGCAGGGCGACGTGGCGATGGCAATTCCCAGCCCGGGACGCCGCGAGTCCGGCAACTGGGTGCTGGAATCGGTGCCGCTGTTGCCCGGCGATCCGTCCGCCGTTGCAGCCAGCGCACGCGAGAAACGCGCCTAGAGCTGCGCGGCGAAGAACGCCGCGGTCTTCTCGTTGGCGATATCGATCTGTTTCTGCCAGCCGATCGCCGCCTCGTTGTCGAAGAACTGGTGCGAGTACATGGCGAAGCCCTGGTGGTTGGCGCCACGGATAGTCACGTATTCGGTCGAGGCGGGCAGGTTCTTTTTCGCCTCGGCGAAACGCTCCGGCGGCAGCAGCCCGTCATGGTCGCCCCAGAGGAACAGCATTGGCAGGTCCAGCGCCGAGTAATCCCTGATCATGGCGCAGGCCCATAAGGCGATGGCGCGTACCTTCGGGCGGTGCTTCGCCAGCAGTTCCAGGCTGGAGAAACCGCCCATCGAGTGGCCGATCAGGAACCAATCCTCGGCGCCGAAGCTCGCCAGCCGTTCCGCTGCGCTGTCGATGGCCGCGATCGAGAGCCGAGCAGGCCCGTACGGCACGAACACGGTGTAGCCCTGCCGGGCGAAGAACGCCGCGCTGCGCGCGTAGCTCATCGGCTTGATCAGCGCACCGTGCATGATCAGCACGCCATGGCCGTTGCTCGTGAGCGGTCTGAACACGAGCCCGCCGTCGGGCTCAACAGTAGCCGTGTACCCTTGGCCCTGAAGGTACTGCGCGGTCTCGGGCAGCGGTTGCCCGTCGATCTGATACCAGCCCGCAAGCACCGATACGACCAGCGCGCCGAGCGCCACCGCGGCGAGCGCCATTTTTCTCAGCATGGGCGAGGAATCGCCACGAGTCGCAGCCGCACCAGGTGCAGCACCATGTCGATCGCAGGCGTCTGCACACCGACGAGCCGCCCCAGCTCGGCGACCGAAGCCACCAGCGCATCGAGCTCCAGCGGCCGGCCCGCCTCGTAGTCCTGCAGCATCGAGGTCTTGTGCTCGCCGACGGCAGCCGCGGCATCGATGCGCTTCTCGATGTCCATGGCGAAACTCACGCCGAGTTTCGTCGCCACCGCCACCGCCTCGCTCATCATCTGGCGAATCACCGCGCGACCGTCGGCATCGCTGCCCATCCGGTCGAGTGTCGCGCCGGTCAGTACGCTCACCGGGTTGAAGGTGGCGTTGCCGAGCAGCTTGTACCAGATGTCATCGCGGATTCTTGGCCGCACCGGTGCCTTGAGTCCCGCCGCGGTCATGATCTGCCCAAGCGCGGTGACGCGCGCCGACTTCGATCCATCGGGCTCGCCGAGCGAAAAGCGATGGCCTTCGAGGTGCCGCACCACGCCCGGCGAGACGATTTCGCAGGATGGATACACCACGCAGCCGATGGCCCGTTCCGGGCCGAGCGCCTGCCAGATGCGCCCGCCAGGATCAGCCGACTCCAGGTGATGGTTCTCCCACGGCCCCGGCAGCCTGTAGAAATACCACCACAGGATGCCATTCTGCGCCGTGACGATCGCGGTGTCGGGACCGAGCAGCGGCCGCAGCTGATCGAGAACCGGCGCCACCGAGTGCGCCTTCAGCGTCAGGATCACGTAGTCCTGCGGCCCCGCCTCGGCTGGCTTATCGGTGCAACGGACGGCAACCGCCCTGCGCTCGCCGCCAATCAGCAGTGTCAACCCGTTGCGGCGCATCGCTTCGAGATGCGGGCCGCGGGCGATGAACGTCACGTCGGCGCCGGCGCCGGCAAGCTGCGCGCCGAGGTAGCCGCCGATCGCGCCTGCGCCGAAAATACAGATCTTCATTGCGCGCTCATCCGAGCCCCAGTTTCTGCGCAAGCCCGATACGCTGCAGCTTGCCGGTGGCGCCCTTCGGAATCTCGTCCATGAACAGGATCCGCCGCGGCACCTTCATGTCGGAGAGCCTTGCACCGATGAATTTCTGCAGCTCACGCTCGGTGACCTGCGCGCCTTGCTTGAGCACCACCACCGCGGCCACGTCCTCGCCAAGTTTCTCGTGCGGCATGCCGAAGGTCACCACCTGCGCAACGGCCGGGTGGTCCATGATGACCTCGTCCACCTCCCGCGGCGAGATTTTCTCGCCACCGCGATTGATGATTTCTTTCAGCCGCCCGGTGATACGCAGGTAGCCCTCCTCGTCCATCACGCCCTGGTCGCCGGTGCGGAACCATCCGCCGGTGAACGCGGCCTCGTTGGCCGCCGGATTGTTCTGGTAGCCCGGAGTGACGTTCGCGCCGCGAATCACGATCTCGCCGATCGTGCCCGCCGGCAGCAGCTTGCCCGCTTCGTCCATGAGGGCCACTTCCGGGCCGGCGGCGACACCGACACTGCCGGGCTTACGCGCCCGCGGCGGCAGCGGGTTGCTCGCCATCTGGTGGGCGGCCTCGGTCATGCCATAGGCCTCGATCACCGGCACATTGAACGTCTGCTCCAGTTCGGCCATAACCTGTGGCGGCAGCGAGGCCGACGAGGATCGAATCAGGCGCAGGCGCGCAGCGCGGACGATTTCCTCGTTGCGCGCGGCACGCGCGAGGATCGCCTGGTGCATGGTCGGCACGGCCGTGTACCAGGTGGGGTGGATTTCCTTAAGCTGTGCGAAGAACTGCAACGCATTGAAGCCGGAAGTACAGGCGACGCACGCGCCCGCCGACAGCGAGCTCAGCACCGCGGCGATCAGGCCGTGGATGTGGAACAGCGGCATGATGTTCAGACAGACGTCCGACGGCGTCAGCGCCAGGCTCGCTGCGATATTGGCCGCCGAGGCGCACACATTGCGATGGGTCAGCGGCACGATCTTCGGCCGGGATGTCGTGCCGGATGTGTGCAGGACCAGCGCGACGTCGTCGGCCGTCACCGGGCCGCTCGCCTCTGCAGCGACGGATCGGCCCTCGAGCGCGAACACGCCAGCCGGCCCATCGGCGGCCACGCGTAACCTGGCAATCGGAATACCCAGCTTGTGCGCCGCGCCGGCCGCCGGCGTCGGCACGCCCTCCTGCGCCACCAGCAGCTTCGCCTGCAGATCGGCAAGGTAGAACTCGAACTCCTCGGCCCGATAGGCGGGATTCAGCGGTGCGGTCGTCGCCTCGCAGCCGATCGCTACAAAGGCGGTAGCCATTTCCGGGCCGTTCGGCAGCACGATCGCCACCGGGTCGTTGCGGCGGATGCCGAGCCCGCGCAGCGCGGCGCCAGTGCGCTCGACGAGAGTGCGAAGCCCCGCATACGTCAGCGGCGGGCGGCCACCGGGCGCGAGGATGGCGGGCGCTGTCGCTTCGCCACGCTGCAATAACTCGAGGATGGTATCGCGCATCCGTGGGACCTTGGTGCTGCAAATACGCGCGAGGCGAGCGGCGGCTAGCGATACCGCAGCCGCTTGCAGTACCGCACCTCACATTCCGTGCATTTCGGCGCACCGGGATTGCAGACGTTGCCGAGTTTCTCGCCGGCAAACACGCCGAGCAGCTGCGCGAGCGCCTGCGGGTCCTCCCCGGCGCGCTTCGCCCAGGCCTGAAGCACGCCCGGCACGTCGCGCGATTCCGGAAGTTGATGGCTGATCCCAAGGCGGCCCGGGCCGATCACGCGCGCCAGAAGTTCTGCTGGCACCGCAGCCGCATCGGCCGCGAATCGCTGCACGTCGACCTTGTGGCGGTGCAACGTCTGGCGAATCTGCGCGATCAGTTCCTGCGGATGCAGATCGGCGAGGTTGCGCCGAAACCAGTAGTAGGCCTGGGTCATGCCGCCGCCGACCATGTCCGGCAGGTCTTCGAACTCCTCGCGCGCGAAAAACCGCTCCTGCAGCTCAGGCGCGAAAAATGCCTTGATGTCGTCACGCCCGACACGGCGTGGGCCCATCCGTCCATTGCCCTGTCCCGGAAAGCGCGGATGCCAGTGCAGCAGCACGAAATCGCCGTCCGCGGCGAGGGCCTGGAGCACGCGTTCCCGATAGGCCGCGTGGCGCACCGGATCCATGTTGTGCAGCAGGCCATGGTCGAGCACCAGGTCGTAAGTCCCGTCGGGTACCCACTCCGCGATATCCGCTTCGACTGGCCGCACG
>CAYOFE010000093.1:0-11874 GCA_964403135.1 uncultured Chromatiaceae bacterium | reverse complement strand
CACCAGCAGGCTCCCGTCCAGAAGCCCCTGGGCGCCGATGTCGATACGCTTTTTCACCATCGGGTCAATGGGCGTGAAGATCTTCGTCACCGGGTCGAAGATTTCGCTCTCGTCCGTGATGATGCCGCCGGTCGAGTTGTGCGGCGGGTTATAGTAGGAACTGCCGAACACGATCCGGCCGTCACGCAGTTCACCGGGGAGTTGCGCGAGGTGCGAGTAGTTCATCGGCCCGACGCTGGTGAAGCTGTTGTCCGCCGGGTTGAAGATCTCCGCGGCGGTGGTCGGGTAAAACGTACCGGTGCCCTCGGAGCCGGCCGCCAGCAGCACGGTGCCGTCACGCAGGAGGTGCGCGCTGTGCCCGAGCCGCTTGGTGATCATGTTGCCCACCAGCGTGAACAGGCCGGTGGCCGGATCGAACAGCTCGACCGACTGAATCGGTTGCTGCGTGAACGTGCTCACGCCATTGCCGCCGCCGGCGATCAGCACGCGTCCGTCAGGAAGCAGTGTCGCGGTGTGGCTGCGCCGCGCGACGTTCATCGGGCCTGCCGTTTCGGTCCACGTGTTGGTGATCGGGTCGTAGATCTCGGCGGTTGCCAGGACAATTCCGGTAGTCGGGGTGGAGCCGGTGCGGCCGCCGGTCACCAGTACGCGGCCGTCCGACAGTGTGGTCGCAGTGTGCGACCAGCGGCGGATGGTCATCGGGCCGGCAGGGGTGATCGAGTTGTCGGCGGGGTTGAAGATGTCGACTGAAGCCGTGATCACCGAGGCCGGCGCATTCTGGCTCTGCCCGCCCGTGATCAGCACACGACCGTCGAGCAGTTTTGCCGTGCGATGGATGAACCGTGGCTCGCTGAGATTGAAACCACGCTTGAAATCACCCAGCTCGCAACTCGCCGGAGCCATCGCCTCCAGCACCGATTGCGGCGGATAGCCCATCGAGCTATGACAGGCGATACAGGCTGCCGGTGCGCGGCATTCGGCAAGTGCCGTGTTGGCGAATGGCAGGATCACAAGCACGAATAACGCGCTAGCGGCCGTGCGCAGGACACCTCTGATGCGGTCAGCCATGACGGATCCCCCCTGTTTGGCTGCTGGCAAGACGCCCCTTATTAACGAAATGTTAACAGGGCATAACGTCATACTATTAGGACAATTACCCTAATAGGTTGCGCGGCCGGAGGCTGCCTATAGGTATTTATACCTAGACAACTGGACTCGGAAAAAGCATCCGCCGGCAGGTCATTCAAAACATGCAAAGGCCGGTTGCCCAACAGTGACTCAATTTGCCGCAGCCGCAGCCTGCACGTAAGCCGCGAAGGCTGCGTCGTCAATTGTCACGGTGGTGCCCTTGCGCAGTGCCGCGCGCCGCTCTGCGGCAACCTTGCGACGGCGCTCGTCTTCCAGCCCGGCCCGAATGCCCTGCCGTACTTCGGACAGCGGCCGTTGCCGGGGTGCAGCGATTTGCTCGACGCGTACGGCAGCGAAACCGGCAGCGACCCGAAACACGTCACTGCTGGCGCCGGCCTTCAACCCGAATACGATCTGTTCCATGTCGCCACGCTTCGGGCGGTCCTGGATCCAGACCTCGTCCACGCTCACGACGTGCCCCGGGTCGATCTCGCGCAGTGCCGCGGCCGATGCGCCACGCGCCAGCCGGTCGCGAAGCCTGCCCGCGGCCGCCTCGGTCGCCGCCACGACGCGCGTGACCCGCACCCGCGCCGGCACGGTGAATTCAGCCGCCCGCGCCCGGTAGCTGCGTGCGATGTCCTGGTCGGTGACCGGCGGTGAGCGCGCGATCTCGCGCTCGAGCCAGGCCTCGGCGAGCAACATGTCGGCCTGCAACTTCGCATCGCCGGGCACGGCAGACAGACGCATCTTGACTTCCGCATCCTGATCGAGGCGCGCGGCGCGTGCCGCCCGTGCCATGAGCTGCCGGTCGACCAACGCGTCGACGAGTTCGCGCAGTGGTTCTGCCGTCCTGTACTCGAGCCGCTCTGGGCCCCGTACCTCGGCCACCGCAGCGTCGAGGTCGGCGGCCGTGACGGTACCGCCATCGAAACGTGCGATCACAGTCCCGCCCGGCAATGCCGCGACCGGCGCCGGGGCGAGATGTGGATTGGCGATCGGCGGGGGCGCGTGCGTTTCCGCGGCAATCGCCCCGGCGATCATGACGAGGCCAGCGCCGAGCACGGCGCCACACGAGACTCTTTTCAGCATCGCTTCGCTCCTCGGCCGGCCGCTAATCGGTGCGCAGCAGCACCGTCTTGGTCTCGAGATAAAGATCCAGGCTCTCCGCACCGAACTCCCGGCCCCAGCCCGACTGCTTGTAGCCGCCGAACGGGGCAAAGATATTCGGACTGCCGTGCTGGTTGATGCCGACCATGCCCGCCTTGATGCCTTCGGCGACGCGTTGTGCGATGCCAAGGTCACGCGTCCACACGCTGGCGACCAGCCCGTAGATCGTATCGTTGGCACGTCGCACGATTTCATCGAGATCGCCGTCGCCAAAGCTCTGCACGGTGGTCACCGGCCCGAAGATTTCCTCGCGCACGATGCGCATGCCGGGCTCGGTGCGGGTGAATACCGTGGGCGGCATGAAATATCCGCGCCGCGGCAAGCGCGGCCCGCCGGTGGCGAGTTCTGCACCCTGCTCCCGGCCACTGGCTACGAAACCCTGCACGCGCTCGAGTTGCTCCGCCGAGATCAGCGGGCCGATCTGCGTGTCGGGCTCCCAGCCAGGCCCGATCTTCATGGCCTCGGCTGCCCGCACCAGGCCGCTCACGACGCGATCATGAACCTGCTCGTGGATGAACAACCGCGAGGCGCACTGGCAGTTCTGGCCTTGCAGGAAGAACGCCGAGCGCGCTGCCGCCGCGATCACCTTGTCGAGATCGGCGTCGGGAAATACGATGAACGGCGACTTGCCGCCGAGCTCCAGCGACACTTTCTTCAGGTTGCCTGCCGCGGCATGCAGGATCTTGCGGCCGACTTCGGTCGAGCCGGTAAACGCGACCTTATCGATGCCGGGGTGCGCGGCAATAGCGGCCCCCGCGCGCTCGCCGTAGCCCGGCAGGATGTTGATCACGCCCGGTGGAAACCCCACCTTGCGGATCAGGTCGCCGAGAAAAAGCGCGGTCAACGGCGTCTTCTCGTCGGGCTTCAGCACCACGGTGCATCCGGCCGCAAGCGCCGGCCCGAGCTTCATCGCCGTCATGCCAAGGGGGTAGTTCCACGGGACGATCTGCCCGACCACTCCGACCGGCTCGCGCCGGGTGTAGGTGAACGGCGCCCGCTCCACGCCGGGACGTGCGTCCGCGGGCAAGGTGTGCCCGGTGATCTTCGACGGCCAGCCGGCGTAATAGCGAAACGTGCGCGCGGCGCCCGGTGCGGCAAGCGCGCCGCCCGGATTGACCGGCATGCCGTTGCTCAGGACCTCGAGCTCGGTGAAGACCTGGCAATTGGCCTCGATCGCATCGGCAAGCTTCCAGAGCAGCGCGCCGCGCGCCGACGGAGACATCGCCGGCCACGGGCCCGACTCCAGGGCGCAACGCGCGGCGGACACGGCCAGCTCGACGTCCTCTGCGTCGGCGGCTGCGACCCGGGCGATCGGTTGCTCGGTCGCCGGATTGATCACGTCGAGCATCCCGCCGCCGCGGGCGCCGACCCACTCCCCGCCGATCAGCAGGCGATGATCTCTGCCGAGATATGCCGCCGTCTCGGGACGTGCCCCCCCAGAACCGTCATTGGCCATGCTCTTGCCCCGGGTTCCCTCGTCTGGTTGTCAGCTAAATCTCTTTGCGCTGCGGGCCCAATCGTGCAGCATGTTAACCGGTCTTGCTGATGACATGGATCAGCCACCCGAGCAAGCATGCGCGATCCCGAGGTAATCATCATCGGTGCAGGCATCGGCGGCCTGACCGCGGCGCTCGCCTTGCTGGAGGCGGGCCGCCGCGTGGCCGTGTTCGAGAGAAGCGCGGAGCTCGGCGAGGTGGGCGCCGGCGTCACCATCACACCAAACGCCGCGCACGTCATGGAGCACCTCCTCGGCCGCGACACCATGCGGCGGATCGGCTATGTGCCGGCCACCGGTGCCATGAAGCACGGCATGACGGGCGCGGTGCTGGTCGATACGCGCCGGGGCGACGCTCCGCGGCAGCAATACGGCGCCGACTATTGCCAGGCGCACCGGGCGGACCTGCACGGCGCGCTCACCGCGGCGGTGCACAGCCGCGACTCCGGCGCGATTCATCTGGGCGCCTGCTTTGCCGGCATCGAGGAATCGGCTGGCCGGGTCACGGCGCGTTTCCGCGATGGGCGCACGGCGAGCGGCGAGATCCTCGTCGGCTGCGATGGCATCCGCTCTGACGTGCGCCAAGCGCTCTGGGGCGAAGAACAGGTGAGCTTCACGGGCTACATCGCCTGGCGCGGCCTGGTCCCGGTGACGCGGCTGGATCCGGCAACCACGACGCCGGACTCGGCCGCATTCGTCGGCCGCGGCAAGACGTTCACACGCTACAAGGTCCGCCAGGGCACGCTGCTGAATTACGTCGCGTTCTCGCAACGGCAGACCTGGGTCGAGGAAAGCTGGTCGGTGCACGCCGATGTCGCCGAGGTGCAGCAGGAGTTCGCGGAATTCTGCCCCGAGGTGCAGCAGATCCTGGCTGCGACACCGCCGGAGAACCTGTTCCGCTGGGGACTGTTCGACCGCCAGCCCCTGGCGCGATGGACTCGGGGCCGCGCCACCCTGCTCGGCGATGCCGCGCATCCGATGACGCCGTTTCTCGCGCAGGGAGCGGCGATGGCGATCGAGGACGCGATGATCCTCGCGCGCGCGATGCAGGCAACCGCAGTCTGGCCCGAGGCGCTGGCGCGCTACGAGGCCGCGCGGCGCGAACGCGCCACGTTCGTGATGCTGGAATCGCACGCGAACGCGCGGCGCATGTACACGCGCGACCCCGATAATTACAACGCCGCCGCGCACCGCAACGAGGAAGCGATCGGGCTGTACGCCTACAACCCGCTGACCGTTACGGTCTGATCTCCTGGTTGAACTCGTAGAAGTAGCCGTCCGGATCGAACACCGAGACGCTCAGGAAGTGCTTCATGCCGCCGTCGGCGCCACGCACCGACCACTCGTGCGGTTCGGAGTGAATGTGGCTGCCCAGGGCCTTCGCGCGGCGCAGCGCCTCGCGCGCATCGTCGGAGGCGACCACGAAAGTCGGATTGCCGTAGGTGACGCTGGCGGGAATCTCCCGCGGCGCCGGCAGCGGCGGATCCAGCCACTGCAACAGCCCGATCATGCCGATCTCCGGGTGCTCGCACTTCATGACGACGAGCCGCGTGCGGTCACCGGCCTTGCCCGCGGCCATGCCCTTGCCGGACAGCACGACATCGCCCTCGTAGAACCGCGTCATGCCGATCACGTGCTCGTACCAGCGCGCTGAGCGCTCGATGTCGCGCACGATCAGCGTGGTGCGCCGGACGATGTTCCTCATGATCCCCGCCGCGGCAACGTTATGGTGCTTCCACCAGCAGCACCTGCGCCTCGGCGATCCCCTCTCGCAATTGCTTCGCCGCCCGGTACTCCGGCGAGTTCCAGAACTTCAGTGCCGCGGCCTTGTCGGGCCACTCGGAGATCACCACCGAGCTGCCGGGACGCAAGCTACCCTCGAGGACCTCGGCGCCGGGCGCACGCAGCAGGTAGCGGCCGCCGAATTTCTCCACCAGCGCGCTCGTTACTTGCGCATAGCCACCCAGGAATTTCTCCCGGTCCGCGATCGATACGGCGATCACCAGATATGCCGGCATGGTCAGAATCCTCGCTGGCGCTTACAGCCCGGGCGGCAGCGCCGCAAGCTGGTCCCGTGTGTAGCCCGACCACTCCATTTGTTGCCGAAGCAGGCTGCGGCCCGGCGTGAGGGTCACGTCCGCGGGCCTGCCATTCGCGGTGACCAGCCGCAACTCGGGAAACACATAGGCGAAGTAGCCGGGGATGCCGAGCGCACGCTTGCGCGCGCGAACTTCGGCCGCGAGCCCTTTGTCGAAGTTGACGGCGTCGTATTCCTCGGCCATGCGGCGAATCGCCTCCAGATCGCCTTCTGCCTTGATGCGCTGAAGCTCGGCGAGCAACTCCGCCACCGCCTGGCGCATCTGCGGAATCTTCTCGTCCGGAACGACATAAAAGATCTTCTCACGGCCACTCTCGGCGCGCCTGCGCACCTCGATCACGCCGGCCTTGCGCAGAAAATAATTGATGGCGAAGTGCCCGCCGATCTGGTGAGTCTCCTCGATGGCCCCGGCGCCTTCCGGGATCTCGGCGAGGCTCCACAACTGCATGGCGACGTAGAGTTTGTAAAACGCGGTGGCCGCCTCCTCGCTCCAGTCCTTGTTCCGGATGCGCATGGTTTCCGGGTCCCAGGCATGATGCAGCGCGAGCAGGTCCGCGCGCTCTTCTTCGAGCCACGAGTAGTAACCCGGCAGATGATCGCGCGGATCGCCCGTCAATCGGTCGCTCGCTTTGCCCGAGGCATGGCCCAGCGCCTCATGAAAACCAATCATCACCCTGATCACCGCGTCATTGTGACGACGGATGAGCGCGCGCTCTTCAGGCCAGATGAACTCGTTTATGAGCCGGTCGCCGATGATGCCCTCGCGCGCCCGCCGGCCGTTCCAGAGCAGCACGTTCTTGCTGCCGTACTTCTCGCGCACGGCGGTCTCGTTCGGCAGGTTGATGCCGCTCCAGCTGATCGGGCCGCCATCGCCGGTCTCGACCAGGATCTCGACCATGTTCGCCACCGGCTTCACGCCGCGGCGCTTGTACTGCTCCTGGTATGGCGTGCGGCTCTCGTAGTAGTCGGCCTTTTCGGCCACCTGCCGCAGCCAGCCCGAAGTGGCTTCGTTGACGAAAAAGACGATACCCTCCCATGAGCCACGCTTTTCCAGCGGATCACGGTAGTTCTCGATGAAGCCATTGATGGTGTCCACCGCCGGTCGGTCGTACTGCAGCCACGCGATGTTGTAGCGGGTGAACTCGGCGTTGTCGCCGCTGCGGTAGAACTCGATCAGCCGGCGCAGCGCTTCAGCGTTCGCCGGGCTGGCGTGGCGGCGGGCATTCTCGAGGTGGGAAACCACGCGTTGCAGGTAGTCGGCGTAAAGGCCTGGCGGAATGCCGCGCGCCGCATCGCCGATGCGCCACACCAGTTCCGTCAGCTTGCCGTTCTCGCGCACGACGGTGGAGTTCAGCGGATAGCGCTCGTGGAATCCCTGCAGATCCGCGAGGCGGATATCCGGCGCGTAAAACGTAACGGCGCTCGCGCTCAGCAGATCCTCGCCCGGCGGCGGCGTGCGCGTAGTGGAAAAGCGTTCGAAGTCCGGATCGAACATCGGCCGGCGCAACCGGGCGAGGTGCTGATCCAGCGATTCACCCGGCGTGAGCAGGAAACGCGCACCTTGCGAAGCGGCCTGCTTTGCCGCGACCGCCAGCGCCGCGAATTCCAGGCCTTCGGGCGGCAGCATTTTCGTGTAGGTACGGGCACCGTAAATGCCGGTGTGTATGTATTGCTGCTTCAGGTAGTCGGCGATCAGATTCACGGTTGCCGCATCGATGCCGCGCGAGTGCAGGAGGATTTCCTCGCAGAGCTTGCGGATCGCGAGGTTGTGCCCATAGACCTGCTCGAAATGTATGTCGCGACCGGCGACCGCGGCCTGGTACAGGTGATAAGCGAGCAGCTTGTCATCGAGCGACAGCTGGTCGAACCCGCTCACGGGGAGCGAAACCACCGCGACGTCGCCGACCACTTCCAGAAGCTGCGGCGTGCTCGTGGTCGCGTCGGCGGCCAGGATCCCCATTGGCATTATCGTGGCCAGCATGGTTGAGGACAGCAATTCACGGCATCTGCGCATGGCAAGGTCCTGTACGGTCAGGTTGATTCGTGTTGAGGGATGTTTGTTGGCAGGCTAATAGCGCGGCAAAGTGGGATCGATGCGCTCGGCCCAGGCGTCCACGCCACCGTCAAGCACCTGCAGGCGACGGAAGCCGGCCTCGCGCAGCAGGTGATAAGCGCGAGCGCTGCGCGTGCCGCGATGACATGACAGCGTGTAGGTGCACGCCGAGTCGAGCTCGTGCAGGCGCGACGGCAGCTCGCTCAGCGGAAACAGCCGGGCGCCGGGAATCCGCACGATCTCGTACTCGTGAGCCTCGCGCACGTCAAGGAGCTCGAACTGCTCGCCGCCCGCGCGTCGCGCCTGCAGTTCCTCCACCGAAAGCAACGGAAGTTCGTCTCTGGCCCCGGAGGTCTCTGTGTCGCGCATTCCGCAGAAACCTTCGTAGTCGATCGGCGCACAAATCGTCGGCGTGGCGCCACAGACGGCGCAGGCCGGGTCCTTGCGCAGTGACAGCTCCCTGAATTTGAATGCCAGCGCATCGAACAGCACCAGCCGCCCGATCAGCGGCTCGCCGGCGCCCAGTATCAGCTTCAGGACTTCCAGCGCCTGGAGTGAGCCGGCAATGCCCGGCAGCACACCGAGCACGCCGCCATCGGCACAGGACGGCACCAGCCCGGGCGGCGGTGGCTCCGGGAACAGGCAGCGGTAACACGGCCCCCGGGCCGCATCGAACACGCTTATCTGGGCCTCGAAGCGGAAGATGCTCGCATACACGTTCGGCTTGCCGGCGAGCACGCAGGCATCGTTGACGAGGTAGCGCGTGGGGAAGTTGTCGGTGCCGTCGGCAACGATGTCGTAGCCGCCGATGACGTCCATGACGTTGACGCTCGACAACCGCATCGTGTGTGGAATCACCCTGATTTCGGGGTTGAGCGCCGTGAGCCGCTCAAGAGCCGCGTCGAGCTTCGGCCGGCCGACATCGGTAGTGGTGTACAGGACCTGGCGCTGCAGATTGGTGAGATCGACGGTATCGAAATCCACCAGTCCGAGGGTGCCGACACCGGCCGCGGCCAGGTACAGCGTGAGTGGCGAGCCGAGACCGCCGGCACCGACGCACAACACGCGGGCGTTCCTCAGCCGCTGCTGTCCGGCCAGCGTCACCTCGGGCATGACGAGATGCCGGCTGTAGCGCAGATATTCGTCACGAGAAAGACTCGTCATGGCGGCACGGACCCCGCCGCTCCTGCAGCAAGGTGACGGCTGTGAAATCCGACGGGAGTATACTCCGCGACACCGGTCACGGCCGGCGTGGAACGGGGAGCGAGGCTATGAGCCGTATCCGGTTGCTGGTCGGTACCCGTAAGGGTGCGTTCATATTCACCTCGGACGGGGCGCGCCGGCGCTGGCGCACGGCGGGCCCGCACTTCGGTGGCTGGGAGGTCTATCACCTGGCCGGTTCCCCGGCGGATCCCGAGCGGCTGTATGCCTCGCAGTCGAGCAGCTGGTTCGGCCAGGTCATGCAGCGCTCGCGCGACGGCGGCCGCCGCTGGGAGACGGTCGGCAACCAGTTCGCCTACGACGGCGAGACCGGCACGCACCAGTGGTATGACGGCTCGCCGCACGCGTGGGAGTTCAAGCGGGTGTGGCACATCGAACCGTCGGCCAACGACCCCGACACCGTGTACGCCGGCGTCGAGGACGCCGCGCTGTTTCGGTCCACCGATGGCGGGCAGAGCTGGCACGAGCTGCCGGGGCTTCGCACCCACAGCTCCGGCCGCGAGTGGATGCCGGGCGCCGGCGGCATGTGCCTGCACACCATCCTGTTCGATCCGGTCCGTCCCGGACGAATGTTCGTCGCCATTTCGGCAGCCGGCACGTTTCGGACGGAGGACGGCGGCACGACGTGGCGGCCGGTGAATCGCGGCCTGCGCTCGGAGCAGATCCCGGATCCCACTGCCGAGGTCGGCCACTGCGTACACCGCATCGCCTGCCACCCCTCGCGCCCCGACGTGCTCTACATGCAGAAGCACTGGGACGTGATGCGCAGCGACGATGGCGGCGACTCGTGGCACGAGGTGAGCGGTGACCTGCCGAGCGATTTCGGGTACCCGATTGCCGTGCACGCGCACGAACCGGCGACGATTTACGTGATCCCGATCGAAAGCGATGCCGAGCACTACCCGCCGCAGGGCCGGCTGCGCGTCTATCGCAGCCGCAGTGGCGGGCATGAGTGGGAGCCGCTCGCGAAAGGACTCCCGCAACGTAACTGCTACGTCAACGTCCTGCGCGATGCGATGGCGGTGGACGCACTCGATCCCTGCGGCATTTATTTCGGCACTACGGGCGGGCAGGTCTATTGCTCCGCCAACGCGGGAAATTCGTGGACAGCAGTGGCAAAAAATCTCCCGGCTGTGCTTTCGGTGGAAGTGCAAACGCTGTCATGATCCGCGTGGCACTGCCGGCACCGTTGTGCCGGCTCGCGCATGTCGAGGGCGAAGTGACGCTGGATATTGCGGCACCCGTCACGCAACGCACCCTGCTCGATGCGCTCGAAGTGCGCTTCCCCGCGCTGCGCGGCACGACGCGCGATTACGCCACGCAACGGCGTCGCGCCTACGTGCGATTCTTTGCATGCGGGCAGGATCTGTCGGACGCCGCGCCCGACGACCCGCTGCCCGATGCCGTGGTCAGCGGCCTGGAACCCTATCTGATCGTCGGCGCGGTGGCCGGCGGCTAGCGCGCCGGCGGCCTGCGCTGCAAAAACGCAGCAATCAGCGTGCCGACAAGAATGCAGCCTGTGTCGGCGACGGCGGCACCCATCAGCGGATACCAGTTCACGTTGCCCCAGCCGGACAGGAACGTGTAGGTGCCAAAAAAGCCGGCCACGCCGATCAGCAGGCTGGCGAGCACGGCACGCGCGGCCCAGCCCGACGGTTGCGGCATCGTCGCCGAAAGCCATACCGCGACCGCCTGCGGCAGCAGGAACCCGCCGGTCATCCGTATGATGTTGATGCCCCGCGCGGCGTTGTCGCCCTCGCGCATGAATCCTTCGAAAAGTGGCGTCGCCCACGGGTTCAGCAGGAACTCCGCAATTGCCCAGTTCAGGTTGCTCGCCAGCAGGAACGCAACGAGCACCGTCCAGGCAAAGCGCCCGGGCGTGGTATGCAGCAGCATTCGACCCCCATCTCGGCCCATCCGGCCAGCCACACCGATCCGGCGTCAGTATACAAGGGCACGCTATAACCCGCCGCTGGCCACTTGCTGCTTGTCGTGGCGCCCCGCCCCGCTTACATTGCCATGCCCATGAGGCTGTACATGCTGAAATCGAAAATTCATCGCGCCACGGTCACGCAGGCCGAGCTCGATTACGAGGGCAGCGTCACCATCGACGTCGACCTGATGGAGGCGGCCGGGATCCTGCCGCATGAAGCCGTGCACGTGTGGAATGTCACGCGCGGCACGCGGCTGACCACCTACGCGATCGAAGGCGAGCGCGGCTCCGGCGTGATCTGCGTCAATGGGGCGGCTGCGCACCTGTGCGGGCCCGGGGACCTGGTGATACTCGCAACATTTGCCGACATGACGAGCGAGGAAGCGCTCGCGCACGTGCCGAAAGTGATTCGCGTCGATGCCGGCAACCGGCGCCTGACGGACGCAGGCCCGGAGCGCGCGCCGGGACTGGCCCGAGAGAGCTACGTAGTGACCTCGTAGAAAATCCGCCGCGCTTTCTCGGCGCCGATCATCCGCGCAATCATGCCCTGCGCCTTGTCCTGGGTGCGGATGTCGCCGACGGCCTGCGCCTGCATGGCATCGATCTGCCGCAGGCGGCCGGGGTCGGCAATCGCGACGTTACTGAGCGCGAGGTCGAGGCAGATGTCCTGGTAGTCGCATGCACAGCCGATGAAGTCGCCGGCGCGTTCTCTCGGGAACATGCCCTAGGGAACCTCTGCACAGGGTATCAATGATGGTTGATACTGAGCGCAGCGGTTG
>CAYOFE010000092.1:0-11936 GCA_964403135.1 uncultured Chromatiaceae bacterium | reverse complement strand
GGCCCCGGCGGTCATGATCACGTAGACCAGCGTGTAGAACAGCGCAGCCTGCACCCCTTGCGGCCCGCCTGCTACCAACCCGAGCAGGATGAAACCGACGTGCGCGATAGTCGAGTAGGCCAGCATGCGCTTCAGATTGGTCTGGGCGATGGCCACGATATTGCCAATCGCCAGCGATAGCGCCGCCAGCGCAGCCAGCATCAGCTGCCAGTCGCCATGCAACGGCGCGAGGCCATCCACGACCAGCCGCAAGGCCAGCGCGAATGCAGCCACCTTGGGCACCGTGGCGACGAAAAGCGTCACGCTCGCCGGCGCACCGTGGTATACGTCGGGCATCCACATATGAAATGGCACGGCCCCAAACTTAAACGCCACGCCCACCAGCACGAAAGCCAGGCCGATCAGGACGGCTGGTTGTCGGGCGTCAGTCGCCCGCAGCACGGCGGCGAGATCGGCCAGATTCAGTGTGCCGGTAATCCCGTAGAGCATTGACATGCCATAGAGCAGCGTTCCCGAGGCGATCGCGCCAAGCACGAAGTACTTCATCGCCGCTTCGGCCGCCACCGGCGACTCGCGCTCGAATGCGACCATCGCGTACAGGGCGAGCGAGAGCAGTTCCAGACCGAGGTACAGGGACAGCAGGCTGAAACCCGAAATCATCACCATGATGCCGAGCAGGGCAAACAACCCCAGCAGGTAGAACTCCCCCGCTCCCCGCTCGCGCCGCGCAAGGTGCGAACGTGCATACAGGAACACCGCGCCAACCACGGCGTAACTGAACAGCTTCAGCAACCGGGCAAGCGGATCGAGGATGAATGCCCCGCCAAAAGCCACCCCGGATGCCTGCGCATCCAGCCCCGCCGTGACCAACGCTGCCGCAACCAAAGTCAACAAGGCCGCGAGGTAAGTCAGCTCACGGTAGCGACGGCCTGCAAACAGGTCCACCAGCAGCACGAGACAGGTACCGGCGCCCACCACGATCTCGGGCAAGGCAAAGTGCATATTGGCTGCGATGGAGCTCATAGCTTCGACTGCGTCATGTGTGCGGCCAGGTTATCGACCGACGCGGTCATGACTTCGACCAGCGGCTGCGGCCAAAGGCCAAGCAGCAATACGCCAGCGGCCACCAGCCCCAGGACCAGCAACTCGCGCCCGTTGAGGTCGGCCATCGCTGCGACTTCCTGGTTCGCCACGGGTCCGAAAATAACCCGCTTCACCAGCCAGAGCGTGTAGGCCGCTCCCAGCACCAGCGTGGTGCCGGCGAGAACCGCGTACCAGACGTTCGCCTGAAAGCTGGCCAGAATGACCATGAACTCACCGACGAAGCCCGATGTGCCCGGCAGGCCCGCGTTGGCGAGCGCAAACAACACCATGAACACGGCAAAACGCGGCATGGTGTTCACCACGCCGCCATAGTCGCCGATCTGCCGGCTGTGCAGCCGGTCATACATGACCCCGACACAAAGGAACAGCGCGCCCGAGACGAAGCCGTGCGAGATCATCTGCACCATGCCGCCGGTCAGGCCCATGCCGACGCCGGCCGCCTCCCCGGTCTGCGCCACGATGCCCCAGGCGATGAAGAAACCGAGCGTCACGAACCCCATGTGCGCAATCGAAGAGTAGGCAATCAGCTTCTTCATGTCCTGCTGCACCAGCGCCACGAGACCGATGTAGACCACCGCCACCAGCGACAACCCGATCACCAGCCAGGCGAGCGCGGCACTGGCGTCCGGCGTGATCGGCAGGCTGAAGCGCACGAAGCCATAACCGCCCATCTTCAGCAGAACCGCCGCCAGGATCACCGAGCCGCCGGTCGGCGCCTCGACGTGGGCATCGGGCAGCCAGGTATGCACCGGCCACATCGGGACCTTCACGGCAAACGCCAACATGAGCGCCAGAAAAATCCAGATCTGCTCGTTCAGGGTCAGTGGCAGTTCGTGGAAATCGAGAATGCTGTAGCTGCCCGCCTTCAAATACATATAGATCAGCGCGACCAGCATCAATACCGACCCGAGAAACGTGTAGAGGAAGAACTTGACGGTCGCGTAGACCCGCCGCTCGCCGCCCCAGACCCCGATGATGATGAACATCGGAATCAGCATGGCCTCCCAGAACACGTAGAAGAGGAGCGCATCGAGCGCGGCGAAAGTGCCGATCATCAGCCCTTCCAGGATCAGAAACGCCGCGAAATACTGCGCCGGGCGCGTCTTGATCACTTCCCAGCCCGCAATCACGACAATCGGCGTGAGAAACGTCGTCAGCAGTATCAGCGGAATGGAAAAACCGTCGACGCCGAGGAAGTACTCCACGTTGAATGCGCCAATCCATGGCCGCCGCTCCACGAACTGCACGTGCCACGTGGTGCTGTCGAATTCCGCGTACAGCGGCAGGCTTATGACGAAGGTTGCACCCGCAGTCAGCAGCGCAATCCATCGGTCGGCGCGCAGCCGGCCGCAGTCACCAACCCCGAGAGTCACCAGGCCACCGAGTATCGGCAGCCAGATCAAGGTACTCAGAATCCCCACGTTACTTCCGTTCCCCAGTCCGTTTCAGCGCCCAAGCAACCAGGCAAGCAGCACCGACAATCCGATCACCATGGCGAAGGCGTAGTGGTACAGATACCCGGACTGAACGTTTCGCACGACACCTGAGGCCCATGCCACGAGCCGCGCGCTGCCGTTTACCACGGCCCCGTCGATGATGGCTACGTCTCCGACTTTCCAGAGAAGCCCGCCGAGCGCCCGCCCCCCGCGCGCAATGACTTTCTCGTTCAGGTCGTCGAAGTAGTACTTGTTGACGAGCAGCGTGTAGACCGACGATAGCGCGCAGCGTATGCGCTCAGGCAACTCCGGGCGGTACAGGTACGCAAACCAGGCGACTGCCGCACCCGCCAGCGATAACGCCACCGGCAGGCCCATCACGCCATGGGCCAGGAATCCCGCCGGTCCATGGAACTCGCGACCCAGCTCGCCAAGCACGTCATTAGCGGGAGCCACGACAAGCGCCTCGCTGAAATACCCGCCAAAGAGCACGGGCCCTATGGTCGGCCAACCGATCACCACCGACGGAATCGCCAGCATTATCAGCGGCACGGTGATTACCCACGGCGATTCGTGCAGGTGATGGCGCGCATCCTCATCGATGCGCTCCTTGCCGTGAAATACCAGGAAAAACATGCGGAATGAATAGACCGCGGTGACGAACACCCCGACAGTGAGACAGAAGTACGCAAAATCGGCACCCGGCCTGGTGGCCAGCGCCACCGCCTCGATCAGCGCGTCCTTGGAGAAGAAACCCGAAAAACCAGGAAAGCCAATCAGCGCCAGCGAACCAATCAGTGACGTCGCGTAAGTGATCGGCAGATATCTGCGGAGCCCGCCCATGCGACGGATGTCCTGCTCGTGATGCAGCGCAACGATTACGGAGCCGGCCGCAAGGAACAGCAACGCCTTGAAGAACGCATGGGTCATGAGGTGGAAGATGCCGGCGGCATACGCCGATGCGCCAAGCGCGGTGGTCATATAGCCGAGCTGGGACAACGTGGAATACGCCACCACCCGCTTGATGTCGTGCTGCACGATGCCAAGGAAGCCCGTCAGGAGAGCCGTCGTGGCGCCGATCACCAGCACCACGCTGAGCGCCACCTCCGAGTACTCGAACAGCGGCGACATGCGCGCAACCATGAACACGCCCGCGGTTACCATGGTGGCCGCGTGGATCAGTGCCGAGATCGGTGTCGGGCCTTCCATCGAGTCCGGCAGCCATACATGCAACGGCATCTGCGCGGACTTGCCCATCGCGCCAACGAACAGCAGTATGCAGGCGAGCGTCACTACCGACCATGGACTGCCGGCAAAAACCTCGATGGTCTGCGACTGAAGTTCCGGCGCCCGCGCGAAAACCTCGGCGTAATCGAGGCTGCCGGTGTAGGCGAGCAACGCCGCGATGCCGAGCAGGAAACCGAAGTCGCCCACCCGGTTCACGAGGAACGCCTTCAGGTTGGCGACGATCGCCGTCGGGCGCGTGTACCAGAACCCGATCAGCAGATAGGACACCAGGCCCACCGCTTCCCAGCCGAAGAACAGCTGCAGGAAGTTGTTTGACATCACCAGCATCAGCATCGCAAAGGTGAACAGTGAGATGTAGCTGAAGAAACGCTGATACCCCGGGTCGTCGTGCATGTAGCCGATGGTGTACACGTGCACCATCAGCGAGACGAACGTCACCACGACCATCATGAGCGCCGTCAGCCGGTCTACGAGGAACCCGACTTCCATGCGCACGCCGTCGACCACCGCCCATGTGTAGACGGTCTCATTAAATGGCACGGCGCCATCGGCCAGTTGCTGGCGCAGCACCATGACCGACATGACGAACGAGGCGCCCACCGCGAGAATCGTCAGGGTGTGGGCCCCTGCCCGTCCGATCACGCGGCCGAACAGCCCCGCCACGATCGCCGCGATGAGGGGCGCGAGAACGACTGCCAGGTACAGATTGCTCACGCCTCAACCCCGCATCACGTGCAATTCCTCGACATTGATGCTGCGCCGGGTCCGGAACAGCACGACGAGGATGGCCAGGCCAATCGCCGACTCGGCGGCGGCCACCGTCAGGATGAAGAACACAAACACCTGCCCGGTGGCATCTCCGAGAAAGCGAGAAAACGCGATGAAATTGAAATTGACGGCGAGCAACAGCAGCTCGATGCACATCAGCAGCAGGATGACGTTCTTCCGATTGATGAAGATTCCGGCCACGCTGATGGCGAACAGCACGGCCGAGAGTGTCAGGTAATGGCTGAGCGTAATCACCGGTTGACCTCCGGGGGCATCTTGACCAGATGGACGCGATCTTCGCGCTTTACCTTCACCTGCTTCGCGACGTTCTGCAGCTTCAGGCCCGGCCGCTGGCGGTGGGTCAGCATGATGGCGGCGACGATCGCCAGTAGCAGAACGAACGCAGCCAGCTCGAATTCGTAGACGTGAGCCGTATACAGCAGGTTGCCGATCTCCTCGGTATTGCTGTAGCCGGCTGGCTGGCGTGGCAACTCAGCGGTTAGGGGCAGCCCGGAGTTACGCGCCCAGATGACGCCCACCAGTTCCAGCACGATGATGCCGGCAAAAATCACGCCGAGCGGCGCATAGCGCGTGAATCCGTCCCGTCGGGCTGCGACATTGACGTCCAGCATCATCACCACGTAGAGGAACAGCACCATGACCGCGCCGACGTAGACCAGCACCAGGACGACGGCGAGAAACTCCGCTTCGACCAGCAGCCAAAGCCCGGCGCTGGTCACGAACGCAAGGACCAGGAACAGCGCTGAGAACACCGGGTTCCGCGCGGTAATAACCCCCACCGCCGATCCGACCAGCACGGCCGCGAAAGCCCAGAAAAGTAAGGTAATCAGCATACGCGCCCGGCCTCAACGATACTTTGCGTCGGCCTGCCTGTCGGCGGCGATCATCGATTCGTACCGGTCCCCGATTGCCAGCAGCTTGTCCTTGGTCATGATGTTCTGCCCCGGCTTCTCCATGTGGTACTCGAAGATGCGCGTTTCTACGATCGCGTCCACCGGGCATGCCTCCTCGCAGAAGCCGCAGTAAATGCACTTGAAGAGGTCGATGTCGTAGCGCGTGGTTCTCCGCATACCGTCACGCGCCACGTCCGACTCGATGGTGATCGCCGCGGCCGGGCAGACGGCCTGGCACAGCTTGCAGGCGATGCAACGCTCTTCCCCGTTGGGATAACGGCGCAGCGCGTGCAGTCCGCGAAAACGAAACGACTGCGGGGTCTTCTCCTCCGGATACTGCACCGTGATTTTCTTCACGAACAGGTATCCGAGCGTAACCCGCAGACCGCGCAGCAGTTCCCAGAGCGACAAAGTCCTGATGACCGAACCCAGCGTACTCATGCTCAACTGCTCCAGGGGCCGATGCCCGCCACCACCATCACGCCCTCGGCCATGATCCACACCAGCGTCACCGGAATGAACACCTTCCAGCCGAGCCGCATGATCTGGTCATAGCGGTAGCGCGGAAACGTGGCGCGCAGCCAGAGAAAGCAGAACAGGAAAAATGCGATCTTCACGCACAGCCACAGTAGCGAGGGCCCACGCACGAACTCAAGGAGCGTGCCGTCGAGAAAAGCGAACTCGGGGCCGGCGAAGAACGACAGCCAGCCGCCGAAGAACATCACCGCGGTCAATGCAGCGATAAGGATCATGTTGGCGTATTCGGCGAGAAAAAACATCGCGAACGCCGCACCGGAATACTCCACGTGGAAGCCTGCGACGATCTCCGACTCACCCTCAGCGACGTCGAACGGGGCGCGATTGGTCTCCGCCACGCCGGAGATGAAATACACCAGGAACAGCGGGAACAGCGGCAGCCAGAACCACTGCAGCAGGCCGCCTTCCTGCGCCTCGACGATGGTGCCGAGGTTGAGGCTCCCGCCGGCCATCAATACGCCCACCAGCGCAAAGCCCATGGCGATCTCGTATGCGACGATCTGCGCAGCCGAGCGCATCGCGCCCAGGAAGGCGTACTTGGAGTTCGAAGCCCAGCCGGCGAGGATCACGCCGTACACAGCCAGCGAGGTCAGCGCCAGCACGTACAGCAAACCAGCATCGATATCGGAGATCGCAAAGCCGGGGAACAGGGGCACCACGGCCCATGTGGCAAAAGCCGGCACCAGGGATAGCAGCGGCGCCGTGAGGAACAGGTAACGATTGGCCTTCGCGGGAACGACGATTTCCTTGATCAACAGCTTGATTACGTCGGCGAACGGCTGGAACCAGCCACGCGGCCCGACGCGGTTCGGGCCGATGCGCTGCTGCATGTAGCCGATGATCTTGCGTTCGAGGTACGTGAGGAACGCCACACACAGAACGATGGTGATCAATAGCGGCAGGATCTGCAGCACAATGATCACCACCGTCACCAGCGGTCCCGGCAGGAAATGGAGAAGGTTTCTGAGAATGTCCGTCACTTACGACTCTCAGGCCCTGCGCAGCGCGGGTTCACCGGCCAGCCCTTGCATAGTCCCGACCTGTTGCAGCGAGCGGGCGCGGCGGACCAGCGCATCGGTGCGATACATCGGCACGTCGGGCTGCTCAGAGCACTTGCTGCCATCGGCGGCTATAGCGGCCGGCCATTGGGGTGCGGCGGCCGCCGTCGCGCCCGCCGCCTGGCGTTGCACGGTATCGCGAATCTCTTCCGACGCCGCGAAATCGCAACCGGGCACTCCGAGCAGGCCTGCAAGCACGCGCAGTACCTTCCAACCGGGCCGCGCCTGGCCCAATGGACTCGCTACGGCATCGAAACCCTGCCAGCGGCCTTCCCCGTTAACGAAGGTTCCCGACGTC
The DNA here is from genome assembly GCA_964403135.1 of uncultured Chromatiaceae bacterium. Lineage (GTDB taxonomy): Bacteria > Pseudomonadota > Gammaproteobacteria > Steroidobacterales > QUBU01. The sequence goes on along the minus strand of CAYOFE010000092.1, from coordinate 4,573 downwards.
TCCGCGAACGCGGCAATCGGCAGTATGACGTGCGCGACCTTCTTCAGACCCGCGCCGAACCAGGGCGAGAGCGCAATCACCAAACCGGCGCCCTGCAGCGCAGCGGTGCCATCACATGAGAGGTCGCCATCCGGCTCGGCGCCAAACAGGACCATCACCCGCGGTGGCGCGCTGAGCATCTCGGCTGCAGTTCTCCCGGCACGGCCGCGCGGCTCGCCGCCGACGCCGCGGTGAGGCAGGACGCCCGCGAGCGAAAGCCCGGCGCTGTTCGCCCCTTCGGTTATGAAACCAAGCACAGCACCGGTTGCGCGCGCGAGTTCTGCAGCCAGCAGGTGAATCTCCGCGAAGGCCGGGTGGCGAAGCGCCTGAAGCCCGAGGAACACGGCTGCGGGTTGCCGTTCTCTCAATGCGTCGGCCTGGCGCTGATGCGCCTCACCCGGTGTGCCGATACGCGCAATCACGGCCGCTGCGGCCGGCGAGATGTCGCTGCCACCGGCAGCCTTGAGGGTCTTGGCAAGTTCACCAGCCAGGCTATCTCGCCCGGTCTCGATGTACGAGGCCACCGGGAACAGGTACTCATAGCGTTCGGTGTTGATGAAGCCGACCGCGGCGCCACCAAGGGCCGCCTTGCGTACGCGGTGCGCGAGTAACGGCACTTCGCGCCGCAGGTTCGACCCCACTATCAGGGCGGCACCCAGCCGCTCCACCTCGGCGATGCGCATGCCAAAACCCGGCATGACCGGCTCGGCCTGCTGCGTGCGGAAGTCGAGCCGGCGCAGACGGTGATCGATATTGGCTGAGCCCAGGTGCTCGATCAGCCGGGCAAGCAGGTACCCTTCCTCAACCGTGGCTGTCGGCGAGACCAGCGCCCCGCTTTGATCGGCACCCTGCGCCGCCTTCAGCCCGCGACTGGCCGCATCCAGCGCCTCTTCCCACGCGACCGCACGCCAGCCGTTCGCGTCGCGGACCATCGGCTGCTCCAGCCGATCGGGCGCATACAGTCCCTCGTAGCTGAATCGGTCGCGGTCGGAAATCCAGGTCTCATTAACCGCCTCATTAGGGCGCGGAACCACGCGCTTGACTCGCCCCCCCATCACATGGGCATAGAGATTCGCGCCGAGGCAGTCGTGCGGCGCCACCGTCGGGCGCTGCTGCATTTCCCAAGCGCGCGCCGAGAACCGGAACGGCTTGCTGTTCAGCGCCCCTACCGGGCACAGATCGATGATATTGCCCGACAGCTCATGCTCGACGGCGCGCTCGATATAAGTGCCGATCTCCACCCGGTCACCGCGGCCGAGCGTGCCGAGATGCTGGTAACCCGCAATCTCGGCGGTGAACCGCACACACCGCGTGCAGTGAATGCATCGTGTCATGTCCGTGGAAACCAGTGGACCGATGTTCTTGTCCTTCACCACGCGTTTGCGCTCGGTGTAGCGCGAAATGTCGCGACCGTAGCCCATGGCCAGATCCTGCAACTCGCACTCACCGCCCTGGTCGCAAATCGGGCAATCGAGGGGGTGATTGATCAGCAGAAACTCCATGGTCGCTTTCTGCGCGCCAATGGCTTTCGCCGACTTCGTGTGCACCTTCATGCCAGGTGTCACCGGCGTAGCGCAGGCGGGCATCGGCTTCGGCGCGTTCTCGATCTCCACCAGGCACATGCGGCAGTTGGCGGCAATCGACAGCTTGTTGTGGTAACAAAACCGCGGCACGTAGATGCCCGCCGCATCCGTGACCTCGATCAGCATCTGGCCGGGACGCGCCTCGATATCGAGGCCATTAACGTGGATGGTGCACTTGTCGGTCATGGCTCGCTCAGGCCGCCTCCGTCTGCGCATCGACGATCGAGCGCCCGCCGTTGCGGATCATGTACTCGAACTCATGACGGAAATGCTTGAGGAAACTCTGGACGGGCCATGCCGCCGCGTCGCCGAACGCACAGATGGTGTGACCCTCGATGCGATTCGCTACGTCGAGCAGCAGCTGCAGGTCCTCCATGCGTCCGCGACCTTCAGTGATGCGCGTCAGCATACGGTGCAGCCACCCGGTACCCTCGCGGCATGGCGTGCACTGCCCACAGGACTCGGCGTGATAGAAACGGCTTACGCGTCGCAGCACGCTCACCATACAGGTGGTTTCGTCCATGACGATCACCGCACCGGTTCCGAGCGCCGAGCCAGCCGCCTTCACCGCGTTGTAGTCCATGTTGCAGTTCATCATGACGTCGCCCGGCACGACCGGAACGGATACCCCGCCCGGAATCACCGCCTTCAGGCGCCGCCCATCGCGCACCCCACCGGCGATCTCCAGAAGGTCCTTGAACGGGATCCCGAGCGGCAACTCGAAATTGCCGGGTCGGTTCACGTGGCCCGATACGGAGAAAATCATCGTGCCGCCGGAATCCTTCGGTCCGAGGGCCACGAACCACTCGGCCCCATTGCGCAGGATGGTCGGCACCGAGGCGAAGCTCTGCGTGTTATTGATCGTTGTGGGCATACCAAACACGCCTTTGGCGGCCGGGAACGGCGGCTTGAAGCGCGGCCGGCCCTGCTTCCCTTCCAGAGACTCCAGCAGGCCGGTCTCCTCGCCGCAAATGTAGGCGCCAGCGCCGACGAACGTGTGCAGATCAAAGTCGATGCCCGAGCCACGGATGTTTCTGCCCAGCAACCCGGCGGCGTAGGCTTCCTTCAGCGCCGCTTCGAAGCGCGGGATCGGCTCATCGAGGAATTCGCCGCGAATATAGTTGTAGCCGACCGTTGCATTCATCGCGAAGCCGCCGATTGCCATGCCCTCGATCACGGAGTGCGGGTTGTAGCGCAGGATGTCGCGGTCGTGGCAGGTGCCGGGCTCGCTCTCGTCGGAGTTACAGACGATGTATTTCTGGATCGGCTTGTCCTTCGGCATGAAACTCCACTTCACGCCGGTCGGAAAGCCTGCTCCGCCGCGGCCGCGCAGGCCCGACGCTTTGACGGTATTGATCACCTCATCGCGCGTCATGCCACCGGCGAGGATTTTCTCCCACACCCGGTACCCGCCGAGCTTGCGGTAGGTGGCAAGACTCCAGGGCTCGTCGTGACCCAGCGTCTGGAAGCACACCAGATTGTGCTGGTACACAGTGCTACTCCAGGCCGTCCAGGATCTCGTCCACCCGCGCGGGCGTGAGATTCTCGTGAAACACGTGATCGACCATCATCATCGGCGCGCCGGTGCAGGCCGCCAGGCACTCTTCTTCCTTCTTCAGGTAGAACTTACCGTCCGGCGTGCTTTCGCCGGCACTGATGCCGAGCTTCTTTTCCACGTACGCGAGGATCTGCTCCCCGCCGCGCAGCATGCAGCAGATATTGGTGCAGACGGAGACGCTGTGACGGCCGACGGGTTCGGTCTCGAACATCGAGTAGAACGAGGCCACCTCGAACACCTGGATTGGCGGCAGGTTCAGGTACTCGGCCACAGCCTCCATCAGCGGTTGCGTCAGGTACCCGCCGTTCTCGTGCTGGACCGCATGCAGCGCGCCGATCACCGCCGAGCGCTGGCGTCCCGGCGGAAATTTTGCCACCCAATGATCGATCTCTTCGCGCACGCGCGCCGAGAGCGTCACTTTCCCTTGTGCCTGCTCCATCGCGATTGTCCTAGCGGTCGATCTCGCCGAACACGATGTCCTGCGTGCCGATCACGGCAACCACATCCGCAAGCATGTGCCCGCGCACCATCTCGTCCATCGCCGCGAGATGCGCAAATCCTGGCGCGCGGATCTTCACGCGATACGGCTTGTTGGCTCCGTCTGACACCAGGTAAACGCCAAATTCGCCTTTCGGGTGCTCGACGGCCGCATAGGCCTCCCCGGCCGGCACGCTGTACCCCTCGGTAAACAGCTTGAAGTGATGGATCAGCGACTCCATGTCGCCCTTCATCGCCTCGCGGCTCGGCGGCGCCAGCTTGTGATCGTCGGCCATGACGGGGCCCGGATTGGCCCGCAGCCACTTCACGCACTGCTGGATGATGCGATTGGATTGGCGGAACTCTTCCATGCGCACCAGATAGCGGTCATAACAATCGCCGTTGACGCCGACAGGGATGTCGAAATCGAGATCAGCGTATACCTCGTAGGGCTGCTTCTTGCGCAGGTCCCACGCAACGCCCGAGCCGCGCAGCATCGGGCCGGTGAAACCGAGCTTCAGCGCACGCTCCGGTGAGACTACGCCGATATTGACCGTGCGCTGTTTCCAGATGCGGTTGTCAGTGAGGAGCGTCTCGTACTCGTCGACGCAGCCCGGAAAACGCTCGGTGAACGCCTCGATGAAGTCGAGCATGGTCCCGGAGCGGGTTTCGTTCAGCCGGCGAATTTCCTGCGCGGAATGCCACTTCGACTCGGTGTACTTCGGCATGCTGTCGGGCAGGTCGCGATAAACACCGCCCGGCCGGTAGTACGTGGCGTGCATGCGTGTGCCAGACACCGCCTCGTAGCAATCCATGAGGTCTTCACGCTCGCGGAAGCAGTACAGGAACACCGTCATCGCACCGATATCGAGGGCGTGGCAACCGAGCAAGAGGAGGTGGTTCAGGATGCGCGTGA
>CAYOFE010000091.1:0-12241 GCA_964403135.1 uncultured Chromatiaceae bacterium | reverse complement strand
CATCCCAGCTTGCCCCGCTCGAATGGCCGGTTCGGCTCACTCAGAGCACATCGCCTGCGGCCGCTGACACCTGCCTGGGCTGCCCGGAGCGCCCGGGTAACTCCCGAGCGGCATCGGGGCCGAGATGCTGCGAGCGGAACCAGGGACGGTGCACCAAAGATTTTGCGAGGGGGTTATCCCGAGTGCCCCGAGGCAGCCCGTCCATAAGCCGGCAGGGCGAGCGGGACGGCTCGAAGGAGCGCGACACCCATCAACACGACAAGCAAATCGCCGGTAGGCTGCTGGCGGCTATCGCGACTGGCGTCGCTCCCACAGGATCCTCCGGCTCGAACGCGACTGGCGTCGCTCCCACAAGATCCACCTGCTCGAACGCGACTGGCGTCGCTGCCACAAATCCTCCTGGTCGAGCACCACTTGCGCCGTTGCCATAAGCCGTGCGGAATGACGCGCAGTGGTGGACCGCGCATCACGGCGAAGCGGCGAGCTGCTCCAGGTGCTGGCGAATCTCCCGCGTCACGGACGTGACGCGCCGGCCGTCGGTTTCGATGACGATATCGGCAATCTCGCGGTACTGCGGATCGCGCACCGCCATCAGTCGTTCCAGGATCTCGCGCGGATCTCCGCCCTTGAGCATCGGGCGCCCCCGCCCTCGGCGTGTGCGTCGCATCTGCTGATCAACCGAAGCATGCAGGTAGACCACCGTGCCGCGCGAGCCAAGGCGTTCGCGGCTCTGCGGGTCCTGGGCGGCGCCGCCGCCTGTCGCCAGCACGATCGCCGGCACCTGCGTCAGCTCGTCGATGACCTGCCGCTCGCGGGCGCGAAAGCCCGCTTCCCCCTCCTTCTCGAAGATGTAGGGGATATCGACACCGGTGCGATGCTCGATTTCCTCATCACTGTCGGCGAAGGCCAGGCCAAGCTCCTTGGCGAGCTGGCGCCCGACCGCCGACTTCCCGGCGCCCATCGGGCCGATGAGGAAAATACTGCGGGTCGTAGCCATGCCCCGCCATGGTAGCGAAAACGTGGAGCTGCGCGAAAAAGGCAAGGCCGGCGCGAAGCCGGCCGGCCTTGCGGGTTCGTTAACCCGGCGCGCCGATTACGGAGGCGGCGCGATCGAGCAGTCGGGCTCGGGTCCAAACGGGCTTACGACGCCCGGCGGGCTGGCATTGGTGTTGTTGAGGTCGCTCGCCAGCGCCTCGAGCTCGAAAGTCTGCGATTTCGAAAACTCCGTGCCCTGCACGCTCGCCTTGGCGGAAATCCGCGCGTCGAGCCACAAGTTGTAGCTCTGCGGATAGAACACGCAGACCCGCGCCTGGCCAATGCCGTTGGTCACCACCGTGGCCGATTGGCCCTGCGAGCCGGCATCGCTGCAGGGATCGTCGGCGCTCGCGCCGGTGGGCACCGCGGCCACCGTGGCGATATTGCCGGCTTCGAGGAGGCCGCTGGAATTCAGATCCTCGCCACCGTCCAGGATGCCGTTCAGATTGACGTCCTCGTCCGCGCAGACAGCTTCTGCGACCTTGGCCCAGACCTCGTCGCCACCGATCGAGACGACGCCGAGCTGGCCCTTCTTGTAGTTCACCGAGCGGATCGCCACCTGCACGGTCTTGTTGCTGACCGGGTTGCCGTCGGCGTCGGTGACGAAAATTGCCCACTCCTTGGCGAACACCGCGGTGCCGATCTCGAACAGCGCGTTGCCGGTGCCGAGCGAAATGGCCAGTGCCTGGCCGGCTACGGTCAGTTGCACGGTGTCCTCCACAGCCGGCTTGCTCTGCACGAAAGCGCGAATGGACACGCCGTCCACCGGGCTCGTGACCGAGCCACCGGTATAAATCGTCGCGGCGCGGCCCTGGCTGTCCGTGGTGGCAGAGGCCACCGACAGGGAACCGTTGGTGATGTCAGTCAGCTCGAACGACACGACTTTGTTCTTCACCAGGTTGCCGGCCGGGTCACGCACGATCGCCGTGATCGTGCTCTGCTCGCCGCTGCGTACGGTGAAGGGCTCGGCCTGCAGGTCCAGCGTATCCGCATTGGTCGCTATGAACTCGACCTGGCGGCTGGTGCTCAGGCCACCCGTCGTCGTGGCAGTAATCACCACGGGGCCGGCATTGTCGGAGCTGACCGTCACTGAGGCCTCGCCATTGACCGTCGCCGCGCTCGACGCACTCAAGGTACCGCGCGTGCTGCTGAAGCTGATGACGGTGCCGTCGGCCACCGGGTTGCCGTCGATCCGCCAGCGCACCGTCACCGTGCGGTCAGCACCGAGCGGGATCTCGGCGTTCTGCGCAGGGGCGGTAAACACGAAGTCGTCACCGGACACCGTGACGTCTGCCTGCCGCGTGATGCCAAGCGCGGTGACACTCACCGTATCGTCGCCGGAATTGTCGGCCGTCAGGTCGAACGAGGCGTCGCCGGAGAGGCCAGTGGTCAGGCTGCTCGATGACAGCGTGTTGCCGTTCGCCGAGGAAACGTCCACGACGGCGTTCGGTACACCCGCGCCGGTGGAATCCTTCACCAGCACGCTGAAGGTGGCAGCCGCGCCGAGCCCGAGCGAGGCCGAAGCCGGTGTCACCGTGAGCGTGGTACCCGAAACATTCACCGTCACCGTACCGGTAATGCCATCCGCACGGGCGGTGACCGTGATCGGGCGGTTCGCGACATCCGAACCGTTGGTCAGCTTCGCCACGGCGGTTCCGCTCTCGTCGGTCGTCGAGCGAGTCACCGTCAGGGAGCCCGAATCGGCGGAGAAAGTCACCGGAACATCGGCCAGGATCGCGTTATCGGCGTCCTTGACGACCGCCGTCAGCGTCACCGAGTTGTTCTGCGCAAGATCCGAGGCGATCTGCGGCGAGCTGGTCAGCAGCTCGACAATGGCCACCTCGACGGTGCCACCGCCACCACCCGGATTGCTGAGGGTATTGTCACCGCCGCCACCGCAGGCAGCGATCAGCGCGGACGCCAGAATCACCCCAAAAGAAAGCTGCTTTTTCATGACTCCCTAACCTCTTAGCGGTCCTCCGCGCGTGGACCCTCAGAAAATATTTGCGCCTTCTTTGAGTATTTTTGGCGTCACGAATATCAACAACTCCGACTTGTTCGATACAGTCGCCGTCGAACGGAACAGGTAACCGATCAGCGGAATATCGCCGAGGAACGGCACCTTGGTCTGGTCCACGGACTGCTCGGTCTCGTAAATGCCGCCGAGCACCACAGTCTGGCCGTTGTTGACCAGCACCTGGGTCTCGATGGAGCGCGTATCGATGCTCGGTACCTGGCCGCCGCGTTCATTGGTGATGACCTGACCGACGCTGTCCTTGGTCACGGTCAGGTCCATGATGATGCGGTCATCCGGGGTGATCTGCGGCGTCACGGTCAGCGACAGCACCGCGTCTTTGAACTGCGTGGTGGTCGCGCCGCTCGATGCCGACTCCTGGTAGGGAATCTCGACACCCTGCTTGATGAAGGCCTCCTTCTGATTGGCGGTAATCACGCGCGGCGAGGAAACCACTTCGCCACGCCCTTCGGCCTGCAGCGCCGAAAGCTCGAGATCGACGAGGTAGTCGCTGTCGAGGATCGCCAGGGCAAACTTACCGGCCGGATTGGCCACCGGCAGGTTCACGTTGTAGCGGTCGCTGAGCCCCGGCAGCTCGACCGGGAACGGCTGGCCGGTATTGTTAATGTTGTCGATGCCGGACCTGACGATGCCGTCGGTGCCGTTGCCGCTGCCGGTCACCGCGACCAGGCCGTCATCCGTGTCGTTCACGTAGGTGACGCCCCAACGGATGCCGAGCTCGCGGCTGAAGTCGTCGCGCACCACGACAATACGCGATTCGATCAGCACCTGGCGCACCGGGATGTCGAGCGCGCTCACCAGACGGCGCACCTCGCTGACCTTCTCGGCCGTGTCCTGCACCAGCAGGGTGTTGGTCCGCTCGTCGACCGCCACCGAACCGCGCTCGGAGAGCAGCGAGTTCTGGCTCTTGCCCTTGATCAGCTCGGCGAGGTCGGCCGCCTTGGCGTAATTGACCTGCAGGAATTCGGAGATCATCGGCTCGAGCCCGCTGATTTCCTTGCGCGCCTCGAGGTCGGCTTTCTCTCGCGCGGCGATTTCCTCCGCAGGCGCGACGATCATCACGTTGGCGTTCTGGCGCTTGTCGAGACCCTTGGTGGCGAGCACGATGTCGAGCGCCTGGTCCCAGGGCACGCTCTGCAGGCGCAGCGTCACGTTGCCCTGCACGCTGTCGGAGACGACGATGTTGCGGCCGCTGACATCGGCCAGCAGCTGCAGCACCGCGCGGGTCTCGATGTCCTGGAAGTTCAGCGTCAGTCGTTCGCCGCTGTACTCCTTGCCGGGGCTGAACAATGTCGCGGCGCGCTCAGTGGCTTGCTTCGCCACCGGGGCGATCTCCACCGTGAACACCTGGTCCGACTGGTAGGCGAGCTCCTCGTAAGCGCCGCGCGCACTGATCACCAGCTGCGCCCCCTTACCGGCACGCATCGCATCGATCGTCTCGACCGGGGTGGCGAAATCGGTGACATCGAGCCGTTTCATCAGATTGTCCGGCAACGCGGTGTCGCCGAAATTCAGCACGACCTTGCCGCCTTCCTTGCGCACGTCGACCGGCGTGCCGACATCCGAGAGCTGCACGACCACGCGACCGGCGCCGTTGTCGCCACGGCGAAAATCGATGCCCTCGATGCGCCGCCCGGCAGGCTTGTCGGCGGTGGCGGCGGCAGGCGCAACCGCGGCAGTGGAGGTCGCGGCAACGCTGCCCGACTGGCCGCCCAGGGTGACGAAAATGCTGTTGCCGGCTACGCGCGTGTCGTATCTCACCATGGTGTCGAGGTTCAGCACCACCCGCGTGCGGCCGCCGGCCTCCGCGGCAAGTACCGACTGCAGCGCGCCGACGCCGACGTCCTTGCGGCGGGATTCAAGCGCAATGGCAGTGCCGGGCAGGTCAATGGCGATTCGCGCCGGGTTCTCGATCGTGAAGGCCAGCGGCTGCGGCGCGGGGTTACTCAGCTTCAGCTCCAGCTCGAGCTGGTTGCCCGGCAAGGTCTGCACCTGCACCTCCTGCAGCTGGTTGGCCGGTGCCTGCGCCCACGCAAGCGTGACGGCCGCAACCCATGTGGCGAAGCCGCACCGCGCAACCCGCAGTGCGCGCCGCGCCACCTGCCGTGCCGTAGTTGCCGCCTGTCTAGCCGTGCTCATTGTCTCTTACTCCCACGCTCTTGCTATGCGGACCAACGGCCCGCGCAGCATCAGTCGGCCAACGCAATCGCTGCCGAACGCTTGAAAAATCCGCCAATGCCGTCGGACACCAGCTCTTCGACCTGGATGTCCGCTTCCGTCACCGCGACGACCCTGCCCTCGTTCTGACCGACGAAATTGCCTGGCAGCACACGGTGGATCAGCCCGTCCTGCGTCTGCACGAGCCCGAACAGGCGCTGGTCGTAGCGCAGTGTTCCAACCATCTTCAGGGTGTCGAGCGGGAACTGCTCGAGGTATTCCTTGGGCCGGTCGGCCTCGGGTCGTGGCCCGGCCGCGGCCCGCCCCTTGGGCGTATCCGGGACGAACGGCGAGCGCAGCGTTTCAGCCGCGTACGTGAAGGTCTCGTAAGGCTTGACCTGCGGCAACGGCTCGATACGCCCGCCGGGACGCGCCTTCACCTCGTCGATGTAGGCGAGCAAGTCGTCATTGCCGCCCGAGCAGCCTCCGGCCACAACGCCAAGCGTGACGATCAAGACGAAACGCGATGACTTATCAGTGACGTTGCGCATGGCGTTAACCTGTCTTGCGCGCCGGGCGCGGCCTGGCCGCGGGTTTCTTCGCCGGCGCGGCCCTGGCGCCCTTGCTGTCGGCCCGCGCGGCCGCACCCTTCCTGCCAGCCCGCGCCTCTTCGGCGGGCGGGGCAACCTCATCCTCTTCGAGGTAGCGGTAAGTCTTTGCGGTAACGTTGAGAACGAGATCGTCCGGCCCGGAATCCCTGCCCGCCGCCGCGATTTCTATGTCGTGCAACGTCACAATGCGGGGCAGGGCGGCGATATCGCTGACGAAACGGCCGAACTCGTGGTACTGGCCTTTCAGGCGGATCTTGATCGGCTTCTCCGCGTAGAAATCGCGGCGGATCTCGTCCATCGGCTGGAACAGCTCTTCCTGAAGGCCCGCACCGAGGCCGGTTTGCGAAATGTCGACCAGCAGGTTCGGTATCTCGGTCTGCCCGGGCAGCTGGCGGAGCATGGTGCCGAAGGAGCGCTCGATTTCGGCGAGTTGCTGCTTGTAGCGGTCGAAATTCGCCGCCTTGCGCTGCTTCTCCTCGAAGGATTCACGCAGATCCTGCTCTTCACGTTGCGCCTTCTCGAGCTGCGGCATCTGCGGCTTGTGAACCAGGAAGTAATACCCGGCGCCAGAAGCCAGCAGCCAGAACAACACGACGAAGAAGACGTGGAAGACCCGTGGCCAACGACCGATGTCATTGAAATCCAGGCCACGCAGCTGCTGGAAGAACTCGGTGAGACGGTTCACTGCACCGACTCCTCGTCGTTCTTCGCGGATTTCTGCCGGGCGGTGACAGTGAACTCGCTGGCGCGGACGGCGCTCGGATCGGCCTTTTTCGGCGCCTTGACCTCGACCACCTCCAGGTCCGGTTGTGTCAACCAGTCAGACTTGTCGATGTTGCGCATGAAGGCGGAAACACGGGTGTTGGATTCCGCGGCACCCTTCAGCTCGATCTGCTGAGCGGTCTGCCGGATCGAGGTAAGGTACACGCCCTCCGGCAGGGTGCGCACCAGCTCGTCGAACACGTGCACGATCTCCGGGCGGCTGCGCTGCAGCTGCTCGATGATTTCCATGCGCGCCAGCAATCGCTGCTTTTTCTGCTCGAGGTCGATGATCTCTTTGATGCGCTGGTCGAGCGCCGCGATCTCCGACTGCAGCAGCTGATTGCGCTCCTTCTGGTTGTCGATGATGCCGCCCATGATCAGGCTGGCCAGCAACACGACGAAGCCGGCGGCCAGCACGGCCCCGCCCAGCCCCATGAAGAACTCGTTGCGCCGCCGCTTGCGCAGCTCCGCGCGCCACGGCAGCAGATTTATGCGCGGCATATCAGTCGAAACTCCGTAGCGCCAGGCCGCAAGCCGTCAGCAGCGCCGTCGCGTCCTTGCGGATGCCCTGGGCTTTCGCCCGCGTCGAAATCTTCATCTGCCCGAGCGGGTCGCCGATCTCGGTGGCGATGCCGACCTTACTGGCAATCACGTCGGCCACACCAGGGATATTGGCGCATCCGCCGCAGATGAGGATCTGGTCCGGCTGATCGCGTCCGCTGCCCGAGGCAAGAAAAAATTGCAGCGAACGGCTGACCTGCTGGGTCATATCGTCTATGAACGGATCGAGCACCTCGGGCTGGTAATTGCTCGGCAGCCCGCCCTCTTTCTTGGCGCGGCCCGCATCTTCGAGCGAGAGCCCGTAAGTGCGCATGATCTCTTCGGTAAGCTGCTGCCCGCCGAAGGAAAAGTCGCGGGTATAGACGACGCGCATGTCGCGCAGCACGCTGAACGTGGTATTGCTCGCGCCGAAATCCACCACGGCGATCAGGTGTCCCATGCCGCCGTCCGGCATCTGGTGTGACATGAGCTGGCAGGCGTTCTCCAGCGCAAACGGCTCCACATCCACCACGGTGGCAACAAGCCCGGCCGCTTCGACCGCCGCGCGGCGCTGATCGACGTTCTCGGTGCGTGTCGCCACCAGCAGCACATCCTGCATGTCGGGATCGGCAGCCGAGTCGCCGAGCACCTGGAAGTCATAGCTGACTTCATCCATTGGGAACGGGATGTATTGATCGGCCTGCACGTCGACCTGGCTTTCCAGCTGCGCACCATCAAGGCTGCGCGGCAGCTGGATCGTCTTGGTGATCGCCGCATCGCCGCTGATGGCGATCGCCACCTCGCGAGTCTTGGTGCCGGCGCGTTTCGCGGCGCGACGAATCGCATCGCCCACCGCTGCGGTATCGACGATGCTTTTCTCGTTGATCGCATTGGGAGGCGTAGGCTCGGCCGCATAGCACTCGGCCCGGCAATTGCGGGGATTTCCCGACAACTCGATCAGCTTGATCGACGAAGTCGTTATGTCAAGTCCAATAATGGGCTTCGAGCGCGGCGAGAACAGCACGTCTTTTCCCTTCTGGATCGGTCACTTGGACCGAGGAAGTCGGCCTCTCCCTGAAGTAACCATTTAACCATATATCGGGCTCCGCACCCAAGGATGTGAACTGACTCACGAATCCTCGAACCCGACGGGAACGCCAGGGCGGCCGCCAGACGGCGATCTGCCGGGTCGCGCAACGGGCTGCGGGACCTGCGGAAGCAGGCCAGATAGAGAGGTGGTTGCAGGTCGCGCCTCATGACACGCTGACCTGGCAGCCCCGCTATCGTGGGTTTCGGTGCGCGGCGCCAGCGTGATCACTGGCGACTGCGGCACGGCAACTCCGTAGACCGGTGGCTTTGCGTCCCCGCCTTTCGGCGGGTTTGCCCAAAAACCGCCGCCAATATGCATACTAGGCGCCGCCCAGGCAAGGGACTTCCATGGGAAACTGCGATGCAGTCGTTACTTCGCACCGCCCTGCTGCTCGCCGCGACGGTCTTAAGTCTTGCGGTGATCGGCCTGGCGGGCATTTCCGGCGTCTACTACTACCTGTCGCCGGGGTTGCCCTCGGCAGACGCCATCCGTGATGTAAAGCTGCAGACGCCACTGCGGGTGTACTCACGCGACGGCCGGCTCATGGCGCAGATCGGCGAGCAGCGCCGCACGCCGGTTCGCTTCGAAGAGATCCCGGACGTGGTCGTCAAGGCCTTTCTTGCCGCCGAGGACGATCGCTTCTTCGAGCATCCCGGATTCGACTATCAGGGCATTACACGGGCGGCATTCAAACTCGCCACCACCGGCGAGCGCAGCCAGGGCGGCAGCACCATCACGCAGCAGCTGGCGCGGGCCTATTTCCTCTCGCCGGAGCGCACCTTCATCCGCAAGGCGAAGGAGCTGATTCTGGCCGTGCGCATCGAGCAGGAGTTCACGAAGTCGGAAATCCTCGCCCTCTACCTGAACAAGATTTTTCTCGGGCAGCGCGCCTACGGCGTGGCGGCAGCCGCCGAGGTGTATTTCGGCAAGCCGCTCGGCGAATTGACCGTAGCCGAGGCGGCCACCATCGCCGGCATCCCGAAGGCGCCTTCGGCGCTGAATCCCGTTACCAATCCGGCGCGGGCGGCCGAGCGGCGGGCCTATGTGCTGGACCGGATGTCCGACCTGAATTTCATCGACGAGGCCGAATACGAGGCGGCGATGGCCACGCCGCTGGTCTCGCGCCTGCACGGCACCAAGGCCGAGCTCGACGGCTCGTACATTGCCGAAATGGTCCGCGGCGAGATGGTCAACCGCTTTGGCCCGGCGGCCTATACCGACGGCTACCGGGTGGTCACCACGGTGGACAGCCGGCTGCAGGCGGCCGCCAACACGGCTCTGCTGACCGCGCTGCTCGAGTACGACCGGCGGCACGGCTACCGCGGCCCCCGGCAACGCGATGCGCTGAAGAAAGTGGCCGATATCGGCGACGAGGCAGCCCGCAACCAGGCCTTGCAGGCGCTGCTCGAGCGTCAGCCCGGCAACCAGCACCTGCGCCCGGCTGTAGTGCTCGCACTCGGCGCGGACAACTCCGCCGCGTTCTTCGTGCGCGACACGGGCATCGTCAAAGTGCCCTGGGACAACCTGCGCTGGCGGCCGTACATCGACGACAATACGCTCGGGCCGGCGCCGAAGGCGGTAGCCGAGATGCTGGCGCCCGGCGACGTCGTGCACCTGCTGCGCACCACCAACCGCGGCTGGTTGCTCGGTCAGGAACCGCAGGTGCAGGGCGCCTTCGTTGCGCTCGATCCGCTCGATGGTGCCACCGTGGCGCTTACCGGCGGGTTCGACTTCGCCGTCGGAAATTACAACCGCGCGGTGCAATCCCGCCGCCAGCCGGGTTCGTCGTTCAAGCCCTTCATCTATTCGGCGGCACTGGAGCACGGCTTCAATACCGCCAGCATCATTAATGACGCCCCGCTGGTGTTCGGCGACAGCGCGCTCGAGGACGTCTGGCGCCCGGAAAACTACTCCCGCGAGTTCAACGGTCCGACCCGGATGCGCGAGGCGCTGGTGAAGTCGCTGAACCTGGTGTCGGTGCGCATCCTGATGGGCACGGGCCTGGATGACGCTATCAAGCACATATCCGGGTTCGGGTTCGACGAAACCGCCCTGCCGCGCAATCTGTCGCTCGCGCTCGGCAGCGGCGGGGCTTCGCCCTGGGACATGGCCGCCGGGTTCGCCGCCTTTGCCAACGGCGGCCGTCGGGTGGAGCACTACTTCATCGATCGCATCGAAGATGCGGTTGTTAACGTCATATTTCTGGCCAAGCCCCGCGTAGCCTGCGATGCGTGCGTCGTCGAGACGGTCTCACCGGCGGGGGCTGCTGGCGCCGCGATCGTACCCGGCCGGGAAGAGCGGTTGCCGGGTGCAACGCAGACTTTCGCCGAGAACCCCGGCGAGAACCGCCGCGCCGGTCCGCTCAGCATCGTGACCCGGCCAGCCACGGCTGAGAACGACGAGGTGCCGAGCTACCGCAGCATCGAAGACGTGATCGAAGGCGGGCTCAACTGGCGGCCGACCGCGGCGGAGACCCCGCATTTTCACCGGTTTCCCGAAGTGGCCCCGCGGGTGATCAGCGCCGAGAACGCCTTCCTGGTCTACGACATGATGCGCGACGTGATCCAGCGTGGCACCGGCCGGCGCGCTCGTGATCTGGGCCGCACCGACATCGCCGGCAAGACCGGCACTTCCAATGAAAGGCGCGATGCCTGGTTCAGCGGCCTGAACCGCCGGCTGGTCGCCACAGCCTGGGTGGGCTTCGACGAGGATCGCTCGCTCGGCGGGCGCGAGGAAGGCGGCCAGACGGCTCTGCCGATGTGGAAGTATTTCATGGCGAGCGCCCTGAAGGGCGTGCCCGCTGCGCCGGTACCGCAGCCGCCCGGACTGATCACCGCGCGCATCTCCCCGCACGACGGCAGGCTCGCTGCAGCCGGGGATCGGGAGGCGATTTTCGAGTATTTTCGCCCGGGCGATCTGCCCGGCGTCGAGGGCGGCGGCCCGGCGAGCTCTCCGGCCGGCGCGATTGTCACACGCGGCGGCGACGAGACTGATATCTTCTGACCGTGCCCAGACGCAATCGCTCGCGCCCTGATCATCGGCGCATCACCATCGCCCAGGAAGCGGCCCGCATCATCGAAGAGCAGGGGCTCACCAACTTTCGCAGTGCCAAGGAGAAAGCCGTCACGCGGCTTGGCCTGGAGCAACAGGGCGCCCTGCCGAGCAACGAGGAAGTCGAGCACGCGCTGGCCGAGCGGCATCGTATTTTCCACGGTGATACGCACGAGGCGCACGTCGCCCGGTTACGCCAGGCCGCGCTCGAGCTGATGCGCCCGCTGGATCGCTTCGAGCCGCGACTTGCCGGCCCGGTACTCAATGGCAGCGCCACCGAGCACGCCGTAGTGGATCTGCATGTTTTCAGCGACTCCCCGGAGGAGGTCAGCGCCGAGTTCGACGTGCTCGGGCTGGCCTATCGACCCGTCGAGTACCGGTTGAAACTGCGGCGCGACGAGGTAGCGGTGTTCCCTGGCTACCGCGTGCGCGGCCCACAGTGCGAGTTCGCCGTGACGGTGTTTCCGGAGCGACTGCGCGGGCACTCCCCGCTGTCGCCGGTGGATGGCCGGCCGATGCGGCGCGTTACAGCGCGGGACGTCGCAACACTCCTTGGTGGCGCCGAGCGCCCGGGATAGCCCTCCTCGCTGAATCTCGCTGCGCCGTCCCTGGCTCTGCTCGCAGCATCTGGGCCCCGATGCCGCTCGGAGGCTACGCTAGCGCTCGCGGCAGCGCTGCTCAGCGCTTCTTGACGTCGAGGTAATCGCGCTGCGCGGGACCGGTGTAGAGCTGTCGCGGGCGGCCGATACGGCCTTCCGGATCGGTGATCATCTCGCGCCAGTGCGCGACCCAGCCCACCGCGCGCCCGCTGGCGAACATCACGGTGAACATCGAAGTCGGGATGCCGAGCGCCTTGTAGATGATGCCGGAGTAGAAGTCCACGTTGGGGTAGAGCTTCTTCTCGACGAAGTAATCGTCCTTGAGCGCGATCTCTTCGAGCTGCATCGCCACCTCGAGCAT
>CAYOFE010000090.1:0-12443 GCA_964403135.1 uncultured Chromatiaceae bacterium | reverse complement strand
CCTGCACCCGGTTGACAAGGTCGGCTTCGGCATTGCTCTGGAAGGTTTCCAGCCGGTGACCCAGGCTGCTGGCCAGGGTGGTGGCGGTCTTTTCAATGTCCGCCAGGGTAGTCTTGCCGTACAGGCCCGGCTCCCGCGTCCCGAGCAGGTTCAGGTTCGGCCCATTGATTAATAGTATCCGGGCCATCCAGCCGTACCCCCAACACTCCCGCAAATGGCCGCAAGTTTAATCATTTTGGGGGCGGAATGAAGCATTTTCGCTCCAAACCCGCCGTTGGCCGGCCAGCTCAGGCTGTTTCCAGGAGCGCTCGGGCTGCCGCGGGGGTCATCTCGCCGCGGACCACCTTGTCGGCAGTTTCGAGGATCGCCGCCAGGTCCTCGGCGTGCAGCTCGCCGAGATGGACTTTGACGATTTCCCCGCCGGGCAGGGCCACCACCGTCAGCGGCAGGCCGACGAATTGACTGCCAAACGAATCGGCAATGGCCATCGCATCCTGCTGGCCGACCAGGACCGGGTAGGTGACGCCGGTCTCGGCGACGAAAATACGTACCGGTTCGGGCCGGTCGATCGCCACGCCGATGACGGCGAAATTCTCGCCCTGGCGCTCCATGTGTACCTGCTGCAGGAGCGGCATCTCTTTGCGGCAGGGTGCGCACCAGGTGGCCCAGAAATTGATGAGCAGTGTCTGCCCTGACCACTCGCCGATGGCGCGCCGCCGGCCTTCCAGGTCGGCCAATTCGAACGATGGTAATTGAGTGACCGCCGGGGCCCCGACACCGGCCCGTGGTGGCTCGACCGGCTGCCCGCGCCACCAGATGGCGCGACCGAGAAAAAAGCCGCCGGCGACGGCGAGTGCCGCGAGAACCAGCAGTCGGGGAGACGGACGCATGCGGTATCAGGAATCAGGAACCGTTGGCACGGCGCACGTGGGCGGAGAATTCTTCAGCCGGCATGAAACCTACCACGCGGGCGCCATTATGTTCGCGCCCTTCGGTGTCGAAGAACACGATGGTCGGCGGCCCGAAGACGCCGAAGCGCCTGAGCAGCGCCTGGTCCTCCGCGTCATTGGCGGTGACGTCGGCTTGCAGCAGCAGCGTGTTGCCGAGCGCCGCCTTCACGGCCGGCGCCGAAAAGGTATATCGCTCCATCTCGATGCAGGAAGTGCACCAGTCGGCATAGAAATCCAGCATTGCCGGCCGGCCAGGGGCCGCGGCGAGTGCCGCATCGAGGTCGGCTACCGTCTTGATACGCCGGAAGCCGATGCTCTCGAGCGCCGGCCGGCTGTTGCTCTGCATCGCCGCGAGCGGCTCCAGCGGGCTGCGCGCGCCGGACCAGGCGCCGATGAACAGGGCAAGCCCATACAGCACCGCCACCAGGCCAAGCCCGCGCGCTGCCTGCGCCGTGCGTGTCGCGCCCGATTCGAGCGGCCGGAATACGCCGAGCATCACGCCGGCGAGCAGTGCCAGCAGCCCCCAGAGGACCATCGTGACGCCATCGGCCAGGATGCGGTCCAACATCCAGATAGCGAGGCCGAGCAGCATAAAGCCGAAAAACGCCTTCACGGCGTTCATCCACGGTCCGGCTCTCGGCAGTAACCGGCCCGCCGATGCGCCCAGTGCCAGCAGCGGCGCTCCCATGCCGATGCTCATGGCAAACAGGGCCAGGGCGCCGCGTGCGATGTCGCCGGACTGAGCGATGAACGACAAGGCGCCGACCAGCGGCGGGGCTACGCAGGTGGTCACGACCAGCGCCGACAGGGCGCCCATCGCGGCGGTGCCGAAGACTGTCCCGGCGCGTTGGCGATTACCGGCAGCCGTCAGGCGGTTGAGCAGCCCCGCCGGCAACTGCAGCTCGTACAGGCCGAACATGGCGAGCGCGAGCGCGACGAACAGCAGGCTCACGCCGACGACGATCGCTGGCTGCTGCAGGGTGGACTGGATCTGCGCGCCCGCTGCCGCGAAAGCTGCACCTGCCGCCGTGTAGGTAACCGCCATGCCGAGAACGTAGGCGAGCGACAGGCCAAACGCGCGGCCGGTGGTCACCTTCGGCCCCTGGCCGACGATGATGCCGGAAAGGATCGGCACCATTGGCAGGCAGCAGGGGGTGAACGACAGCAGCAACCCCAGGCCGGCGAAAGTGGCCAGCACCAGCCCGAGATTGGCATTGGCGATCATCGATGCGAGGCGATCCTGCTCGGACACCATTGGCGCCGGGGGCGGTGAACCCGCGGCGACACCAGCGGCAGGCGGTTCGACGCTCAACGCCAGCGTCTGCGGTGGATAGCAGATGCTGTTTTCCTTGCAGCCCTGCTGCGAGATGCGCAGCCTCAGGCCCTCGGGCGGCACCGCGCCTGACACGGCAGCCTGGCCCGAGGTCTCGATGAAATACACCTCGGTGGTGCCGAAGTACTCGTCATCCTTGGGTTCGCCCGGAGGCAGCTGCAACGCACCCAGCGCGACGCCGGGTGATTCGCTCGCCACGCGCAGGCTGTCCCGGTACAGGTAATACCCGGAGGCGATGTCCCAGGTCACCTGCAGCGTGGTTGGGCTCGTCAGCCGGGCATGAGTCCGGAATGCGACTTCCGGCGGCAGCGGCGCATCGCTGGCTCGGGTCGGCGCCGGGTTACCGAGGATTCGCCCAATGGCACCGCCCGGCAACGCCAGGTCGGCTGCCGGCATCGCCCGGGTTTCGGCGGAGGCGGCCAGCGCAACCGTGGCCGTCCAGACCTGCGGCGGGTAGCACAAGCCGATGTCGGCGCAGCCTTGCGACTTCACGTCGAGCTGCACCGCCGTGGCGGCGGCGGGACGCTCGAGCACCGGAATGCGCACCAGCGCCTCGTTCCGGTAGATTTCCATAGCGCCGAAGAACTCGTCCTGATATGGGATTCCGGTCGGCAGCGCAGCCGGCCCGAGCCGCAGCCCCGGCGTGGGGCTCGCATAGGACATGCGCTCCTTATACAGGTAGTAACCGGGCTCGATGCGCCAGCGGATCTCGATGTCGTCCCCTGCGGCCGTCGCCTGATATCGAAAAGCCTTCTCGGGCCGCAGCACATCCGGTTCGGCGGCCGCGCCGCAAGCCGCCAGAACCAAGCCAGCAACCAGCGGCCAGCCGAGCCGGCGGGCGACGGGGCCTGCGGGAGCGACGCGAGTCGCGGCCCGTGCTGTCGAACGGATTGAAATCACGCCGTCGATTTGCTCAGCCAGTTCAGGTAAGCCTCTGATCCACCAATGATTGGGACCGAAATCACTTCCGGGAGTTCGTAGGGGTGCAGTTGCCGGACCATGGTCTCCAGCTCCGCCAGCCGCGCCCGGGTGGTCTTGATCAGCAGCAGCACTTCCTCGTCCTGCTGCAGGTGTCCCTCCCAGCGGTACCAGGACTTTACGCCGGTGACCCGGTTCACGCAGGCGGCCAGATTCTGTTCAATCAGGGCCGTGGCGATCTCCGCGGCAACCGTGGTTCCCGGGCAGGTACATAGCACCAGCAGGGGTTCGGCGGCCATGTTCGACGTCCGGAAACCGAGATACGAGGTAAGCAGAGCATACCCGCAGCCGGCGGAGTCTGTCATGGCGGCGGTCTCGGAGCCGTGCGGGGGCTGGCCCAAGCGTTTTTCCTCTGCCCGGGGCTTGAAATCGGGGCGTTCGTCACTACCATTAGCACTCCCTTATGGGGAGTGCTAACAACGGCCAGCCTGTTTTGGCCACCGGCCCAACAATTTGTTTCATCAGGAGGTTTATCCATGAAGATTCGTCCGCTTCATGACCGCGTCATCATCCGGCGCCTGGAGGAGGAACGGACGTCCCCAGGCGGCATCGTGATCCCCGACACCGCCACCGAGAAGCCCGTTCGCGGCAAGGTCATCGCCGTGGGCACCGGCCGTGTCATGGAAAACGGCGAGGTCCGGCCGCTCGACCTGAAGAAGGGCGACACCGTGCTCTTCGGCAAGTACAGCGGTACCGAGGTCAAGGTTGACGGCGAGGAACTCGTCGTCATGCGCGAAGACGACATCATGGCCGTCATCGAGGGCTGATCGGTTTACCGATCGCCACCCAGCAACCCGAAATTTCTTTCTAAAGAGGAACAGAAACATGGCAGCTAAAGAAGTCCGATTTGGCGACGACGCCCGCCGGCGCATGCTGGCTGGCGTGAATGTGCTCGCCAACGCGGTGAAGGTCACCCTCGGCCCGAAGGGCCGCAACGTGGTCCTCGACAAGAGCTTCGGCGCCCCCACCGTCACCAAGGACGGCGTCTCGGTCGCCAAGGAAGTCGAGCTCGAGGACAAGTTCGAGAACATGGGCGCCCAGATGGTGAAGGAAGTCGCTTCCCACACCTCCGAGGTCGCCGGCGACGGCACCACCACCGCTACGGTGCTGGCGCAGTCCATTCTCAAGGAAGGCCTGAAAGCAGTCGCCTCGGGTATGAACCCGATGGATCTGAAGCGCGGCATCGACAAGGCCGCTATCGCGGTCGTCGAGGAGCTGAAGCGCATTTCCAAACCCTGCTCCGACAATAAGGCGATCGCTCAGGTGGGTACCATCTCGGCCAACGGCGATGAAGCCATCGGCCAGATCATCGCCGATGCGATGGCCAAGGTTGGCAAGGAAGGCGTGATTACGGTGGAAGAGGGCTCGGCGCTGGAGAACCAGCTCGAGGTCGTCGAGGGCATGCAGTTCGACCGCGGCTATCTGTCGCCGTATTTCATCAATCAGGCGCAGACGCAGAGCGCCGAGCTGGAAAATCCCTACATCCTGCTCCACGACAAGAAGATCTCGAACATCCGGGAGCTCCTCCCGCTGCTCGAGTCCGTGGCCAAGGCCGGCAAGCCGCTGCTGGTGATCGCGGAGGACATCGAGGGCGAGGCCCTGGCCACTCTGGTGGTGAACAACATCCGCGGCATTCTCAAGGTGGTGGGCGTCAAGGCTCCGGGCTTCGGCGACCGCCGCAAGGCCATGCTGCAAGACCTCGCCATCCTCACCGGTGGTCAGGTGATCGCCGAGGAAGTGGGCCTGTCGCTGGAGAAGGTCAAGCTGGACGATCTCGGCAAGGCCAAGAAGGTCCAGGTCTCCAAGGAGAACACCACGGTCATCGACGGTGCCGGCAAGGCCAAGGACATCAAGGCCCGCATTGACCAGATCAACAAGGAAATCGAAGAGACCACCTCGGATTACGACCGCGAGAAACTGCAGGAGCGGGTTGCCAAGCTCTCCGGCGGTGTCGCGGTGATCAAGGTCGGTGCCGCGACCGAGGTCGAGATGAAGGAGAAGAAGGCCCGAGTCGAGGACGCGCTCCACGCCACCCGCGCTGCGGTCGAAGAGGGTGTGGTGCCGGGCGGTGGTGTCGCCTTCATCCGCGCCAAGAAGGCCGCCGATGGCCTGAAGGGCGTCAACGACGACCAGAACGTGGGCATTAACATCCTGCGCCGCGCGCTGGAAGAGCCGCTGCGCCAGATCGTCATCAATGCCGGCGAAGACGGCTCGGTGATCCTGAACCGGGTTGCCGAAGGCAAGGGCAACTTCGGCTACAACGCCGCAACCGGCGAGTTCGGCGACATGGTCGCGATGGGCATCATCGACCCGACCAAGGTGGCGCGCTGCGCGTTGCAGAACGCCTCCTCCGTGGCCGGCCTGTTGCTGACCACCGAGGCGATGGTCACCGAGGCGCCGAAGAAGGACGAGAAGGGTGCCGGCGGGCCGCCGATGCCTGACATGGGCGACATGTAATGACGGCTTTGTAGGAGGGGCTTCAGCCCCGATCTGATCGCGGCTAACCCCGCTCCTGCAAGTAACGGAAAAGCCCCGCTTCGGCGGGGCTTTTTTTTGTCAGCGTTGATCGCAAACGGCGCGGCGCCGCAAACGGCGCCGGGTCGCAGATTCGCAGATTTCTGTCAGGCCCGGACGGGTGTCATGGATATGAGCCTGGATATGCGGCCGCGAGTTCGCTGACGAACGAGCGGTCCACCTTGATGGTGTCGAATGGATAGTCACGCCGGCAGCCAAGCGAGGATGTGCCGGTGCCGAAGTCGTCCATCGCCAGCCGCACGCCAGGATCGCGCAACTGATACGTCTCAGCGCGCGCGAGGTTGACGCTCACGGTTTGCGGTGCCCGCGCCGGGTCCGGGCGGCGCCATTCCGCCAGAGTGCGCCAGGTTTCCTGCAGGAGCCACTCGCCGAGCGGCACGACCATCCTGAAGTCCCCGGCGATCGGGGCCGATCGACCGAGCGTCGGGTGCAGCCAGCGCACCAGCGCCTCGACCGAGACCATGCGCCCGCTGCCGGCGCCCGAGCCTTGCCGCGCGCTGGCCGCCCTGGTCCACGCAGCGGATCAGCTCAGTCTTGCCCAGGACTGCGGTTTTCCGCTGGAGCTGGCAGCGCCGCCGTCAGGCTGTCACTGCGTGCGGTCACCGCGGGCCTGGTCGCGAGCCGCCGAAGCCTTGCAGCGTGCGCTGACAGGGCGTGGCGCCGCACCTGATAGGATTGCCGCCCGTGAGCGGCGCGTCGTACGAAATCGGGAATCTGCCGGCCGAACTGCGGGCTGCCGTGGGGCGGGCACTCGACGCCTCCGGTGCCAATGCGCAAGCGAGCGCAGTGCTGTCGCGCCACAGGCAGCTGGCCGTCTCACTGCCAACCGTTCTGGCCTGCAGTCCTTTCGCTGCCGGCGTGCTGGATCGCTACCCTGAAATGCTTGGCGAACTGTCCGCGGGCGCAGGCCAGTCCGGCTGTCCGGTTCGCAATACGCGCCTCGCCGCCGAGCTGGCGCAGCTTGCCCCGGCGTCCCTGACGGAGACGGAATTCCTGCGGCGCCTGCGGGTGTTCCGCCACCGCGAGCTGCTGCGCGTGATCTGGCGCGAT
This sequence comes from uncultured Chromatiaceae bacterium, assembly GCA_964403135.1. Classification (GTDB taxonomy): domain Bacteria; phylum Pseudomonadota; class Gammaproteobacteria; order Steroidobacterales; genus QUBU01. The sequence continues at coordinate 5,597 of CAYOFE010000090.1, read as the reverse complement.
GTCACGGGCGCGGCCGAGGTCAGCGAGTCGCTCGAGGACCTATCGGCACTGGCCGATGCGGCGATCTGCGCGGCGCTTCGCTGGTCGGTCGAGTCGCTCAAGCCCCGCCATGGCGAGCCGCACTCTCCGGACGGCAAACCCGTCGGCCTCGCCGTGGTGGCCATGGGCAAGCTCGGCGGGCGCGAGCTGAATTTCTCCTCCGACGTCGACCTGGTATTCGTCTTCTCGGAGACCGGGGAAACCGATGGACCGAAGCGCCTCAGCAACGAGGAATATTTCCGGCTGCTCGCGCAGCGGCTGATCGGGCTGCTGAACCAGAAGACCGCCGACGGCTTCGTGTACCGCGTGGACGTGCTGTTGCGGCCCTTCGGCGCCAGCGGCCCGCTCGCCGTGAGCCTGCCGGCGCTGGAGAACTATCTCGTGCAGAACGGCCGGGACTGGGAGCGCTACGCCTACGTCAAGGCGCGCGTGATCAACCACTGGGCCGACACGGATTATTTCTACAACGACGTGCTGCGGCCGTTTGTCTACCGGCGTTACCTTGATTTCGGCGTGTTCAGTTCCCTGCGCGAGATGAAAGCCATGATCGAGGCGGAGGTGGCGCGCAAGGAATACCGAGACAACCTCAAGCTCGGTCCCGGCGGCATCCGCGAGATCGAGTTCATCGTGCAGTCCATGCAGCTGGTGCGTGGCGGCACGATCGCGGAGCTGCGCGAGCGGCAACTGCTGCGCGTGCTGCCGCGTCTTGCGCGACATGACTGCCTGCCGGCGCAGACCGTCACCGAGCTCGATGCGGCCTATCGCTTCCTGCGCCGCGCGGAGAATGCCCTGCAGGCGATGCACGATCAGCAATCGCAGGAACTGCCGCTCGAGGCAGCCGACCGCGCGCGGCTGGCGCTGGCGCTCGGTTTCCCGGACTGGGACGCATTTCGGGCCGGCCTCGAAGTGCACCGCGACGCCGTCAGCCGCCATTTCCGCGAAATCGTTTTCGGCGGCGCGGCAGCGATGCAACCAGGCGACGGTGCCGCAGATCTCGGCCGGGTCTGGCGTGGCGACGGCGATGCCGATGCGCAGTCCGCCATACTGCACGCAGCCGGGTGCGCAGCGCCGGCGAGCATTCTCGACCCGGTGCGGCGGCTCCGCGCCAGCGGCGGGTTCCAGCGCATGGACCAGCACGGACGCCAGCGGCTGGATGTGCTGATGCCGGCGTTGATCGCGCTGGCGATTCGCCAGCGCGACCCGGCGCTCGCCATGAACGGCGTGGCGAGGGTGGTCGAGGCGATCGGCCGGCGTTCGGCGTACTTCGCGCTGCTCAACGAGAATCCCGCTGCGCGCGAGCGCCTGGTCAGCCTGTGCGGCCTCAGCGACTTCCTCGCCGCCCAGGTCGCTGCCCATCCGTTATTGCTCGACGAGCTGATCGATCCGCGCCTGTTCGGCGAGCCGCCGACCCGCGACGAGCTCGCCGGCGAATTGGCGCTGCGGCTGGAGGGCATTGCGCCCGACGATCAGGAGCGGCGGCTGGAGGCGCTGCGCAACTTTCAGCAGGCGGCGCTGTTCCGGGTGGCGGTGGCGGACCTTTCCGGCACTTTGCCGCTGATGAAGGTCAGCGACCGGCTCACCGAGACGGCCGAACTGGTGCTGCAGGCGGCGCTGGAGCAGGCATGGCACGAGCTCGTTGCAAAGCATGGCCGGCCACACTGCCATGACGGCGGGCAGGAGCGCGAGGCGGAGTTCGCCATCGTCGCTTACGGCAAGCTGGGCGGGCTCGAGCTCGGCTACGGGTCGGACCTCGACCTGGTGTTCCTCCATGATTCGACCGGCGAAGTGCAGCAGACCGATGGCGACAAGCCGCTCGACAACGCGGTGTTTTTCGCGCGCCTGGCCCGGCGCATCATCAACATCGCCACGATGCTGACACCGACCGGCCAGCTCTACGACGTGGATACGCGCCTGCAGCCGAGCGGCAAGAAAGGGCTGCTGGTGTCGAGCCTCGCGGCGTTCGAGCTCTACCAGCGCGACAGCGCCTGGACCTGGGAACACCAGGCGCTGCTGCGCAGCCGCGCTATCGCCGGCAGCCGGCGCGTGCAAGACGCCTTCGAGGACGTGCGTCGCCGCGTACTGACCACGCACGTGCACTGGGACAAGCTGCGCGAGGACGTGCTAGCCATGCGCGAGCGCATGGTCCGTGAGCTGGTGCGGGACACGCCGGAGGTGTTCGACATCAAGCAGTCGCGCGGCGGCATCACCGACATCGAGTTCATCGTTCAGTACCTCGTGCTGCGCGACGCGCGCCAGCACCCGGACCTGATTCGCTGGTCGGACAACATCCGCCAGCTCGAGGCCCTGGCGGTGAACGGGATCCTGACGCGGGAGGAGGAGAGCCTGCTGGCCGACACCTACCGCGGCTTCCGCCGGCGGGTGCATCGCCTCGCGCTGGCCGGGCAGCCCGGCTTTATGCCACGCGCGGAAGCCGAGCCCCAGGCGCGCGCGGTGCGCGAGATCTGGGACCGGGTGTTCGGCGGCTGAGACGCCGGCCGCTATAATCGCCGCCTCGATCAACCGGGAGTGTGACGGTGCGCAGCAAGGCTGATACGGCGGAGAAACTGGTTCAGCCCAACGCCGAGAACCAATACCAGGTCACCCGGGCGGACCTGCCGCTGTCCTGCCCGATGCCCGGCATGTACCTGTGGAACTCCCATCCGCGCGTATACCTGCCGATCGAGGAGACCGGCACGGCGAAGTGTCCTTACTGCGGCGCTGTGTACACGCTGGCCCGGCACGGTTAGCCGGGCATGAGCCTGGCAGGGGATATTGGTAGCAGCGACGCAAGCCGCGAGCATCGCATCGCGACTTGCGTCGCGCCCACATCCGTGTTGCTCCCACACCCGAGTCGCTCCCACATCCGAGTAGACGCCCGTCCACGCCTGATTGCTCCGACACCCGCATGGACGCCCGTCCGCACCTGATCGCCCACATCAATCTCGCGCGAGGCTTTCGCGGCGGTGAGCGGCAAACCGAACTGCTGGTGCGCGGCCTCGCCGCGGCCGGGTTCGCGCAGCGCCTCGTGGCCCGCGCGGGCGAACCGCTGATCGGGCGGCTTGCGGAGCTGAACGGGCTGGAGCTGCGTCCGGTGCCGGCCGGCGCGTTCGCCGCGTCGCGTGAGCTCGGCGGCGTGGCGCTGGTCCACGCGCATGAGGCCCGCGCGCTGCAGGCGGCGTTCATCGCCCACGTGATGCACGGCACGCCTTACCTGGTGACCCGCCGTGTGCAGCAGGGGCCGTCGCACCACGGGCTGAACCGCATCATGTACCGGCGCGCCGCGCGGATCGCCGTACTGTCCGGGGCGATCGGCGCGTCGCTGCGCGCCCTCGAACCGCGCCTGGAGTTCACGGTTATTCCCAGTGCAGCCAGCGGGCTCGAGGTCGATCCCGCCCGCGTCGCCGCGATCCGCCGCATGGGCCAATTTCGCGTCGGCCATGTCGGGGCGCTGGTGGATTCCCACAAGGGCCAGCGGCAGATCATCGCCGTGGCCCGGCAACTGTCTGCGTCGCACCCGGACATCGTGTTCTTCCTGATCGGCAGCGGGCGCGACGAGCGAGCGCTGCGCGAGGAGGCCGCCGGCCTCGACAACCTGCGTTTCATCGGCGAGGTCAGCGATGTCGGCAGCTGGCTGGCCGCGCTCGACGTGTTTCTCTATCCTTCACGACACGAGGGGCTGGGTTCGGTGGTGCTCGATGCGATGGCGGCGGGCCTGCCGGTGGTGGCCACGGCGGTGGGCGGCATACCGGAGATGATCGCGAGCGGCGTGAACGGCCTGCTCTGCCAGCCGGACGACATTGCCGGGCTGACGGCGGCCCTGCTCACGCTGCATGCCGATGCCGGTCTGCGCGAGCGTATGGGTGAGGCCAACCGCCGCCGCGCCGAGGCCTTTTCCGCGCCGGCCATGACCCGGCGCTACATCGAGTTGTACCGGTCCATACTGCCCACGTTGAGCGGAGCGAACCCCACACCATGATCATTGTCACCGGCGGCGCCGGATTCATCGGCTCGAACATCGTGCAGCGGCTGAATGCCGCCGGGATCAACGAGATCCTTGTCGTCGACGATCTCACCGACGGGCGCAAGATGTTCAACCTGGCCGGCTGCCGGATCGCGGACTATCTTGACCGCGACGACTTCCTCGCGCGCATCCGCGCCAACGCCGATCTCGGCAGCAAAGTGATCGGCGTGCTGCACCAGGGCGCCTGCACCGTCACCACCGAGTGGGACGGGCGCATAATGATGCAGGTCAACTTCGAGTTCTCGAAGCAGCTGTTGCACTACTGCCTGGGCCGGAAGATTCCGCTGATCTACGCATCGTCGGCTTCCGTGTACGGCGCCGGTCGGGAATTCCGCATCAGCGCCGAGTGCGAGCGGCCGATCAACGTCTATGCCTGGTCGAAGCTGGTGTTCGACCAGTACGTGCGCCGCCGCCTCGGCGAGGCGCGCTCGCCGGTGGTGGGCTTGCGCTATTTCAACGTCTACGGCCCGGGCGAGGCGCACAAGGGCTCGATGGCGAGCGTGATCTGGCATTTCCATCGCCAGCTTCAGCACAGCGACGAAGTGCGCCTGTTCGACGGCAGCGGCGGCTTCGGCCCAGGCGAGCAGCGACGCGACTTCGTGCACGTGGACGACGTCGTAGCGGTCAACCTCTGGTTTCTGGAGAACCCCGGCCGCAATGGCATCTACAACGTCGGCACCGGTAAGAGCCGCAGCTTCAACGACGTGGCCAATGCGGTGTGCGCCTGGCACAAGCGCGGGCGCGTGCGCTACATCCCGTTTCCGGCGGAACTCGAGTCGAGCTATCAGCACTTCACCGAGGCGGACCTGAGCACGCTGCGTCTCGCCGGATACGAGGGCGAGTTCATCGGCATCGAGGACGGCGTGCGGCGCTATCTCGATGCCCTCCGATAAGATCCTCGTCGTCGGGCCCGCCTGGGTCGGGGACATGGTGATGTCCCAGGCCCTGTTCCGGCTGCTTCGTAGCCGCGATCCGGGCGCCATCATCGACGTGCTCGCGCCGGCGTGGTCGTTACCGCTGCTGGCGCGCATGAGCGAGGTGCGCCGCGCGTTTCCGATTGCGGCGGGGCACGGGGAACTCGCGTTCGGCGAGCGCTGGCGGCTCGGCCGCAGGCTCGGCGGCGAAGGCTACACGCAGGCAATCATCCTGCCGCGATCCTTCAAGTCGGCGCTGGTGCCGTTCTTCGCCCGCATCCCGCGCCGCACCGGCTTTCGCGCCGAGGGCAGGGCTATCCTGCTCACCGATCCGCGGGTGCTCGACCGCTCGGCGCTCGACCAGACCGTGAAGCGCCTGCTCGCCCTCGGCATCGGGCCCGGTGAGCCGCTGCCCGAGCCCTCACCGCCGGCACTGCAGATCGACGCGGAAAACCGCCGCGAGCTGCTGGCGAAATTTCACATCGGGCGATTGCGCTCGGTTGCGCTCATGCCGGGAGCCGCCTACGGGCCAGCGAAACAGTGGCCCGCGGAATATTTCGCCGAGCTGGCGCGCTCGCTCGCGGCGGCCGGCTGGGAGTCGTGGGTGCTCGGATCTGCCGGCG
>CAYOFE010000089.1:0-12514 GCA_964403135.1 uncultured Chromatiaceae bacterium | reverse complement strand
AGCACGATGACCACCGTCAGTTTCAGGCTGGTATAGGCCAGCAGGATCAGCGCCCCGGGCAGCTGCAGCAGTGAACGCAGCACCATCGAAAAGCTCGCGCCGGCGATGGACTGTATCAATGTGGTGTCAGCAGTCAGCCTCGACAGCACCTCGCCGGTGCGCGTGACTTCGAAGAACGTCGGGTCCATGCGGATGACGTGCGCGTAGACGGCGTCACGCACGTCGGCGACGACGCGTTCGCCGATCCAGGTCAGCAGGTACATGCGCAGCGACGCGAATGCGCAGAACAGCACCAGCAACCCGCCAAACAGCAGGAAATCCCCGGTCAGGGAGCTGCTGCCGAGGTTTGCGGCATCGGGCAGATCGAGCCCGAGCGGCATCGTCTCCGGGGCGATACCCCCCAGAGGCGATGCGGCTGCCTCGCCGGAGCCGCGCGCCCCGAAATTCCCGTCGATAACCAGGCGTGCCGCATACGGCAGCATCAGCATCAGGCCGGAGGCAACCAGCAGCACGGCAATGGACGCCACCAGCATCCAGCGGTAGGGGCGCAGGAATCGAACCAGGTACAGGAGCGGCCGGAGCGACCGCCCCTTCGGCCTGTTTTTGGCTTCTTCTTCAGGTGAAGCCATAATCCAGTCAGCTTACGCCGGTTGCCGCGACGCGCGCTTGCGGTCGCTCTCCTCGAGAAGCTTCTTCCGCAGGCGGACCCCCGCCGGTGTCACCTCCACCAGTTCATCGTCGTCGATGAACTCCAGCGCTTCCTCGAGGCTGAAGCGGATGGGCGGCGAGAGAATGATATTTTCATCGGACCCGGCGGCGCGGATGTTCGTCAGCTGCTTGCCCTTGGTCGGGTTTACCACCAGGTCGTTGCCGCGGCTGTGGATGCCGACGATCATCCCGGCATAAACGGCCTCGCCGTGCCCGATGAACAACCGCCCCCGCTCCTGAAGGTTGAACAGGGCATAGGCGAGCGCTTTGCTGGTGACATTGGAGATCAGCACGCCGTTGATGCGCTGTCCGATCGGCACCGGGATGCGGCGGTCATAGCCGTCGAAGATGTGGTATAGCAGTCCGGTCCCCGCAGTGCAGGTGAGATACTCGGTGCGAAAACCGATCAGGCCGCGCGCCGGCATGCGGTAATCGAGCCGCATGCGCCCCCGGCCGTCGGACTGGATCCTGAGCAGTTCCCCCTTGCGCTCGGCAAGCCGGCTCATCACCGCGCCCTGGTAGGCCTCCTCGAAATCCACGGTGACCTGCTCCCAGGGCTCGCAGCGCTGGCCGTCCACGTCCCGCTCGATCACCTCCGGGCGCGAGACCGCGAGCTCGTAGCCTTCGCGGCGCATGTTTTCGATCAGCACCGCCAGGTGCAGCTCGCCGCGGCCCGAGACGCGAAACTTGTCCGGGTCGCCGGTGTCTTCCACCCGGAGTGCTACGTTGTGCTTCAGCTCCTGGTCGAGCCGCGCGCGGATCTGGCGGCTGGTGAGGTACTTGCCCTCGCGGCCGGCGAAGGGCGATTTGTTGACCTGGAAGGTCATGCTGATGGTGGGCTCGTCCACCTGCAGCGGCGGCAGCGCTTCGGGGTGCTCGCGGTCGCAGAGCGTGTCGGAGATGTGCAGTTCCTCGATGCCGCTGAAGACCACGATATCGCCGGCGCTGGCCTCGTTCATCTTGTAGCGCTCGAGGCCCAAGAACCCGTAAAGATCCATGATCCTGCCCTGGCGCTGCGTGCCGCCGGAACTGACGATTGTTACCGGCGTGGCGGCACTCACCTGGCCGCGGCTGACCCGGCCGATGCCGAGCACGCCGACGTAAGGGTCGTAGTCGAGGCTCGATACCTGCAGCTGCAGCGGGCCATCGGCGTTCACCCGCGGTGGCGGCACATGCGCAACAATCGCTTCAAAGAGCGCCGTCATGTCGCCGCTGCGCACGTCGGGCTCACGTCCCGCATAGCCGTTAAGCGCAGATGCGTAGATCACCGGGAAGTCGAGCTGCGCATCGGTGGCGCCGAGCCGGTCGAACAGATCAAAAGTCTGATTCAGCGCCCATTCCGGGCGCGCCCCTTCGCGATCGATCTTGTTGATCACCACGATCGGCGTGAAGCCGCGGGCGAAGGCTTTTTGTGTCACGAAGCGGGTCTGCGGCATCGGGCCATCCACCGCATCCACCAGCAGCAGCACGCTGTCGGCCATGGAGAGAACGCGCTCCACTTCGCCGCCGAAATCGGCGTGCCCCGGCGTGTCAACGATGTTGATGCGCCACTCGCGCCAGCGGATCGCCGTGTTCTTGGCGAGGATGGTGATGCCGCGCTCGCGCTCCAGGTCGTTGGAGTCCAGGGCCCGCTCCGGCAGCACGGCGCGCGCGTCCAGCGTCCCGGATTGCTTCAGCAGCTGGTCCACGAGGGTGGTTTTGCCATGATCGACATGGGCAATGATCGCAATGTTGCGCAGGCGCTCGACGGGGAACATTGGGGCGGGAGGCGGGTGGCGGAAAGCCGCGCATTCTATACTGTTTATGCATGGCTCACGACCTCGTCTGCTGGCGCTGCGGCGCGAATCTTGCCGCCATCACGCTGCCCTTGCGGCGGCGCGAAGAGTGCCCCGCCTGCCGGGCGGAGTTGCACGCCTGCCGCATGTGCCAGTTCTACGACCGGCGCATCACCAGGCAATGCCGGCAGGAGGACGCGGAGGAGGTGCGAAACAAGGAACAGGCCAATTTCTGCGACTGGTTCAAGCCGCGTTCCGGGGCTTTCAATGCCGCCGAAGCCGCGGCGCAGCAGCAGGCGAGCGATCAATTCGCGGCGTTGTTTGGCGGACCGCCGAAGAAGCCCGGTCGCACGGAATCTTGATGGATTTCACATAAGCCAAAAGCGGGATCGGCTATAAGAAAAAAGAACAGGTTCTCGGAGGGTTTGCCGATGCAACGTTACCTGGTGGCAGTGGCTGTTGCGGCAATGACGCTGCAGACGACGTCCTGCGGACTGGTTCTCCATCCCGAGCGTCAGGGCCAGACTGGCGGGAAGATCGACCCGGGGGTGGCGATTCTCGATGCTGCGGGCCTGATCGTATTCATCATCCCCGGTCTGATTGCCTTCGGTGTCGACTTTCTGACGGGTTGCATCTACCTGCCCGGGGGCAGCCAGGCCTCGAATGACGAGACTGCGCCGTTGCGGCGGGTGTACGTTGCGCCGAGTGGGCTATCCAGCCAAACCATCGAGGAAACGGTGGCAACCTATGCTGGTCAGGTGGTCGACTTGGCTGACGCCTCAGTGGTGGCCGTGCCGGTGGCCGACGAGGCAGCCCTGCGGGCAAGACTGGCCCAGGCACTCTGAGCTGCGCGCTTACTCTATTTAAAATCAATAAGATATGAGCTACCTGTTTGCGCGGGCGCGCAACCGGATGGTACCTTAATGCGCTGCGCGGCCGACTATCCGGGACTGTTTCAGCACCGGACCGCAATAAAGCCCGTTACCGCCCCGCGCGGTCGCTGCCAGGATACCGGCCACCTACGATATGGCTACCGCAAAGAAGAAAAACCGAAAAGTGGCCAGGGCGGTTCCCAAAGCCAAGGTCAAGTCAGCGTCGGCAGGCGCCGCGAAGACTCACGCCAGGGCGCCGGCCAAGCCTCAACCGAAAGCGCCGCCGAGGCCGGCCGCCGTGAGACCGGTGGCCAAGCCAGCGCCGATTAAGGTCACCGACAAGTCAGAACCCGTTTCACCGTCGCAACCGCAGCCGTTCCGGCTGGTCGCTATCGAGCGAGCGGAGCCGCCGGCGGGCGCCGACGGCAAGAACTGGTATCGCTACACCATCACCCAGGGGGCCAATGCCATCAACGGCTACCTGCAGGGCACCGCCACCGGCGTCAAGAATGCGGCCGAGCAGATCGTCGGCCAGCTGAACGAGCGCCGTGCTGGCCGTTGGGGCTATCGCACAACGCGTGCTGCTACGCCGGCGCCAGCCAGCTAGCCCTTGCATCGGCCCCTTCGCCGGCTCAGAGCCGGCGGCCATCACCGTCCGGGTTCTTCACTGAAGCGTGACGCCAGTCTCATTCGGCCAGGCGTCATTACCGTTAGGGTAGCCATCGGGTACTGCGCAAGCTCAACCCACGCGGCGGCAAGGACGCTGCCGCGTAGTCTCTCTCGCTCAAGGCGCCGGCTCCAGCGCCTGCGCCAGCGCATCGTCCACGGTCTCAAGCCAGACGAAATTTAACTGTTGCCGGGCCGTTTCGGGGATCTCCTCGAGATCCTTGCGATTGCGTGCGGGCAGCAGCACGGTGTGAATCCCGGCGCGCAGCGCCGCCAGCGATTTCTCCTTGATGCCGCCGACGGGCAGCACCAGCCCGCGCAGGCTGATTTCGCCTGTCATGGCCACATCGCTGCGCACTTTGCGTCCGGTCAGCAGCGAGGCGACCGAGGCAAACAGCGCCACGCCGGCGCTCGGGCCGTCCTTGGGGATGGCGCCCGCCGGCACGTGGATGTGCAGGTCGTGTTCCTCGAAGCGGAAGTCGCGCAGACCGAGGCTCTCGGCATGGCTCTTCACCAGCGTTACGGCAGCGTGGGCGCTTTCTTTCATCACCTCGCCCAGTTGTCCTGTCAGTGTCAGGCCACCTTTGCCGCGAACGGCGGTGGTCTCCACGAACAGGATATCGCCGCCGGTCGGTGTCCAGGCGAGCCCCGTCGCCACGCCGGCCATACTGGTGCGAAGCGCCACCTCGGCTTCGAACTTCGGTGCGCCGAGAATGCCGGCGATATCCGCCGCGTCGAAGTCGACGCGCGCCGCTTTGCCCTCGCTGATTCGCACCGCGGCGTTGCGCAGTACCGCGCCGATTTCGCGCTCCAGGTTGCGCACGCCGGCCTCCCGCGTGTAGTGCACAATGATCTGCTGCAGCGCCGCCTCGCTGATCGAGGCCTGCGCTTCGGTAAGCCCATTAGCCGTCAGCTGGCGCTTGACCAGGTAGCGCCGGGCAATCTCCAGCTTTTCCTCCTGCGTGTAGCCCGGCAGCTCGATAATCTCCATCCGGTCGCGCAGCGGCCCGGGAATGGCATCGAGCACGTTCGCCGTGCTGACGAAAAACACCTTGCTCAGATCGAACGGCACGCCCAGGTAATTGTCCCGGAACGTGCTGTTCTGCTCCGGATCGAGCACCTCGAGGAGGGCAGAGGAGGGGTCGCCATGCATGCTCATCCCGAGCTTGTCGACCTCATCGAGCATGAATACCGGGTTCCGCGCACCCGCCTTGCGCACCTGCTGCACGATGATGCCCGGCAGAGACCCGATGTAGGTGCGCCGGTGCCCGCGGATCTCGGCTTCGTCGTGCACGCCGCCGAGACTGGCGCGCACGAATTTCAGCCCGAGCGCGCGGGCAATACTCTGGCCGAGCGAGGTCTTGCCGACCCCGGGCGGCCCGACGAAGCAGAGGATGGGGCTGCGCCCTTCGGGGTTGAGCTTGCGCACCGCGAGGTATTCGAGAATCCGCTGCTTGATCTTCTGCAGCCCGTAGTGGTCTTCGTCGAGGATCTCCCGGGCTCTGGCGATGTCGATCGCCTCGGCATCCAGCCGCGACCATGGCAACGCAATCATCCAGTCCAGGTAGGTCCGCAGCATCGAGTGCTCGGTTGATTCCTCGGGCATGCGTTCCAGTCGCTTGATCTCTTTGAGCGCATGCTGGGCAGCCTCCTCCGGCATGCCCGCTGCGGCTACCGCCTGGCGCAGCTCCTCGGCTTCCGAGCCATCGTCAGACTCGCCGAGCTCCTTGCGGATGGCGCGCATCTGCTCGCGCAGGTAGAACTCGCGCTGGCGCTCTTCGAGCTTGCCCTTGGTCTGCTCTTCCAGATGGCGCGAGAGTTTCAGCACCTCGACCTGGTGATTCAGGTGTTCGAGCACCGCGTCGAGCCGCGCCTTCACATCGGTCATTTCGAGAATTTTCTGCTTCTGCTGTGGCTTGATGTCGAGAAAACCGGCTACGAGGTCGGCAAGCTGCCCGGGCGATTCGATGCCCTGGATTACGCCGGCCAGCTCCGGCATGGTCTGCGGCAGCAGGCTGATCGCCTCGATCGAGCGCTCCTTGAGGACGACAGCACGAGCCTCCAGCTCGGTCGCATCGGCCGGTTGTTCGGCAAACGGGTCATATCGGGCCGCGAGGAATTGCATGCCGCCGATGTAATCGAGTGCGCGAAAGCGCCGCTCGCCCTGACAGACTACGTGCTGCGTGCCGTCGCGGGAGGTGAAATAACGCACGATGCGGGCGATGGTGCCGACCGTGTGCAGGTCCGCCGGTCCGGGGTTGTCCACCTTCGGGTCGCGTTGCATCACCAGCCCGATTTTGCGGCCGCTGCGGCTGGCTTCCTCGGCGGCAGCCAGCGAGATCTTCCGTCCGATCGTCAGCGGCACGACTGCGCCAGGAAACACGATCGTGTTGCGCACCGGTAGAATGATCAGCACGTCCTCCGGTATTTCGGCGCCGGATGCGTTGCCGCCTGCTCCGGCAGATTCCGTTTCAACCGGGGCCGATGCCCGGATCGTGTCTTTGAACGTGCTCATTTTGCAGCTGTCCTCTCGCGAACCCGGAAACCACCGGTACATTGCGCAGTCATAGGCGATGACACGGTGTATGGGGACGCGGGCCCGAAATTCAACGTGACCACGAAACGCGCCTTTTTTCGCATCTGGGCGGCAGTGGCTTGGTGGCCGCTCGCTGCGCTGCCACAGGCATCGGCGACGCTGGCCGCCAATGCAGATAATTCGACGCCGGGGGCGCTATCGGATTACCTCGCTCGGCCCGATGCGACATTTGCGTGGCAGCTGCGCGCCGAGGGCCGCTATCGCGGTGCCGACTGGGTAGAGCTGACCCTGACTTCGCAGACCTGGCGCGGCATTGCCTGGCGCCACCAGCTCTACCTGATCCGCCCCGCCGACCTCGTGCCCGACGCGCGCCAGGCGCTGCTCGCGATCGATGGTGGAAGGTGGCGCGACGCCTACGCGCGTGCACCGGCCCGCGTCGAGCTGCCGAAGCGCGCTGACCTGTTCCTGGCGATCGCCAATCGCCTGCGTTCACCGGTGGTGGTGCTGCGCCAGGTGCCTAACCAGCCTCTGTTCGATGGCCTGACCGAGGATGCGCTGATCGCGCACACCCTCGAGCAGTATCTGCGCACCGGCGAGCCGGACTGGCCCCTGCTGCTGCCGATGGTCAAATCGGCCGTGCGGGCCATGGATGCGGCGCAGAGCTTCGCGGAGCAACGCTGGTCGCACCGCATCGACGGGTTTACGGTGACCGGTGCATCGAAGCGCGGCTGGACCACCTGGCTTACCGCGGCCTCTGACCCGCGCGTCAGCGCACTCGCGCCAATGGTGATCGATGTGCTGAACATGGGCCTGCAGATGACGCACCAGCGCGAGACCTGGGGCGGCACGTCGGAGCAGATCGCCGATTACAGCGCCCGCGGCCTGCTCGAACAGCTTGGCACCGGCGCTGGCCGGCGGCTGCTGGCAATAGTCGATCCTTACGCCTACCGCGAGCGACTCACACAGCCGAAAGTCGTGATCCTGGCGACAAACGACCGGTACTGGCCGCTCGATGCCGCGCGACTGTACTGGGACGGCCTGCAGGGCCCCAAGTACCCGGTTTACCTGCCGAACCAGGGCCACAAGCTCACCGATTTCCGCCGCATGATTGCCGCCATCAATGCGGTTCACCAGAGTGCCGGGCGTCGCCGGGCCATGCCGGCGTTCGAGTGGCAATACGACGAGTCGGCGGACATCCTCGCGGTCGTGTTGCAGGCCGATCCGCAGCCGCTGGCGGTGCGCGCGTGGCTAGCCCGATCCGCGACGCGCGATTTCCGCGATGCGAACTGGCGTTCCACGCCGCTCGTCCGGCGCATGGGCCGCTACCGCTACGCGATGAGCCGGCCCGACACGGGCTATCGGGCGTTGTATACCGAAGCGGTGTTCGGCCGGGGCGACGATCAGGTATTTCTCTCGTCGCTACCTGTGATTGTCGGGCCTCGCGCATAATCGCCCGCACTCATGCAGGAATTACCAATGCCACGGTCGCCAGCGGCGGCGGCTTCAGCCGGCGCCCGGCCGGTGGTCGTCGCGCGCGGGCTCGCCAAGCATTTCGAGGGGCGGGCGGCCGTGCAGGGGATCGACCTGAGTATCCCGCGCGGCGGATGCTTCGGCTTTCTCGGCCCGAACGGCGCAGGCAAGACCACCACGCTGCGCATGATTCTCGGCCAATCTCCGCCCACCGCCGGCACCCTGACGGTGTTCGATCTGCCGGTGGCGACGGCGGCGCGCCATATCCGCGCGCGCATCGGGCTGGTGCCGCAGGCCGATAATGTCGATCCTGATTTCACGGTGGCCGAGAACCTGCGCATGTACGCGCGGTATTTCGGACTGCGGCCGGCGCAGGTGGTGCCGCGCATCGATGAGCTGCTGCACTTCATGGAGCTGCACGACCGCGCGGATGACCCGATCAAGTCGTTGTCCGGCGGCATGAAGCGGCGCCTGACGATTGCCCGGGCCCTGATCAACGACCCGGAGCTGATCGTGCTCGACGAGCCGACCACCGGGCTGGATCCGCAGGTGCGGCGCATGATCTGGAATCGCCTGCGGCAGTTGCGCAGCGTGGGCAAGACATTGCTGCTGACCACGCATTACATGGACGAGGCCGAGCGGCTCTGCGACGAGCTGGTGGTGATGGACAAGGGCCGGATCATCGCGCAAGGCGCGCCCCGCGAGCTGGTGCGTCAGCACGTTGAGTCCGATGTGCTGGAGATGCAGGGCGATGCTGCTGCCATCGAGCGGCTGCTTGCCGGCGTGCCGGGCATCCGCCTGGAGCGGGTGGGGGAGACGCACTATTGCTACACCAACGTGCTGGCGCCGGTACTGCACCGGTTGGAGCGCGTGTCGGACCTGACGTACATGCACCGTCCCGGTAATCTCGAGGACGTGTTCCTGCGGGTGACCGGACACGAGTTGCGCGAATGACCAGAACCGACCCGCGAGAGGTATTTTGCCGCCAGGTTCCTGGCGCTCAGGCCTGGAGTTTTCGCAGTAAAATTTGAGAACGCGCCATGACAACACTCATGATGGTAATCCCCCGGCCGCAGGCCACCGCCTTCAAGGTCTGGCAGCGCAACCTCCTGGTGTGGCGCAAGCTCGCGCCGGCCGGCATGTTCTTCGCATTCGGCGAGCCGTTCGTCTACCTGCTCGGGCTCGGTTTCGGGCTCGGGCGCTTCATCGGCGATGTTGCCGGCATGCCGTATCTGACGTTTCTCGCCGCCGGGTTGCTCGCTTCCTCCGCCATGAACGCCGCCGCGTTCGAGGGCATGTACTCGGTGTTCACGCGGATGGTGCACCAGCAGACCTACGATGCGATTCTCGCGACACCGCTGCAGGTGGACGATATCGTCGCGGGTGAGCTGCTGTGGTGCGCCACCAAATCGGTCATCGTGACCGTCCCGATCCTGGCCGTGGCGGCGTTGCTCGGCGCCGTGCCGAGTTGGTCGGCGGTTGCCGCGCTGCCGGTGTTTTACCTGGTCGGGCTGTGCTTCGCCGGGCCTTCGCTGCTCGTCAGCGCGTTCGCCCCGTCCTACGATTTCTTCAATTATTACGTGACGTTGCTGATTACGCCGATGTTCATTTTCAGCGGCGTGTTTTATCCGATCAGCACGCTGCCCGAGTTTGCGCAGACTATCGTGCAGGTTCTGCCGCTGTCCCATGCGATTGCCCTGATCCGGCCGCTGGTCGCCGGCCAGGTCGTGCAGCAGGCGGCCCTGCACATTGGCGTGATTCTCTTGTATGCCGTGGCTGGCTACGTGGCGGCCACTTACTTCATCCGGCGGCGCCTGATCCGCTAGTTCCACTACGGACTGACAATTTCGCGTGGCGGGTCTATGATCCTCGGCAGAGTCCTGGGGAGGTCGGGCTATGCCTGCTCGTAACGTGACTGCGCTGGCGTTTTTTGCCACCTTGACCGGCCTCTCGGCTGGGCTGATCCCGCCCGGGGCTTCAGCCATCGAGGAGATTATCGTCACCACGCAGAAGCGTGAGCAGTCGCTTCAGGACGTGCCGCTCGCGGTGTCGGCGTTCGACGAGCAGTTCCTCGAGCAAGCCAATGTCGTGGACTTTCGCGACCTGGCGGCGCTCACGCCCGGTTTCAACGGCAATACGGACGACGGCTTCATCGATGCGCTGGCGATTCGCGGCATTTCCACCAATGACTTCGGCATCGGCGGCGATCCATCCGTGGCCATATTTGTCGACGGCGTGCACGAGGGCCGCAATGGCGGGGTCGTCACCACGTTTCTCGATATCGAGCGTGCCGAAGTGGTTCGCGGCCCGCAGAACACGCTGTTCGGGCGCAATGCCATCGGCGGGGCGATCAGCGTTGTGACCCACAAGCCGGAGGAGGCGTTCAGCGGCAAGCTCAGTGCGGCCGTGGAGGAATACGACCACTACGAGCTGGATGGCACGGTGAATGCGCCTCTGACGGAAAACCTGTTTTTCCGCGCCTCGCTCGCGCACAGCGAGGAGGACGGCTACCTCGACAATCTCGCCGGCGGTCGCGACCTGGGCGAGCACGAAAGCGATGCCGGGCAGGCAGCGCTGCGCTGGAAGGGCGAGGCGGTGGATGCGACGTTGACCGGCTTTTTCGAGAACCGCGACGGCGATCCATCAGTCTACTGGAGCACGTTCCCTCTGGCAGCCGATGGCTCGCTGGACCCGGCCGGTGCCAGGCTCCCGGACGACAAGGTATCGACCGACGTCGGCGCCCTCGACCAGGGCCGCGACGAGTCGGATATCTTCAAGCTGACGCTCAACGTCGACGTGGAGATCGGCGGCGGGTACTCCGTTACCTCGATCACAGGTTACAAGTCTTATGACTTCAACTATCTCGAGGACTATGACGCCACCGGCGTGCCGGTGAACAACTACCAGCAGGACCAGGAGGTCGATTACGTCAGCCAGGAGATCCGCCTGAATTCTCCGGGCAATGGCAAGGTGGTCTGGTTCGTCGGCGGCAGCATCTACGACGAGGACATCGATGCCACCTTCAACAATATTTACAGTGAAGATGACTTGTGCCGGGCGCTGGGCGTCACGGAAGCCGCGGATATCGGCGCGCCGGTGTCCGGTTGTGACGATCCGGACTTCGAAGCCTACTGGGAAGACGACATCGATCCGGCCGACCTCGTCGCAAATAAGGCCGAGCGCAACGTCAACGAGGGTGATTACTGGGGCTGGGCCCTGTATGCCGATGCGACCTGGTCGGTCACAGACCGGCTGGACCTGATCTTCGGCGCCCGCTACACGTACGACGAGAAGGAATTCCGCACCGCGGTGTTCGACTCCGGCGGCGCGCTCGGCAACAACTTCGTGTGGGAGTTCCACACCGGTGGCCGGTTCATCGCGGACGAGGACGACTGGAGCGACTTTACGCCGCGCGTGGCATTCAATTACACGCTGAGCGACCAGTGGTCCTTCTACGGCAACATCTCGACCGGCTACAAGTCCGGCGGCTACTCGACCTTCGGGTTGGTCGTGCCGGATGCCGATGGCGACGGCGAAATCGACGTGGACGACGACGGCCTGGCGGCGCCGGGCACGGTCATCAAGAAATTCGACTCCGAGGACGTGGTGAGCTTCGAGGTCGGCGCCAAGGCGCGCCTTCTGGACGACACGCTGCAGGCGAACCTGAGCCTGTATAACTATCAGTACGACGACCTGCAGCTGTTGTACTTCGTCAACGGCTCGCAGCTCACCGACAATGTCGCCGAGGCGAGCGGCACGGGTGCGGAACTCGAGTTGCGATGGGAGCCGAGCGATCGCTGGGAGCTGCTGGCGAGCCTGGCTTATACCGACACCGAGATTGACTCGGTGGACCAGAGTTTCCTCGATGACGGGGGCTGCGACGCCTGCACCGGTAATGAGCTGTGGTTCAACCCCGACTGGAGTGCGAGCGAGGTCATCACTTATCACATTCCGCTGGCCGGCAGCGCCGAGATCTACCTCTCGGCCGAGCACCATTACCAGGACGACATGTTCGCGGGCCCTGACAACCTGGCGCTGGCGGTGACGCCAAGCTGGAACGAGTTCAACTTCCGCATTGGTTTCGACAGCGGCGAGCGATGGCGCGCGGTGGCCTACGTGCAGAACGCCTTTGACGAGGAGTACTTCGAGCGCGGCTGGGAGAATGCCGACGTCGAGAACCTGGGCGGGTACGGACTGGTCAACACGCTGGTATGGCCGTCCAAGCCGCGCACGTTCGGGGTGCGGGGCGAGTACCGCTTCTGACCGCCCCGGAGGATCAGGACGGCCGCGCTGCCGTGACGTCGTTCGGCAGGCACAGAGATTGAAATAGCCCGGTGCGAGCCGCTGTGCTGTAAGCGACCTGATTGCGGCCCAGTTCCTTGGCGGTATGCAGGGCGCGCTCGGCGGCCGATAGCAGCCGCTCGGCCCGGCCATGGCGTGCCGGTACGGCCGAGCTTGCACCTGCGCTCACGGTCACGACCTGCCCG
>CAYOFE010000088.1:0-12675 GCA_964403135.1 uncultured Chromatiaceae bacterium | reverse complement strand
GTGATTTCGCCCTGCGTGACGTTCAACGATCACGAGGGTTCCACCAAGAGCTACGCGTTCACCCGCCAGCACCGGTTCGAAGCGATCTATACCGACTTTGTCCCGCCCTCCGGCGAGATCACCACGAAGTACGCGCCCGGCGAAGTGCAGGCGGTGAAAATGCACGACGGCAGCCAGTTGCTGCTGCGCAAGGTTGGGGCCGATTACGATCCGACGGATCGGGTTGCGGCCTTCGGGTTCCTGAACCGGCACCAGGCGAAGGGCGAGGTCGTGACGGGCCTGCTCTATATCGACGAGACCCGGCCCGATATGCACGACGTGCAGAACCTGCCCGAAGAGCCGCTGAACGTGATGAGTTACGAGAAGCTTGGCCCCGGCCCCGATGTGCTGGCCTCGATACAGTCACGTTATCGCTAGTTGTCGGCGCTATTCGGTTCGATGCCGGCCGGTCTCCCGCCGCCGGCCCCGGGGGTCACTTCCTGCCCCATCCCCAGAAGCCGTGGGCCAGGTGCAGGTGCGTGAAGTAGAAGCGGAAATCCCGCCAGCTGACGCCGCGCCAGCGCCGCCCCGTCACAAACATGACGGCGAGCGGAACAGCCAGCAGGCTGTTGCAGAGCGCTGACAGCAGGGCCCACAGGCGCGGCCAGCGCTGTATCGCGTGGAACGTGAGCACCTGCAGCAGCACCCCGCCGTAGCCGTTGCCATCCGCAAGGCAGATCCTGAAATCGGAGTAATCCGCCATCAGCCGGCCGATCTCCGTGAAGGTGAAGCGGTGATGGTCCGTGCGGTCGTGAAAGGGATAGGCGAACGGCGCATAGAGCACGATTTCGCCGCCCGGCTTCAGGATCCTGTGCAGGTGGCGCATCGCCGCCTGGTAATCCTCCACATGCTCCAGCACCGAGACGCAGAAGATTCCGTCGAAGCTCGCATCCGGAATCCCCGATCTGGTGATGTCATCAACCAGGTCCGGGCCATAGTCGGCCGCGACATCGGTGCAGACGATTTGGAGTTCCAGGTCGGGGGCCAGGCTGCGAATCCAGGCGGCGCTCCGGGAGGTCTGGTTACGGCCGCCGACATCCAGGATGCGCCCCGCGCGCGCGACGCGCCGGGCATAGCTTTCGCGCGCGTCGGGGTCGCGCTCGATGCGATCGCGCAGTCCGCGGAAGAGGTCGATCGCTTGCCTGTCTGGCATGTATAGCCCGCGTCTGGCCGCAGTTACACGGCGAGAATAGGCATTGCGGCGGTGTTTCTCCAGCGCCCGCCGTGGCCGTTTATGGCATCCTCACATACCGGCTGTCCGGCGGGGGTGATGCATATGAAGATCGGGTTCCTGCTCGTCCTGGTTCTGGCAATCGCAGGTTGCGCGGGCACTGCGCACCAGAATGGGTCAGCTGCGGCGCCTGCCGCAGACCCGGCGGACGACGCGCGGATGGCGGCCGGACACGCGCACGATAGCCCTGTTGCAACCCCGGCCGCGACCACTCCGGCTGCACGGGCAGTGACCGAGGAACGAGTCGCTTACGGCAGGGTCGCTGGCCAGCCCGTGTTCGGCTATCTCGCCCGCCCGTCTGCGGCGCAGGACCGCCCGCGCCCGGGGCTGATCGTGATTCACGAGTGGTGGGGCCTCAACGACAACGTGCGCGCCGAGGCGCGGCGCCTCGCGGCTGAAGGTTACGTGACGCTCGCCGTCGATCTGTATTCCGGGCAAACGGCCACCGAACCTCCGGCGGCGGCGAAGCTTGCGGGGGAACTGAGCCGCAACCCGGCGCCGGCCGAGGAAAACTTGCGCCAGGCCTATGCCTATCTCGAGCAGACCGTTGGCGCGCCGAAAATCGGCACCATCGGCTGGTGCCTCGGCGGGCGGTGGTCGCTGCGCGCGGCGCTCGCAATGCCCGAACAGGTGGACGCAGCCGTGATCTATTACGGATCGGTCACGGCGACGGAGGCCGAACTGGCCCGGTTGACAATGCCGATACTCGGTCTTTTCGCAAGCAATGACCGGGTCGTGCCTCTGCCCACGGTTAAGGCCTTCCAGGACAGCATGGCACGGCTCGGCAAGAAGGCCGAGGTGCACATCTACGACGGCGCCGACCACGCCTTCGCGAATCCCTCCGGAACCGCCTACCAGGCGGCCGCTGCCGAGGACGCGTGGCGCAGGACGCTCACGTTTCTGGATCAGAACCTGGCGCGCTGAGATCTTCCGGGGCGGATTCCGCGGACGGCGTTGCACAACCCAGCCAGACGTCGAGAGGCGCCGTGGCGCTGGCCATTTCCACGGCCCCGGCGGCGTCCGTGCAGGTCAGCGTCGCGAAAGCCGTCGCGTGCGTACGCAACCGGAAGTAGCGCACACGGTCGCTTGCCCAATAGGCCTCGGCATACCGCAGGTCAGCGCATGCTCTTGCCGGGCGCAGCCACTGCAGCTGCGCAAGCGGCACGTCGATCTGCAACGTCTGCGGCGAAGGCAGAGTCGAAGCGTCGGTCAGCTTGATCGTATCGGCCACCGTGAGCAGCAACTGGCGTTTCGCCTCGGCGTCTGCGCACCGGTAGTCGAGCCCGATTCTGAACGGCACAGTGTCGTCCGTCGCGCCACCCTGACCCACCAGCGGCAAGCCGTCGGCTGCCGAACCGATTGGCGGGTCCGGAAACTCCTGCCGCAATGTCACTGCGGCCGGCCCCGCGCTGGCCGTGGCGCCTGGCAGGATCGTAAGCGCCAGTGCGGCGAGCATGGGCAAGCTGGGGCGACATGAACCGATTCTCATGTTGTTTCGGGCGCGACGGGTTTCGCGACGCCGCATTCTAGCAGTGGGTCGGAAGGTCGCGGTGCGCGACAGTTCTAGTATATTTGTCGTGCGCGGCTGCCAATGCCGCAGTTACGACATCATGCTCATCGAACTGGGTAAACAGGGCTACCGGCTGGCTCGGCGGATCGCCATTGCGCTGATCGGCGGCACAGTCGTGCTCATGGGTATCGTCATGCTGGTAACGCCTGGCCCGGCGCTGGTGGTCATTCCGATCGGTCTGGCCATCCTGGCGATCGAGTTCGCCTGGGCGCGGCACTGGCTGAATCGCCTGAAAAACAGCATGAGCAGGGAACAGCTCAACGAGTTGATGGCGCGTGGTCGTCGTTTCGGCGTGCGCAGCGGGCCCCCGCCAACGGAGTAGCATCGGGCACAAAAAGGGCCCGCATGGCCCCGGAGATTCCGGTTCAGTCCTGACGCCCCGACTGGTGGGCCATGCGAGCCCGCGAACGGCGGTGTTGGTGAGGGGGGAGAACAAACACCGCCAGGTGATGGCGCTCAGCCATCGCTTCCGGCGCGCCGCGAAGGGGAAGACCGGGTCGCGCACGCCGCAAGTTCCGAATACTGATCAAATCCCGCCGCTCAAGCCGCGGTGTCAGACGAGACAACTCCCGCCTGCTGCCACTGCCATTCGAGCGGCGCCACCGCACGCGGGGTAAAGCCCGCGTGGATGGCGGCAAACACCAGGGCCGTGACCATGATGGCCAGAAACAGGGCCGGCAACCGCTCAACCGGGGCCGGGATGATCCAATGCTTCGTGTCCATGCGCTTTCTCTTCCGGTTTCAGATCCCTTCCAGGGACATCCAGACACAGCACAATCCATGCCAATTTGAAATTATCTTTAAAAACAAAAGATTAGGATTTCTAGTCATATCGCGGAATTCCGGTTTTAACGGAAAACCGTTTCACTGAAAAACGAATTTCCGTAAACTCACGCCATGACAAGTTCACCAGTGGACTTCGCCTCGTTTATCCGCGGCTTGCCCGTGCTGCTCACGGTCTTGGACAGCGATGGCCGCTTTCTCGACGTGTCCGACACCTGGGTGCAGCGATTCGGCTATTCGCGCGAGGAGCTTCTCGGGCGGCGTCCCGATGAAATCGCTACCCCGGCCAGCCTCGCCCGCATTCGCGACGAGCACCTGCCGCGCTTTCGCCGCACCGGGCGGCTCGACCAGGTACCGGTGGAGTTCCTGTGCAAGGACGGCCAACCGGTCGACCTGCTGGCCACGACCGTCGCGGTCAATGCCGCCGACGGCAGGCGCGCGCTGTCGGTGTCGTTATTTGTCGAGACCTCGGACCGGGAGCGGCAGAAGAGGCGTTACCTCGAGCTCTATGAATCCACACCGGCCATGTTGCACACGGTCGATGCGGACGGACGCATCCTCGCGGTCAGCAATCACTGGCTCGCCAAGCTCGGTTATTCGCGCAACGAGGTGATTGGCCGGACCATTCTCGATTTCATCACCGACGAGTCGCGCCGCCCGCTGCTGCACGGGAAGCTCCGCGAGTTCATCAGCCAGGGCGACGTGCAGAACGTGCCGCGGCAGATGGTGACAAAGGGCGGCGAGGTCCTCGACGTGCTGATGTCGGCCCGGGCCGAGCGCAACGAGAAGGGCGAGGTGGTGCGGATGCTGGTGGCGAGCAAGGACGTCACCGAGCGCAATCGCGCCGAGGCCAGGCTGCGCGAAGCCTACGGCGAGATCGCCCGGCTCAAGGAAGAGCTCGAACGCGAGCGCGACTACCTGCGCGAAGAGGTCAACGTCTCGATGAATTTCGGCCGCATCGTCGGCGAAAGCCCGGCGCTGGCCGCGATGCTGGCGCGGATCGAGGCGGTGGCGGGCACGCCCGCCAGCGTACTCATCGTCGGCGAGACCGGATCCGGCAAGGAACTCGTCGCCCACGCCATCCATGGCCGCAGCCGGCGTGCCAGCGGGCCCCTCGTCAAGGTGAACTGCGCGGCCATTCCTCACGAGCTGTTCGAGAGCGAGTTCTTTGGCCACGTGCGCGGTGCCTTTACCGGCGCGCACCGCGACCGGGTCGGGCGCTTCGAGCTCGCCGACGGCGGCACCATCTTTCTGGACGAAGTGGGGGAAATCCCGCTCGCGCTGCAGGGGAAGCTGCTGCGCGTGCTGCAGGAAAAGGAATTCGAGCGCGTCGGCGATGACAAGACCCGCAAAGTCGACGTGCGAGTGATCGCCGCCACCAACAAGGATCTCGAAAAGGCGGTCGAGGCCGGTGAGTTTCGTGAAGACCTTTATTATCGGCTCAGCGTATTCCCGGTGCAGGTGCCGCCGCTGCGCAAGCGGGGCGACGACGTGGTGCAGCTCGCGGTGCATTTTCTCGATCAGGTGTGCCGGCAGTTCGCCCGCCCGCCACTGCAGTTCACCCAGGGCCAGGTCGAGTCACTGCGCCGCTATGACTGGCCCGGCAACGTGCGGGAGCTGAAAAACGTCATCGAGCGCGCGGTGATTCTCTCGCGCGGCAACGTGCTGCGGCTCGACTTGTCGCTGCCGGAAGCGATGCCGGCGGTGCCGGATATGCCCGCTACCGCAGTGCCGCGCGCTGCCGCCGGCCGCGCGTTTCGCACCGAGGCCGAGATGCGCGAGGAGCAGCGGCAGAACATGCTGGCGGCGCTGGAGACCGCCGGCTGGCGCATTTCCGGCAAGGGCGGTGCGGCGGAACTGCTCGGCATCCGCCCCACCACGCTCGCCGATCGCATGCGCTCGCTCGGTATCAACCGGCCGCGGAAATCCGCATAGGACGGCGATTCCCGTCAAAGTCGCCGACCAACACCCCTTTATAATGACCCGATGGCTAATCTCATTACGCTCAGCCGCCTGCTGCTGCTCATCGCAGTGGTCGCGATCGCCTACCAGCAGCCGCCCTCGCTGCTGCACCTCCTCAATGTGCCGCTGTTGATCATCGTTTTTTTGACGGATGGGCTCGACGGATACGTAGCCCGCAAGCGCAACGAGACGAGCCTGTTCGGCGCCATGTTCGATATTGCCGGCGACCGCATCGTCGAGCTGACCATGTGGATCGTGCTCGCCGACCTGAACCTGGTGCCGATCTGGGTGCCACTGGTGTTCGTGATTCGCGGTACCATCGTCGACACCATTCGCTCGGGCCATGCCACGACCCGGCGCGAGAGTCCATTCGCCATGATGGCAACGCCGATCGGGCGGTGGCTTGTCGCCGGCAAGTTCATGCGCATCTTCTATGCGGTGCTGAAGGCGCATGCCTTCTGCTGGCTGCTGTTCATCCGGCCGATGCCAGCGCTGTTCCCCGCTTTCTGGTCGAACTGGGGCGGGTTGATGTCGGGCGTCGGTGCGGTGCTGGTGTATCTGTCGGTCGCCGTGTGCCTTGCCCGTGGCTTGCCGGTCATCTTAGAGTTCATCTATAGCGAGCGGCACGCCATCCTCGGGAAGCTCATGCCGCAGCAGTCCACCCGCAACTGACGGCAATGCCATATGCGCCTCGCGGTATTCGACATTGACGGCACCCTGGTCACCGGTCCGAGCACTGAGAAGCGGTTTTTCCTGCACCTGCTGCGCTCGGGGAAGATCGGGCCGCGCCAGGTGCTGGCGTTCCTGTGGTTCTTGTGCCGCTGGACGCCGCGCTTCGGCCGGCACGTGTTCAAGAAGAACAAGGCTTACCTCGCCTGGCTGCGCGCCGAGGAGATCGAGCGGCTGGCCCGCACCTGGGCCCGCACGTCGCTGCAGCGGGCCTGGTTCGCGCCGTGCGTGGAGCGGCTGCGCCGTCACCAGGAGCAGGGCGATGTGGTCGTGCTGCTGTCCGGCACGCCGGATTTCGTGGCGGCAGCCATCGCTGCGCAGCTCGGCGTGAAACACGCCATCGGCTCGCACTGCGTCGTGCGCGACGGGCGTTTCCGGCCCGATCCGCCGGTCAGCCACCCCTTCACCGGGCGCAAGGTCGAGATCGTCTCCGAACTGGCGCGCGAGGCCGGCATCGCGCCGGCCGACACGGTGGCCTACGGCGACTCGATATATGACCTGCCGGTGTTTCGAGCCGTCGGCACGGCCATTGCCGTGCGCCCCGACGAGGAGCTGGCAGCAGTTGCCGACGGCGAGGGCTGGGAAGTGATCGGCGCGGTGCGCCACGGGTTGCTGGCTGGCTGGACCCGGCGCGGGCGTATTGTGCACAATCGCCGCGTTTCGTCTGTGTAACTCCCGGATACGCGCGAGGATGCTCTACAGATTTCTGTGGGCCGCCACGCTGGGGCTTTTTGCCTGCGTGGCGCCGACCCTGGCCGCCACCCAGCGTGGCCTGCCCGACTCGGTCGTCAGCGCTCTCGACCAGAGCAGGATTAAGCCCGATCGCATCAGCGCCTACGTGCACGAGGTCGGTGCCGACGAGCCGCTGCTGATCTTCAACCCGGACGTGGCGCGTAACCCCGCCTCCGTCATCAAGCTCGTTACGACCTATGTCGGCCTGGAGTCGCTGGGGCCGACCTACACCTGGAAGACACAGGCCTACTCGACGGCGAAGCCGGCCAACGGCGTGCTCGACGGCGACCTGTACCTGAAAGGCCACGGCGATCCGTTCCTGGTGCTGGAACGGCTCTGGCTGCTGGTGCGCAGACTGCGCATCGAGGACGTGCGCGATATCAGGGGCGACATCGTCATCGACAACAGCTATTTCGACGTCGGGACGGTCGATCCGGGGGCTTTCGACGGCCGCCCCTTCAACCCCTACAACGTGGTGCCCGATGCGCTGCTGGTGAACTTCCAGTCCATCGAGTTCCTGTTCCGCCCCGACCCGGTTCGTGGTCGCGTGGAAATCGTCCCGGAACCCATGCCGGCGAACCTCGAGATCCGCAACGAGGTGCGGCTGGTCGAGGGCCGCTGTGGTGGCGAGCACAACCGGATTTCGTTCACGGTGGCTAATGCTCCGGTCCATGACCTGGTCAGCTTCTCGGGCCGGTTCAGCCGTCAGTGCGGTGCGTACCGGGTAAGTCGCAGCGTGCTGCAGGGGCCGAGTTATGCGTATGGCGTGTTCCGCAGCATCTGGGAGGAGGGCGGCGGTAAAATCGCGGGCAGGATGCGGTTAGGCACCGTGCCACCCGCAGCCCGGTCGCTCGCCACCCTGGAGTCAGTGCCGCTGACCGACGTCATCGGCTCGATCAACAAGCTCAGCAATAACGTCATGGCCAGGCACCTGCTGCTGACCCTCGGTGCCGAGCGCTTTGGCCCACCCGGCACGGTCGAGAAGGGCGTCCGGGCCGCCAGCGAGTTCCTCGGCCGGCGCGGGTTGGATATGCCCGAACTGGATCTCGGCAACGGTGCCGGGCTGGCTCGCGAAACGCGGATCTCGGCGCGCAGCCTTGGCCGGCTGCTGCTGGCGGCCGAGCGAAGTCCCTATCGGGCCGAGTACAGGTCATCGCTGGCGCTGGCCGGCATGGACGGCACTATGCGCAAGCGTTTCCGCAACGACGAAATGGCCGGGCGCATGCACCTGAAGACCGGCACCCTGAACAGCGTACGTTCCATCGCCGGCTACGTCGATGGCCGATCGGGCCGGCGTTACGTGGTGGTGATGATCCAGAACGGCGCCGGATGGGGCAATGGCGCGCAGGACGCGCTGTTGCGCTGGGTTTACCGGCAGTAGAGCCAATGGGCGGTTTTTTTGGCTAGAATGCCGGCAATGGTCCTCGTACCCGGGCGTGGCGTCGGGTCGGGCGGCAACGGCACAGGCGCGGCGGCAGTCGCGGGAGAACGCTGGCATGAAACTCATCACCGCCATCATCAAGCCTTTTCGTCTCGATGATGTGCGCAACGCACTGGCGGAAGTCGGAGTCAACGGCATGACCGTCACCGAAGTGAAGGGCTTCGGACGCCAGCGCGGCCATACCGAGCTGTATCGTGGCGCAGAGTACGTGGTGGACTTCCTGCCCAAGGCGAAGATCGAAGTCGCGGTCAACGACGATCTCGCCGAGCGCGCCGTGGAAGCGATTACCAGCGCCGCGCGCACCGGCAAGGTGGGCGACGGCAAAATTTTCGTCATCGATCTGGAACAGGCGCTGCGTATCCGCACCGGGGAGACGGGCGACAGCGCGCTGTAGCGGGCGCCGCGCGAGGGCGGCCGGAATAAGGGGGAGCGATGCACTGGCGCAGTTATGCGGCGTACGGGTTGGCAGCCGCACTGATCTGGTTCCCCGATCTGGCCTCGGCCGCCGAGGCCGATCGCGGCGATACGGCGTGGATGCTCACTTCCACGGCGCTGGTGCTGTTCATGACCTTGCCCGGTCTCGCGCTTTTCTACGGCGGCCTGGTCCGCAACCGCAATGTGCTGTCCGTGCTGATGCAGTGCTTTGCCATCGCCTGCGCGGTGACGTTGCTCTGGGTCATCGCCGCGTACAGCCTCACTTTCACCGACGGCGGCAGCGCGCAGGCCCTGATCGGCGGCCTCGGCAAGGCGATGCTGGCCACCGTGGCGGCAGACGCGGTGCAGGGCACGGTGCCCGAGACCGTGTTCCTGATGTACCAGATGACCTTTGCCATCATCACGCCGGCGCTGATCGTCGGGGGCTTCGCCGAGCGCATGCGCTTCTCAGCGATGCTGCTGTTTTCGATTTTGTGGCTGATGCTGGTGTACGTGCCGGTGGCGCACTGGGTGTGGGGCGGCGGATGGCTCGCGCAACTCGGATTTCTCGATTTCGCCGGCGGCGCGGTGGTGCATATCAATGCCGGGATCGCTTCGCTGGTGGCCGCGCTGGTCATGGGCCGGCGCCGCGGCTTCCCGATGACGCCGATGCCGCCGCATAACCTGCCGGCCACGGTAACCGGTGCCTGCATGCTGTGGGTCGGCTGGTTCGGCTTCAACGCTGGCAGTGCGCTCGCCGCCAACGGCCAGGCCGGCATGGCGATGCTGGTGACGCACATCGCGGCGGCCGCCGGCTCGCTCGCCTGGATGGGGCAGGAGTGGGTGAAGTTCGGCAAGCCGAGCGTGCTTGGCATCGTCACCGGCATGGTGGCGGGACTCGGCACCATCACGCCGGCCTCGGGCTACGTCGGACCGCTCGGCGGGCTGGTCATCGGCCTGGTCGCCGGCATCGTCTGCTTCTGGGCCACGCAGACAGTGAAGCGCCGGCTGGAGATCGACGACTCGCTCGACGTGTTCCCGGTGCACGGCGTCGGCGGAGCCATGGGGATTTTATTTACGGCGCTGTTCGCCGCGACGACCCTCGGTGGCTCCGGCCTGCCGGCCGGGCAGAGCATCGGCGGACAGTTCGGGGTGCAGTTCATCGGCGCAGCCGCCACCATTGCGTGGTGCGCCGCGCTGACCTGGTTCATTCTCAAAGTGGTCAGCTTTATCGTCAGCCTGCGCGTCTCCGGCGAGGAAGAAACCGAGGGCCTCGATATCGCGCTGCACGAAGAGCGCGGCTACAACCTCTGACGGTGCCGGGTCGCAGTTTCGCAGTTGTCGTGCTGTGCGCTGCCCTGGGCGCTTGCGCGGGGTCGGGCTCGGGCGCGGCAAAGCGTCTTGCGGCCGTTCCTGCGACCGACCAGTACTGCCTCGCCGCGCAGCGCGTGGTCACTCGCACCGAGGTGCCGGTAAAACTGGTGCTGCACACGGACTTCGACGCCTTCGTCAGCTCCAAAGCCGTCATCGAGGGGCCGACCATACAGCAGTTCAACTGGTATGACGCATCGGGTGCCCCGCTCGGCGTCTCGTGCAAGCTGAAGAGCGCCGATCACCTCAACGCAGCCTTCGGCGCGGGATCCGCCGGCCCGGACGGGCTCTGCCAGGACATGAATCGTGCGGTGTACCAGCTGATGACCAGAGACATCGGCAAGCGCCGTTACGCGCTGGTGGCTTTTGACCCGGCCGAGACCGTGGTCAACGAGGAGCAGCCCGGCATGACCGGTCCGGACTGGCTGAAACCCTACACCATGACCTCGGTGGACGAGACGGGCGCGCTGCACATCGCCACGCGCGGCTTCGTCGTCAACTTCACCGACCTGCAGTTCGCGAAAATGCCCGAGCGTTTTCGCGGCGTGCATTACTGTCACTTCATCGCCCCCGAGTACCTGCGCGCCCTGTTGAAGGGCGATGCCGAGCCTGGCGCCGTCATCGGGCGGGCCATTGATCCGAACCGGCCGATGCCGGCGCGCTAGGCGCCCGGATCACTCCGCGACGATTTTCAGCAGGATCTCTGCGGCCTGCGCGCAGGTCTGACCGTTCACGTCGAGGTGCGTGACCACCCGCACGGTGCGCGGGCCGAAGGCGAGGATCAACAGACCTCGTTCCTTCGCGCGTGCCACTGCCGTTGCGGCATCCGGCGCGCCAGGCGCAAGGTCGAACACGAGGATATTGCTCTGGACCGTGTCGAGGTCGAGCAGGATCCGCGGGTGGCCAGCGAGCTGTTCGGCGATGAGGCGCGCGTTGGCGTGATCCTCGGCCAGCCGGTCGAGGTTGTGATCGAGCGCGTAAAGGCCAGCGGCAGCGAAGATACCGGTCTGGCGCATCGCGCCGCCGAACATGCGCCGGTACCGCACGCAGCTTTGAATCAGATCCCTGGATCCGGCGAGCAGGGAACCGGCGGGCGCGCCAAGGCCTTTGGATAGCGCCACGCCAACCAGCTGGAATGGCGCCGCAAGCTGCGCGGGGGCCAGCCCGGTCGCCACCGCAGCGTTCCACAATCGCGCTCCGTCCAGGTAAGTGGCGATGCCGCGTGCATCGGCCGCTGCGCAGATCTGCTGCGCTTCGTCGAGCGGCACCACGACGCCACCCGAGCGGTTGTGCGTGTTCTCTATCTCTACCAGCGTGGTCGGCGGATACAGCATGTGCCCGCGCGGCTTTACGGCGGCAATGAACTCTCCGGCGGTAAACCGGCCCCGAGCGCCGATCGCGGAGAGTTGCACCCCCGAATTCGCCGCCGATCCGCCCGTCTCGTGCCAGGCGGCGTGGCTCTCCTGGCTGACGATCACGTCGTCACCGGGTCGCGTCAGCGTCCGCAGCGCCACCTGGTTCGCCATCGTGCCGGAGGGCAGCCAGAGCGCGGCGTCCTTGCCGAGCAACCCGGCGACCTGCTCCTGCAGGCGATTCGTGGTCGGGTCCTCGCCGAACTGGTCATCGCCGACCGCCGCTTCGGCCATGGCCTTGCGCATCGGCGGCGAGGGCAGGGTGACCGTATCGGAGCGCAGGTCGATCAGTTCCGGCATGGGGTGCAGCGTCGGGTCGCAAGGCAGCCGATGTCACCAATCGCCTGGCGCCGCGCCTCGGCGGCAACGAACAGGTCATTGAGCACGAAAATCCGCGCCGCGCGCGTCGAGGAAAAACTCCGGTACAGCTGCACGAACCCCGGCGTCTCGCCGTCGGCGGACTCCGCGGTCAGCACGACGGATTCGTACGTCGACAGGCGCTCATCCGGAAACCGCCGCGCGAGCGCGCGGCCGGAGGGTTGCGCGTAGAACTGACGATAGGCGTCGAAAAGTGGAACCAGCCGATCGAGGTCCTGCAGTTTGGCACGCCTGACGGTGGCGCTCATGAACTGTTCGCCGGCGTCCAGCGATGGCCACATAGGCGGCAACGCAGGCGCGTTCGGGCAAATGGCAGTGGCACGTTCAGAAATATCAGCGCCGCGAAAGCGAGCCGCCGGCTCGGGTTGTCCGCGCTGGCATTGCAGGCCCCACATTTCGGACATTTCGGCGTGTCCTCTTCAAGGTCGTCGAGCGCCAGTTCCCCGCGCGCTGCCTGCTGCAGCAGCCGCCGCGCCTCCACTTCGCGGGCTTGCGGCACCATCAGGCGCACTCCGCCGAGCGCGTTCGACAGCATCCAGTTCGCCGTGACGAGGTGCTCATCGCGCAGCACGGCGTCGATGCCTTCCGATTCGAGCAGGCCTTTCGCCACGTG